>JAFUSD010000191.1 GCA_017480685.1 Bacteroidaceae bacterium
GCACCGTTTGACCAAGGCTATGCAACTACTTCGCGACGGTCATAATGCCTCCGAGGTCGCCATGCAGTGTGGTTTCAATTCACCAAGCTACTTTACTCGCTGCTTCAAAGCCGAATATGGCATCCTTCCATCGGAAGTATAGGATAATACCGTGTTTTTTTCCTTTTGCAGTTTACAAAAGTTAAAAAGGTTAAATCTTTACCTTTTTCTCAATCTACAGAATCCACGCCATCACCTTTCTACCATTTCGATTAAAACAAATTGATATACAATAAGTTATAAATTCTTTCACTGTATAGGCCTTACATCAATCGATATACCAAGCAGTGTGACATCAATTGGTGATAAGGCTTTCGAGGGCTGCATAGGCCTTACATCGATTAACATCCAAAACGGTGTGACAACAATTGGCAAATTTGCATTTATGAATTGCGAAAGCCTCATATCAGTCAACATGCCAAATAGTGTGACTTTAATTAGCGATGGAGTTTTTTCTGATTGCAACAGCCTTACAACAATCAACATTCCAGACGGTGTGACATCTATTGGCTCGAGTGCCTTCTCAGACTGCTGTAGCCTCACATCGATAGCAATCCCGAGTAGTGTGATTTCAATTGGATATGAAGCTTTTGACAGTTGCGTTTGTTTGACATCGATAGAAATTCCGAACAGTGTGACATCAATAGAAGATAGAGCTTTCCGAGGCTGCACAGGTCTCACATCGATTGAGATTCCGAACAGTGTGACATCGATTGGCTATTATGCTTTCCAAGGCTGCACAGGCTTAACCTCAATAGAGATACCGAGCAGCGTGACATCGATTGGCGGCCATGTTTTCGGGGGCTGCACAGGTCTGGCAACTATAAAGGTTGAGAGTAAACGACCTGCTGCGGCACAATATGATATGGCTGATGGCATTTACGACACTTGTACGCTATATGTACCCGAAGGTTCGGAGAATGCATATTACGTGGCAGAAGGATGGTCGGAGTTTAAGAACATCGTAACATATAGTACAGAACCAAACACGAAGGTGCCACAAGACGTGAACGGTGACGGAGTGGTAGATTCGCAGGATGTACTCGAGATATACCAATATATGCAGGAGCACTGATAAGAGCCAACATACATTTAGAGAGGTGAACAACAATTGATTTGTTCACCTCTTTCTATTTTCATCCTTTCAATTTTAAAACTAATACTATGTTCGATCACCATCTCCATTGTTGTCTTGGTTGTCTGACAAAATACGCGGAATGATGTATTATTAGCAGTCCTTCGGCCTGTCATAGATTCTCTCCTCACTCCTGCGTCGGAGTCGGAATGACGTTTAGGGAAGGTAGGTGCTATAGTGGTGGAGGTTGTATCCCATTCGGATGGCTCATTGTCAATTCTCAATTGTCAATTATATAAAATCTGTTGCGTGTTCTTATTTCCTTGTGAGTTTTTACGGATTTATCCGTCATCCGTCATTTTTCAGGGGTAACTAATTGTATGTTTGTGTGTTAGGGGCTGATGGATGGGCGTTTTTTATCCGTCAGCATCCATCATCCGTCAGCATCCGTCATTATCCATCAGTCAGCGTAAAAAGATTGGTAATGAGAGTGTTATATAAAAAATGCTGACGGATAGATTTTACATCCGTCAGTGTTTTCGAGAGTTTATTCCACTGATAATCTGTATATTTAGTAAAAAATCTGATGGAATGACGGATAAAAGGGGCCGGAAAAATAAATATGGGGAAAAGAACGCGTGCTTTCGGGGTTGCGCGTATATTCGTGAAGGGTTGTGCGTATATACGCGCAGGCATTTACGTACGTACGCGCAGACCTTTATGTATATATGCGCAGACGTCTGTTCAAGCTTGATTAGATAGGAATTCATGCTTGATTACCTAGCAATTCAAGGCTGAAACGCTAGAAGTTCAAGGCTGAAACGCTAGAAGTTCAAGGCTGAAACACTAGAAGTTCAAGGCTGAGGTGTTAGCAGTGAATTGATATTTATGTTTTCAGACAACGATATTATATTTTAATGGTCATAAAAAATAATGAATATTAAGGTTTATTTCATTGCATACTCCGAAATAAATGCTTAACTTTGCAGACGAATAAAGACATTCTGAATTGATATGACATTCAATATTGAGAGGCCCGGGGAGGGGATGCGCGGGCAGATACAGGAGAAGATTGACAACCTGAACAAGCCGAAGGGGTCGTTGGGACGGTTGGAGGAACTGGCAATGCAGGTGTGCATGGTGCAGCAGACGTTGTGTCCGCAGCTTTCGCATCCGTGCCACTTGCTGCTGGGTGCCGATCATGGCATCGAGCGCGAGGGGGTGAGTGTGTCGCCGCGATGTGTGACGTGGCAGCAGATGATTAACTTCACACGTGGCGGCGGTGGTGTCAACATGTTCTGCCGTCAGCATGGGTTCGACCTGAGCATCGTGGATGTGGGTGTGGATTACGACCTGAGCGGCATCGAGGGTATCATCGACCGCAAGGTGCGGCGCGGCACCAACAACTTCTTGCACGAACCGGCCATGACTGCCGAGGAGATGGAGCGGACGATGGCGATTGGTGCTGAGTTGGTAGATAGATGTCATGACAAGGGTTGCAACATACTGAGCATAGGCGAGATGGGTATAGCCAATACTTCGCCGTCAAGCATCTGGATGAGCTTGTTTCTCGACATTCCGCTGGACGACTGCATCGGTGCGGGCGCAGGACTTACGAACGAAGGCATACGACATAAGCGCGAGGTGCTGAACAGCGCCGTGGAGCATTTCTTCCTGACAACGAAGTCGCGCGACCTTAGCAGCATAAAGCCGGAAGAAGTCATCGCCTACTTCGGCGGTTTCGAGATGGTGGCCGCCATCGGAGCCATGCTGCGTGCAGCAGAAAGGAAGATGGTGGTGATGGTCGATGGATTCATCATGACAGCATGTGCACTGGCCGCCACACGCCTCTGTCCCGAAGTGAAAGACTATATGGTGTTCTGTCATTCGGGCGACGAACATGCACACCAGGCAATGCTCGAGGGGATGAATGCACGGCCGCTGCTCAACCTGGGATTGCGCCTGGGAGAAGGAACGGGAGCGCTGTGTGCCTATCCAATAATAGAATCATCAGTACGTATGATAAACGAAATGAACAACTTCGACAATGCAAAGATTACGAAATACTTTTAACAACCTGTGGGCAGCGCTCATCTTCTTCACGCGCCTGCCTTTCTGGCGACTGCACGAGCCACCGCAGCAGTCGTATTCGCACGTTGTGGAGTGGTGGCCGCTGTGTGGATGGCTCACCGGCGGCGTGATGGCCGCGGTGCTTTATGGCGCGTCGCTCGTCATGCCTTATAGCATAGCTGTAATCCTGGCCATACTCTCGCGCCTGCTCATCACCGGAGCGCTCCACGAGGACGGGCTTGCCGACTTCTTCGACGGATTTGGCGGAGGGGGCACCGACCGCGAGCGCATACTGGCCATAATGAAGGACTCGCGCATCGGGACCTATGGTGTCATCTCGCTCATCGTTTATTTTCTGTTGCTGTTTGCGGCGCTCAGCTATATGTCGCCCATGCAAGCAGCACTCACGATACTGATGGCCGACCCATTTGCCAAGATGATAAGTGCTCAGATGATTCTGATGCTGCCCTATGCCCGCACGGCCGACACGGCAAAGAACCGCACGGTGTATCAGCGGCCAGGCATCGTGGCTTGCATTCTGCTTGCCGTGCAGGGGTTGATTCCGCTGGCGGCTTACATGCTGGTCAGCGTATTCTATTTCGGTGTCATACCGTCGCTTTCGCTCATCATCTTCGTTCCGTCGCTCACGATGTATGCACTCTACTACTACCTGCATCGCCGACTGGGCGGCTACACGGGCGACTGCTGTGGAGCTGCATTTCTGATGGTGGAGTTGGCGGTGTATTTGTGCATGGTGATTTGAAGGGAAGCCTGTACGATTTACTATTTGACAATTTACTATTTACGATTTATTCTCGATTGAACTATTTAGCTATTTCCTTTTTGATTGCAAAATCTTCAATTTACCTCAAGAAGTTAAAAGGAAGTTAAAGGGAAGTTAAAGGGACGATACCTATAAGCGGTATCATTCGCCTCTTTAACTTCCCTTTTGCTATATCGTTTAAACCCGAATGGTATCTTCTCCCCTTGGGGGAGATAAGAGAGGGGTTTTACTTCTTCTGCAATGTCTCGACGATACGTGCCAGCTGGTTCGGTATGCGTATCTGCTGCGGACACTTCGACAGACATTCTTCGCAATCCTGACACTGTTCGGCCCATTGTTTCTTGTCGGCCAGTGCCTTCTTGTAGCCTTCTTCAAACTTGGCGAATGCTGCGGCATATCCGGCGTCGCTCTTGTCGGGCAGCGGCAGGGTGTGGTTGGTCACTGCCTCGTTGTAGTATGCGAAGTTGCCTGGTATGTTCACGCCGTAAGGGCATGGCATACAGTAAGAGCATGTGGTGCACGGGATGGTTGGGAATCCCGACATCTGGTCGGCGATGGATGCCAGCAGTCGGTTTTCGGCTTCGGTGCAGGGGTCGAGTGGCGAGAAGGTCTTCACGTTCTCCTCCAGATGGTCCATGCGGTTCATGCCGCTGAGGGTTGTGAGTATGTTGGTGTGTGAACCCACCCAGCGGAATGCCCAGCGTGCGGTGCTGTCGTCGGGGTGTACGGCCTTGAGCTGGTCGGCCAGTTCCTGTGCCATACGTCCGAACGCACCTCCGCGCAGTGGTTCCATCACCACGCATTGCACTCCTGTCTTCTCGCATTTGTCGTACAGGTATTCAGCATCGGCATCGCTACGGCGGCCGCCACGCATCGAGGCATGACGCCAGTCGAGGAAGTTCATCTGAATCTGCACGAAGTCCCAGTGATATTTTGCTTGGTTGTCGAGCAGGTAATCGAAGTCGCTTACGTCGCCATGGTATGAGAAGCCGAGGTGCTTGATGCGTCCGGCCTCGCGTTCCTTAAGGAGGAAGTCGAGCACTCCGTTGTCGAAGAAACGACCTTTCAAGTTGTCCATACCGCCACCGATGCCGTGGAGCAGGTAGTAGTCGATGTAATCCACCTTCAGTTTCTTCATCGATTGCTCATACATCTGCTTCGATGCCTCGAATGTCCACTGCCGCTGGTTTTGGTTCGACATCTTGGTAGCCACGAAATATTTGTTGCGCGGATGACGCGAGAGGGCATTACCCATCAGCACCTCCGACTGTCCGCCCATATACATAGGTGCGGTGTCGAAGTAGTTCACACCATGCTCGATGGCATAATCCACCAGTTTGTTCACTTCTTCCTGATTGTTTGGCAAACGCATCATACCGAAGCCCAGCAGCGAAATCTGTTCGCCACTGCCGTGTTGCACACGATAAGTCATGCGGATGTCGGCCGGATTCAAATGTTTTTCCTTAGCAATGATGTTCAGAGGCTCGAATGCCATGATGGCCATAGCCGACCCGGCACCGATACCCATACGTCGGATAAACTCACGACGACTCATGTTCTTGTTTTCTTCCATAGTACGTAAGGTTATGAGGTTTTAACTAAGTACGCCACAAAGATACGACTTTTCTGCGACACGCACCACGTTTTTCATATAAAATATCATGAAAGACCTAATTTTATCTGTCGAATGAGACAGAATTATTGCAAATACTGTAACATAAAACACATATTGAATCAACCGCAAGAGCCACAGAATATTGTAGCAGCAGAATGATGAAAAACAGTGCGCGCCATACTGCATTATCACTCAAAACCGACGAATCATCGCCTGCACAACCGCTTTTTCACTACTTGCACATCGCCGATTCAGCAAAAATGCGTAACTTTGCAGCATAAACAAAACCTACAAGACAGTGAAAGGAACATACACAATACTATTGCTCATCGCATCGAACACCCTGATGACATTCGCATGGTACGGCAACCTGTTGCTGCGCCAGCACCACATAAGCGACTCGTGGCCTATGCCGCTGGTCGTGCTCCTCTCGTGGCTCGTGGCCGGATTGGAATACTGCTTCCTCATCCCAGCCAACTCGATAGGCTCCGACATCAACGGAGGGCCCTACTCGCTCATGCAACTGAAAGTGATACAAGAGGTTATCTCGATAAGCGTATTCACCGTCATTGCCATGATGTGCTTCCAGGGGCAACACCTGCACTGGAACCACATAGCAGCATTCCTATGCCTCGTAGGAGCCGTCTGCTTCGTGTTCTGGAAGTAGAAAAAACTAGCCAAACTAGAAATACTAGTCGTACTAGCCAAACTAGAAATACTAGCCACACTAGAAATACTAGTCGTACTAGTCATACTAGAAATACTAGCCACACCAATAAACAATAAGCTTAACCACAACTCTCTTTATATATATGATTTCCGACCAACGCTACATGCTACGCGGCGTAAGTGCCGCCAAGGAAGATGTGCACAACGCCATCCGCAACATCGACAAAGGACTCTATCCGCAGGCCTTCTGCAAAATCATACCCGACATCCTAGGCGGCGACCCCGACTACTGCAACATAATGCACGCCGACGGAGCCGGAACCAAATCGAGCCTCGCCTACATGTACTGGCGCGAGACCGGCGACCTGTCAGTATGGGCCGGCATAGCACAAGACGCACTCATCATGAACACCGACGACCTGCTCTGCGTGGGAGCCACCGACGGAATACTCGTCAGCTCAACCATCGGACGCAACAAGATGCTCATACCTGGCGAAGTAATCAGCGCCATCATTAGCGGCACCGACAGCCTCATGGCCCAACTGCGCGACATGGGAATAGGCATCTACGGCACCGGAGGCGAGACAGCCGACGTGGGCGACCTCGTGAGGACCATCATCGTCGACTCCACCGTCACATGCCGCATGCGCCGAGCCGACGTAATCGACAACGCAAACATACGACCGGGCGACGTGATAGTAGGACTGAGCAGCACCGGACAAGCCACCTACGAACAACAATACAACGGCGGCATGGGCAGCAACGGACTCACATCGGCACGCCACGACATGTTTGCCAAATACCTGGCCGAGCGATATCCCGAAAGCTACGACCACGCAGTGCCCGACGAACTCGTATATAGCGGCACATACCACCTCACCGACCCCGTGGAAGGCGCACCAGTGAATGCCGGCAAGCTCGTGCTCTCGCCCACACGCACCTACGCACCAGTCATCCGACGCATACTCGACCAAATGCGACCACAGATACACGGAATGGTACACTGCACCGGAGGCGCACAAACCAAAGTGCTACACTTCGTGGCCGCAGGATGCCACGTAGTCAAAGACAACCTCTTCCCCATCCCGCCACTCTTCCGAGCCATACAGCAGCAGAGCCAGACCGACTGGAGCGAGATGTACCGCGTCTTCAACATGGGCCACCGAATGGAAATCTACGTCGACCCCGCCGATGCCCAGCAAGTGATCGACATCAGCCGCTCCTTCAACATCGACGCACAAATCATCGGACACATAGAAGAACAAAAGCCAAAAGACGAAGCACGCCCCACCCTCACCATCAAGAGCGAAGCCGGCACATTCAACTACTGATAACTCATTCCAACCACTTCAACCTCATAAAACAATAATCAGCAACAATATGCATAACACCCTCATACGCACACTCTCTGCAATACTCATCGCCACAGCCTGTCTGCCAACCTACTCGCAAAAACTCGACGCATACCTCATGGTATATCACAAAGACCAAGACCACGGCCTCCACATGGCATACAGCTTCGACGGATACCAATGGACAGCACTCAACGACGACCACCCCATCGTGGCAGGCGACACCATAGCACAACAACACGGCATACGCGACCCACACATCTTCCGCGGACCCGACGGAGCATACTACATAGCCATGACCGACCTCCACATCTACGCCATGCGCGAAGGATACCGCACCACCGAATGGGAACGCGACGGAAAACTATATGCATGGGGCAACAACCGAGGACTCGTGCTCATGAAGTCAACCGACCTCATACACTGGACACACCATGGCATCGACTTCACACAACTGCCACCACAGCCCGACATGAACTGGAAAGAAGTGGGATGCGTGTGGGCACCCGAGACAGTATACGACGAAGAGCAGCACAAGATGCTCATACACTTCACCACCCGCGAGGGAAACAAACACAACAAGATATACTGCGCCTACGTTGACGACGACTTCACCCACCTCACCAGCACACCACAGCTACTGTTCGAGGCACCCGAAGACCGCTACAACGTAATCGACTCAAACATAACCAAGGTAGGCGACACCTACCACCTCTTCTACGTAAGCCACGAGCGGGGAGCCACACCACGACATGCCGCATCGGCCAACATCACAGGCCCCTACACCACCGACGACTACTACCACGACGGCGAGCGACAGGGACACGAAGCACCAAGCCTGTGGCGCCGACTGGGCACCGACACCTACGTACTCATGTTCGACAACTTCAACCGTCGGCCGATGAACTTCGGATTTGTCGAGACACGCGACTTCTTCACCTACCACCCCATCGGTTACTTCGATGAAGCCAGCAACCGCATGACACGCACTAACTTCGAAGAGCAGAAGCACGGCTCGATTACCTACATCAGCCGCAAGGAACTGAAGAAACTCATCAAGTATTGGGAAAAGTAAGACCTGTTTAATTGAGAATTGATAATTGAAGGGAAGTTAAAAGGAAACCCCTCTCTTATCTCCCCTCATCCCCTTGAGGGGACTGAGGGGTGACAATTCGGTTTTCTCCCCCTCGCACTCCCCCGAGGGAGAGAGGGGAGAGGATACCATCAGGATGGATAAAGCTCCTCCCC
>JAFUSD010000192.1 GCA_017480685.1 Bacteroidaceae bacterium
GCATATCAGGGTTCCGGGATTTTCTGCATCAAAACTCGTGATGGTGATGTCGGCGTTAGCGAGAATGGCATCGGTGCTCTTACAGATGATGGTGTTTGTGCCTTTGAGCATGATGGTAATTGGCTCATAGATCATCAGCGCTGTCATTAGTTCGACATCAATAGTGGCCGAAACGAGTACAAGCACTTTGTTGAGAGGACTGTAGGTGGCTTCGCCATCAGTGATTTCGGGATGGGTCCAAGGATGCATCTCGCCGCAACTGCCCTCTTGAAGTGGATTACCACCAAGATAAATCTTGATGTCGTCGGCTCGGCTTGTTGCTATCGCTAACAGTGCGAGCAAGGTGAAAAGTATTCTGTTCATGGTTGATGGTTGAATGTTTATTGTTGATGGTTTATTGTTGAATGTTGATGGTTGATGGTTTATAGTTTATGGTTTATTGGTTGATTATACCTTCTGCTTGCAAATATACAAAGATTTTCCTAATAACACATGCCGTCTACACTATTTTCATCTATTTCCACTTGTTTTTATGCAATAGCTTATCCTTTTTCTGTTACGCGTTTGTCAACTGCGAATAAATTCGTATCTTTGCACTAAATCAAAAAAAACTACGACACACTATGGACCAATTTCATCACGAACTGCCGATGAAAGTGCGCGACTATGAATGCGACCTTCAAGGCATCGTCAACAATGCCAACTATCAACACTACCTTGAACATGCCCGCCATGAGTTCCTCCTCTCGCGCGGCATCAGCTTTGCACGTCTCCACTCCGAGGGCATCGATGCAGTGGTGTCGGCAATCACTATGCGCTTTAAACTCCCGCTGAAAAGCGGCGACGAATTTGTTGTGAGAACCAGATACGTGCACGACAAGTTCAAATACATCTTCCACCAAGACATCTACCGCCGTTCTGACATGCGACTCGCCGTAAGGGCACAGGTAGACACCGTGTGTGTGGTAAACGGACAACTCAGCGAAGTGGATATTCTGTAAGTGGAAACAGGCATAGCTGCTATAGGCTCTATAGCCTCTCTCCACCCCCACCACCTAAACACAATGACAGACCAAGAGATAATCTACACCATAGCCCTCACCCGCCTGCCGCAGGTAGGACTAATCATAGCCCGCAAGCTCTATGAGTCGGCAGGCTCGGCAACTACACTCTATCAACACCGCCACTCGCTGCGCGACATACTGCCCGACGCCACCCCACGACTCGTAGAAGCCGTGAGCCACTTCGACGAATATATTGCAGGGGCAGAACGCGAGATGGACTTCATCGGGCGCAAGGGAATAAAAGCCTACACGCTGGCCGACCCCGCATACCCACGCCGGTTGCTCGACTGCCACGACTCGCCCACACTCATCTTCCACTGCGGCACCGGACTTATGAACCAACAACACACACTGAGCATAGTGGGCTCGAGACGGTGCACACCCTACGGACGCGACATGTGTCGAGCCATAGTGCGCGACCTCTCACAGATGGTGCCCGACCTGCTAATAGTAAGCGGACTGGCATACGGCATCGACATCAGCGCTCACCGAGCTGCAATAGAAGCCGGACTGCCAACTATCGCGGTTTTGGCACACGGGCTCGACCGCATATATCCGGCTACACACCGCAACACGGCTGTGCAAATGGTGAACAACGGCGGACTGATGACAGAATATCCCAGCGGGACAACGCCTGACCGCATGAACTTCGTGCAACGAAACCGAATTGTGGCAGGCATGGCCGACGCAACACTCGTGGTGGAAAGCGGCGAACACAGCGGCTCGCTCATAACTGCCGACATGGCACTGAGCTACAACCGCGACGTATTTGCAATGCCAGGAAGAGTATGCGACGAAATGAGCCAGGGATGCAACATACTCATAAAAAAACAAAAAGCACAACTGATACAGACGGCAGAAGACATAGTGACTGCCATGAACTGGAACACACAGCAAAACAAACAAATGCCGAAACAACAAACGCTATTCCCCGAACTCACTACAGACGAACAGCGAATACTGAACCTCATGAGCTCTGACGAAAGCATACAGATAAACCAAATAGTGACACTCACTGGCATGAACTATTCGGCCATAAGCTACATCCTATACGAACTGGAGTGCAAAGGAATAGTAGAACTACTTGGGGGTGCACGCTACAGAAAGCTGACATAACATCCAGCGCCCAAAATACCCCTTTTGATAATCAAACAGATATATTCTCAAACAATTTCTTGTGTTTGAGAAAGTCGTCCCCCGTACAGGGGACGACCGTACTCTGTAGGAAGTACGACCGTCCCTTGTACGGGGGACGACCGTTGATGCCGTAAGTGTGGCATCATCTGTTAGCTTATGAATTGGCTTACTTACCTATCACCACATTGGTCTTGCCCGTCACTTCGGCATGGTTGCCACCACCGTAGACGTTGCCGGTGATTTGTGCATCCTGACGTGTCAGCGCAGCTCCGGCAGCATCGGTGCCGGTACCAACCTGTATGTATGTGTCGCCAATCACTTCGGCTTCGTTGCCACCGCCATACACGGTGCCCAGATGGCCGAGGTCGAGGGTTTGGGCGGTCTCATAGCCCTTACCTTTGTATCGTACGTCAGACTTGCCTTCCTCGTATTCGTATTTACCGTTGATGCTACCCTGCTCCATGTTGATGTTGATGTGAGGGTTGCCATACAATTTAGCAGTCGCACCAAGTCCGCCACCATAGGTGGAGCCTATGCTCGTGGCAGAGATGACGTTGAGCACAGGATAGCCGTACAACGCGGTACCGCTGGTCACAGGAGTCTTGTCGGTGTTGTATCCATACACCGAATATGGAGCCTGGTTACCGCCGAGGTAGAGTTCGCCTATCTCGATAGGCAGACAGCCGTTCTCTTGTATGTTCACGGTGATGGAGCCATAGATGCAACCGCTCTCGTTGTTGCCGCCAAACACCTGGTCGAAATGTCCGCCATAGATATTGAGGACAACATTCTTGCGTTCTGTAGGCGAACCGATATCGGCCCTGCGCGAACCGCCATAGATGGCAGTAAGTCCCTCGATGCAGTTCATCGTGATTTCTGCATCGCCGCTCATGTAAGCCTCGTTGCCGGCACCATACACCTCGTCGACCTTGAATTCGCAGAACTGCAGGTTCTGGTCGCCCAGTATCACATGTGCATCCTTGGTCACATCGCCCTTGGTGTTGCTGCCGCCAAACACATGGTGTATCACGCCGCCGAGGATTTCGGTATTGGCAGTGCCGACCACTGGCTGCGTGCCATACGACGAGCCGTCCTTCTTCTTTCCTACATCGGCACCAGGGTTGGCTGCTCCGTTCACATCGTCCTTACCATTACCACCGCCAAACACATAGTTTATCTCATACGAGCCATACACATTGACATCGGTAGCAGGCACCGGTGCTGCATTGCCGCCACCATATACATACTCTATGCTCGACTCGCCGCAACCATACACGTTCACGCTCGTAGCCTGGTTGGTAGTAGGAGTGTAGGCAGCAAGGTTGCCACCGCCATACACTGCCTGAACCTCATACTCGCCACGAGTATGAGCCGCACCGTCGGCACGAGCAGTCTTATACACATTGATGCGCACCGAGCCATTGGGAGTACCGTTGTTGTTGTTACAACCGAATATACGTCCGGTGGCAGGGATGGGCGATCCGTCGCTCGCATTTGTTCCGTCGTAGGTAGTCACAAACGCAATACCGTCGACATCGACACGCACATTACCCCTCACGGCAGCAGCATAGGTGTTGTTGCCAAGACCGCCGCCATATACATTACCCTGTATCGTGCCGCGATACAGACCTATGGCAACACTGTCGGAGATGGCATCGTTGACATTACCCAGAGCCGAACCGCCATATACATCGCCATAAATCATAGCGCCCGCAGCCGTCTGGCCCTTCTCACCGATATTCACCAGGATATTACCATTCACCTCGGTATCATTACCATATCCACCTCCATGGATGTTGGCAGTATGGTCGGCATCAGCACCAACCTGGCCACCGTTGACTTGGATAGTTACGTTACCCGAAAGAGTGCCAGTAGCATTGCTGCCACCATATAGACCACCTTCAACAATTCCGTTAGTCATTGTTATATTAGTAGTTCCGCCTTGGTTCTGGCAGGCACCACCATAAACGCCACCAGTGATATTAGCAGAGTATGACTCGCCACTTACGCCACCATTCTTTCCCTCAACATGTCCACCAAGAATATATATATCTGCAGTGTTGGTTGTATATCCATACGAACCGCCGCCATATACTCCACGTTCTACGTAAGCATTGTCTGCTACAACAACACAAGTTCCGTATGTCAATACCTGTCCAGAATTACTTCCAGGACCATATCCACAACCTGCGCCAAAAACATTTCCACCCACAGCCCGATTTATAACTTTTGTAGAACCATTACTACTAACAAATACATTACCTCCAACATACAATCGAGTTGCGCCATATAAAGTACCACCTGTTGTTTGTGTACCATTGGCTCCACCAGCAACCCATCCACCAATACTGCCTCCAGTAAAGATGAACTTACGGCCACCACCGGCACCAGCAAATGCAGCTGCACCATATACAGAGCCACGTATCGTTCCACCTTTAATTCTGATTACGACATAATCATCTGCTGACTGGGTGACATGTGTTGTATTATTATAATTGCTCCCTCCATTTGCAGTCGAGCTATTCATACCACCTGCAATACTTGCCATATTGACTCCTTCAATCAGAATACGACGTTTGCCCACATATCGCAAATTGTTACTATTGGACTCAGAACTCCCTATATAAATACTTTCGTCACCGCCAGAAGCAGAACCAAGAATACCATCATGAATAGTACCACTCTTTACTGTCCAATCGAATGTTAGATTATCCTTATTTGATGATGATGAGAAAATAGAGCCACTGGAACCATATACTTCTCCTCCTCCATTCGATGCTATAGATAGTTTTGAATTATCACTTTTCGCTCTATCGAAGTCAGAGCCGAAAATAACTTTTGCCGATACAGTGCTTGAAAAAGTTTGAGTGTCCACATTGGTCAGTAAATAGAAGTTTCGGAATACTCCACTCTCAATTCTTATCTTATAGTTTACTGCTGAAGAGCTACCAGCAGCCATGCCTTGAATTGTATTAGCACAATATGTACCACTATAAGGTGCAACACCACGGCCAAAGATAAGTTCATATCCAGCAGCAGTAATAGTTCTGTTATCCATATTAGAGAACTCTACATACTCAAATTTTGTATTAGAAGCAAGAGAGAAACTGTACGTTGTGCTACCCCAACTAGTAGTTGAACCAACTGTAATTCTACCAGATGTGCTTCCAAGTGTTCCATCAGGATAATATCTTGAGATTGTAGCAGCATAGCCTGTGTTGGATATTCTTCTATTATCACTTCCTCCAAATCTGTATTCATTGTTTGTAGTCAGAACAAGAAAATTGCGTTCATACCCTACATCGTATGAACCTATTTGATTTGCACCATTAGCTCCAGCTGTTGCCACATACGCTCTTGCCCATACTGCCTCCAACTCAACCTTCATACCAGTTGAATTAGTTGGAGCAAAGTAAATGTTTTGCTCAGCATCAAGCATAGTACCAACACCTGCGGCTGTTCCACCTGCAGCAACTGTATAGATTGAACCGCCCGATACACTCTTCACGCGCCATTTGTAGAAACCCGTATAATACTTCGTACCACCGCTGGTGAATGTAGGACGTACAGAGAATGGATTTGGAATCGTAGTATATAGGCATCGACCTGTAGCAGCACTGACACTTGCTGCTGTAGCACCATCTGTACGCTCAAGGGTCTTGTAATACACAAAAGCATGTGCATCGGCATCAATACCTACTTTCACACCCGATGCGTTACTTAAATCACCTGATGGTGTAGCGGTTGTAGAAGTATACATCTTGCCGTTACCTTCGTAAGTAATAGTCACATCAGCCGGATTCAGGCTACGAATAGGACAAGAAGGGTCGCTATAATAACTCCAGTTATGGTCTTCGCGGTCGTCGAGGGTAACAATTCCATCAGATGATACACCAGATGATGACAGGGTTATTGGCAGCGACGCTGTATTACTATAACCATTATATGTCACAGTGCAATTTAATGTAATTACTTTCTTCTGACTCGGCATTGCAGTAACCGTTATATCACCAGTTGAAGCGTTTACAGTGGCATAACCTGATGCATTGTCAGAAAGCGACCAAGTGTAACCTGAGGTAATAGTTGTGGTTGCAGGACGCGTATTTGTTGTCGTTCCATTTGATAAGACTATTATTTGAGTTCCTCTAATTGTAATATAGGTATATGCATTTTCTGCAAATGTTGAGTTGGTGTGCGTATAACCTTGCTTTGTCCCAACAGAAGATATAATTTCATCACCACTAATTGAAATTGGTGAAAGGCCTTGAGGATATGACTCCCCTGTCCCTTCATAGGCTGTAAACATATTACCATTAGCATTTGTACTTTCTGTATTAAATGCGTAATTATTATATTTTAAGTAATAGTTACTACCCCAAATTGCATAAAGACGATTACTGCTATCAACACCCCACCTCCTGTCACTAGCTCCTATCGCAGGACCATCATTAGAGTCTATAAGATAATTAGATGCATTACTAAAAGACTGTAAAGTATTTGGTGTATTAGCATTTAACACATCTGATGCAATCCAAATGCAATTCGTTCCTAAAGTTGTGGTTCTGGCAAGTGTACCATTATTGTTACTTATGTAACCATACGTGTTATTATAAAAAACATAATAATTTTGTCCCTTCGCCCCCACAACTCCGCACATCATCACTGTGGCGAGAGCGACTCGCATAGTTACTAACTTCATTACTCTGAATAATCGGTTGTTAGTTGATTGTATCATTTTTATACACATATTGTTTGTTGGTGTTTTGTTTAGTCTGTTATCAGTATGATTGTATATCGGTGGGCTGTGAAAACCATTGGGGGATGCGCATAGGTGCCTGAGCAAGTAGCAACATCGGTAGTTCGGTTCTGAATTGTCAGGACTTCCACCAGTCGTCTTTGAGACGACAGAGTGCTTGTGCCACGCAATTCATGGTCTTGCACTCGCGAGCCGTGATGGGCTCGGATTCGGGTTTATGTTGGTAGCGCCACGGGGTGACCAGCAAGAGCTGCCCTGCAGCACATAGGGTTGTCAGTACTTCGGATGGGTGGTAGTGATCTGCCATGCCATCGGGCATGACTCGCACCACCGGATATCCAGCCTCAAGGGCTGCATCGACGATGGCTTGTTCGTCTGGCGCTATGCGCGCCGACACAAGCACCGCGTCTTTCTCTGCCTCGTCGAAACAACGACGCAGCTGTGTGGCACGTAGTGCCTTGTCTTTACGATGACACACCACCGGCAGCAGCCGACGCTCGAGCAGCGAGCGGTCGCCATAGCTGTCGCAGCAGATGAAGCCATCGCTGCCCACCAAGAGGCGAGCCATGACGGGGTCGAGCCGCAAGGGCGACACATCGTCGTCGCTACACTCGCGCGACAGATAGCCACGCAAGGCCGAAGGCGTGAGCCGTGTGCCGACAGCAGCACGCTGGGCTGTGAGCCATGCGCGGTTGGACATGCGGAGCAGTCGCGACCGCGGGTTGGTACGTATATATGCCCGCTGGGTGGCCAGCTGGCCCGCCCGCAGCGGCATCACATCGCAATAGCCAGGCGCCCAAAGAGGAGGGCGAAGCGTGGAAGCATGCTCTGAGCGACCAAACCGCTCAGCACTGACGCCAGCAAGGGCGGCAGGGGCAGCGGCGCCAGCAAGGGCAGCGGCGGCGGCGGTGTTTGTGGCAGCAGGTTTGGCCTGCTGCATTCCTGGCTGCTTGGCCTGCTGCATTCCTGGCTGCATTCCAAGCTGTGTGTCTTGCCATTGCCACCAACGGCGGTTGCTGCCATACTTAAACCCTGCAATGACCTGCCCCAGATGCGTGGGGCGCCCACTGGCACCGACCAAAGTGCCATGCACCTCGATGATGGCATGCAGATGGTCGGGCATGACCACGTGGTCTTGCACCTCCACCATGGGGTAGTGGTGCGGCATGGTCTGCGTCAGTTCTTGTTCCACTATCTGCCCTACGGCTGTGAGCTCCACGCGAGGAGCGCCAGGTGTGCCGTCGGGCTGTGAGAGGTCGCCCACCACACGTCCGAGTATCGGACCGAGCCCATCGGCCACCGTGATGGTGACGTGGTAGATGCCAGGAGCCGTATAGTTGCAGAAGACCGCACGGCGCTTCATGCTATGAACGGTTGGGCTTTTGGGGGCGGGCATAATGGTTGTTTGTTTGAGGCTCGGCGGCGGAACCGCCGAGCACTTACGCTTACTGTTATTTATACTCTTTGTTTATTCTTTATTCATCAGAATTCATCTACTCTTTGTCATCAGCGCAC
>JAFUSD010000193.1 GCA_017480685.1 Bacteroidaceae bacterium
CGTGTTGAGGATATCCTCGCAGCGTGTTGAGGATATCCTCGCAAAACCTCACATATATCAAAAACGAACATGAAGATGCATTTTCTTCATCCAACATGGTGTTCATTCCGCAGAAAAGTCGTAACTTTGCAGCCGAGTTTTTAACTAAAGGGGTGCTGACCATCCTTCGGGAAGTCGGCTGAGATCATACCCACTGACCTGATGCAGGTAATGCTGCCGTAGGGACGATTACACATTATCTTCCACCCCTTTTCATTGTTTAATCTTTAGTTAAATCAAAACACAAATGAAGAAACTGACTTTCGCTGCTGCACTGCTGAGCCTGCCGCTCGGCCTGACAGCACAAACGGCTACCGACACATTGCTCTTGCAACAGCTGAGCGAGGTGGTGGTGATGGGTGTGCGTGTGAAAAAAGACGCACCATTTGCAGTAAGTAACATCAATGGCGAGACACTCACCGACTTCTCGCGCACCGGCAAGGAACTTCCCTTCCTCTTTGCCCGCACCCCGGGCGTGGTGGCATGGAGCGAGAACGGAGTGGGAACGGGAACGACCTACATGCGCATCCGCGGTGCCGGCGACAGCCGCATCAACGTCACACTCGACGGAGTGCCGCTCAATTCGCCCGAAGACCAATGTGTGTTTTGGGCTAATATGAACAGCTACGGCTCGCTGATGGGTAGCGCGCAGATACAGCGCGGAGTGGGTACATCGACCAACGGCGACGGTGCGTTCGCCGGAACCATATCGCTCAAGACCCGGGAGCCACAGCTCGAACCATCGGCCGAAGTCAATGCTTCCTACGGCTCTTACGCTACATGGAACGCCGGAGCATCAGCCTCGACAGGACTCATGGCCAACCACGTAATGATCGACGCAGCATACCACGAGACCCACTCCGACGGATACATACACGGCACCGAGGGTCGCTCGGGCAGCTACTACGCAGGTGTGGCATACGTCAACGACAGCCGCAGCATCTGGCTGACATACAAAAACATAGGAAACTTCGAGTCGACCGGTCAGGCATGGAACGGAGTCACAGCCGGAAACGACGACTACAGCCTCAACATCTACAACGGCATTCGCACCTACAAAGACCTCTACAATCAGGGGCTCGGCCGCTTCAACAGCCTATACGAACAGTTCATACCCGACTGGGAAGGCGGCTTCGAAGTGAAGCGCTACCAGATGGCAAACGGCGATATGTGGCCCAAAGCTACCGACAACTTCTGGCAGAACCACAACATACTGTCGCTGGCTTGGCAGATAGACAACAACTGGAGCACCACCACATCGCTGCACTACACCCGTGGCCACGGATACTACACGGAATTCCGTCACGACAACAAACTCAAGAAATTCGGGCTCGCAAACTTCACCGACACCGACGGAAACACCGTGAAGCGTGCCGACTTCATACGCAAGAAAGGACTGACGCAAGACACCTACGGCATCGTGTCAAACATAAACTACAGCGACGACCAATGGGACTTCACGGCAGGAGTGTCGATGCAAAACTTCGAAGGCAACCACTACGGCTACATCACCTACACATCAAACCCTACACTCAGCCAAACCCTGAAGCTGAAACGCCAGAGTTACAAATACTACGACAGCGACGCCAACAAGGCTGATGCCAGCGTTTACACCAAGGCCACACTTCACATCACCGAGAGTCTCGACGCATTCGGCGACTTGCAGTTCCGTCACGTAAACTACACCACCAACGGCATCAACGACAAATTCTATGCAAACACCGACGGCACATACACCAACCAACGCCTCGACATCAACCAACACTACAACTTCTTCAACCCCAAAGCAGGAATAGCCTACCACTCGGGCGCGTTCAATGCCTACGCAAGCTATGCGCTGAGCCATCGCGAGCCCGAACGCAACAACTTCACCGACAACGGCTCATACCCCGCACCACGAGCCGAAAAACTGCACGACATAGAACTCGGAGCCGGAATGAGCACCGGCTCATGGTATGCACAGGCAGGACTTTACGCCATGCTCTATACCGACCAATTCGTACAGACAGGTGCCGTGAGCGATATAGGCGAAAACCTCACCACCAACATCCGCCGCTCACACCGCCTCGGAACTGAACTCAGCGCAGGATGGAACGCCACCAGACACCTCACCATCGAAGGCAACGCAGCCCTGTCGATAAACAAGCTGAAAGACTTCGACGAAGTGGTAGAGACCTACGACGGCGACTGGAACGACATGCCTGCAACCACCATACACTACGACAAATCGACCCTGGCATTCTCGCCCTCAGCAATACTCAACGGATTCATCGACATCCACAAAGGTGGATTCAAGGCCGTGTGGCACACCGCATTCGTAAGCCGTCAATACATCGACAACACTCAGAACCGCGACCGAAGCCTGCCGGCATACTCCACGTCCGACCTCAACGTGAGCTATGAATTCAAGAACCCACTTACAGGATTCAACTCAACAATCATCGCACTCAACTGGGGCAACATCTTCAACCACCGGTACGCCTCGAATGCATGGGTCTACAGTGCCATCGTAGGCGACGACTACACGGCCGACAACCGCTACTACCAGATTGGCTACACACCCATGAGCAGCACAACCATCATGGGCAGCATCACCCTCAAGTTCTGAGCCACACAATATGTTAGAATACATATCCACATGTTAGAATACATATCCACATGTTAGAATACATCACCACCCATCCGCTCGACACCCTCGGCACCATCCTCGGATTCATATACCTCATCCTCGAATTCCGCACATCAGTATGGATGTGGGTCGTGGGTAGCATCATGCCTGCAATATACATCGTAGTGCTCTACAAGGCAGGCATCTACGCCGACTGCGGCATGGAGGTCTACTACTTCCTTGCCGGCATCTACGGCCTCATCATCTGGCTCAGAGGCAAGACAGAGACTGGCACAATAGTATCCATAAGCCACACACCACGCAAGCTATGGCCGCGACTCTCGCTGCTCTTCATCATCCTCTTCGTTGCCATCGCTGCCTTCCTGCGCGAATGCACCGACAGCCGAGTGCCGTATATCGACTCGTTCACCACCACCCTGTCAATCATAGCCATGTGGATGCTCTCGCGCAAATACATCGAGCAGTGGTGGGTGTGGCTCGTGGTCGATGCAGCCAGCTCGGGCCTCTACATCTACAAAGGCATCTACGGACGCTCCATCCTCTACGCCATCTACACCATCATGGCCATCTATGGCTGGTATACATGGCAAAAGAAGCTGAAGCAACAAGAGGCATAATCATGGATGAAAGAAGCTGAAGCAACAACAAGAGGCATAATCATGGATGAATGCATACAACAAAGGTCTGCACCTATTACAGTGCAGACCTTTATCATACTTCGTAGTTGAGCACTTGCTATTTTATCAAGACCTTCTTCCCATTATGGATGTAGATACCAGGATTGAGTTGGTCAGAGCTGGCATAGCGATTGCCACGCAAGTCGTAATGGAATCCGGAACGCTCATTTTCCGTCTGCATCACACCGTCAATCGCAGTATCTTCACGGTTTATCAAGAAGATATAGGTATTCATGCTGCGTGCAGGCATATCTACCGCAATGATTCTTGACGGCTCATCAATAGTTATCGGGCTTTCCTGGCAAAGATTCTGTGTTTCATTACCTGTCGACAACAAATGTGTTCCGCTCTTCACATCGTAGGGCAACCTGAGCATCAGTTTGTATTCTGTGCTGGTTGTGTCTATAGCCATGACTATTATAGAGTCGCCTTTGATGTATGCCGAATACTCTTGGGCAGCCCCCTCGCCCGACGTCATATCGCGCGATGTAGTCAGACGGGTGGAGCCGGTGACATGCTTTGCAAAATGAGACATGACATAAGCACGTGGCAACAGTCTGTTTTTCACGTTGGTAGTACCATACTTTGATTCGCCCGTGCCTACAAAAGCCCAATGAGCACGCATATACCAATAGATGTATCCTGTGCATCCTGCCAACATACATTCGTTGAGTTCTTCGGCAAATATCAAGTTCTCGTGCCAGTTGGGCAGGTGGTCGATATTGTCGGTCACCGAGTGTTCGGTCATCCACACCTCCTTGCCATATTTTGCAGCCAAAACTGCTGAGTTCTTCATATACTGCAAGGGAGCATGGCCATAGAGGTGACCAGCCACGATGTCGATCTGACTGCGACAAGTAGCGTCGTTCATGAGCGGGTCGGTATAGTTCTGAGTGAAGCCGAGGCTCTCGCCGCTGATGAGGCGGACACCGGGATATGTCTCACGGTCGAGCATGTAGGCATAGTTCTTCACAAGCTTCACAAGGTCCTGCGGGTCATACAGACAGCCTGAGTAGTCGACCCACCAGTCGGGCTCGTTCTGAATGGATACTGCATCTACTTCAACGCCTTTCGACTTCATATAAGCCAGATAAGAGTTCAGCCATGGGAAGAACTTCTCGTAGCAATCCTCACGCAACTTGCCTCGTTGGTTGCCCTGACTGTCTGATTTTCCACCTTGCGCCGTTCCATTGGTCTTGTAAGCACCAGGCGGCGACCATGGCGTACCAAAAACTATACCACCACGTTGCTTCACAATTCTGGCCGAAGGCACACAACCCTGCCAGTTGTAGTTGCTCCAACTTGCGTTGTCATCGCCATTAAAGCTGGGGGATATCTCCATGCGCATAATGTTAAGTCCTATCTTCGATGTAGGGCCATAAAGCAACCTCACGGGAGCGGTATCTGTGCCGTAAGGGCACATGGCACCATCGCAACAAGCCGCACCAAAGCCTGTGATAGTCTGCTTCTCGGTTTTGTTCACCGTCAACACCACAGTCAGCGCTTGAGCAACTGTAGCAGTAAGCAGAGCAAGAATTGATACAATAATCTTTTTCTTCATTGTTGTTTGTGATTTAATTGGTATATATAATATGATTTTCGACGGCAAAGATACGAAAAAATTGAAGATTGAAGATTGGAAAATGAAAATTATCTGTAGAAAAAGAGTCAAATCAGTAAAAATGGTAACAAGAACAGAGATAAATGCACTTGCAGTTTCAGAGAAATGTCGTAAATTTGCAGCGTGTAAAGAAACACACAATCAAACCTCACCCCCCCACAATGATAACAAGACGACTACTGACAATCGCAGCTGTGGCATCGATATGCATCGCAGCATGCGCACAAGGAACTACAAAAAACAGTAAAGATATGCAAGAGCAAGCAGACCGTGGCTCACAACTCACCTTGAGCCACTCACAGGCACAACTCGACGGAGTGCCTGACGGCGTAGATTTCAGCGTATGGCCAAAGGGCGACCTGAACTCTGCCTACGCAAAGTATTTCATCGGCAACAGCTATCTGGCACCGCTCGATGCCGAACATGGCGGACCGGTCAACGTGACCTTCGAACCCCGATGCCGCAACAACTGGCACATACACCACAAGTCGGTGCAGGTGCTCATCTGTGTTGCCGGTTGTGGATGGTATGTAGAGGAAGGCAAGGAACCGCTCATGATGCGCCCCGGAACCGTGGTTGCAATACCCGCCGAAGCACGCCACTGGCACGGCGCAGCACGCGACTCGTGGTTCCAACACATCACCTACATGACCAATGTCGAAGAAGGAGCATCAAACGAATGGCTCGAACCGGTGACCGATGCCGAATACGACAAGTTGCCAGGCTCACAACCTGGAAGCGCCGACCTCGGAACCACCGACCCAGAGTTTGTCGAGCTGTTCGACCGTTTTGCATTCACTGATGTGATCAGCCAGACCTCTGCACACCTCGATGCCCACACACGCTTCATCTGCAACCTTGCCACACTGCTTGGCTGCCAGGGCATCGACCTCTACAGCGAGCTTCTGCCCGCAGCACTCGATGCAGGTGTGACTCCTGTCGAAGTGAAGGAAATAGTATATCAGGCAGTGGCATACCTCGGGCTCGGTCGTGTGATGCCATTCCTCAAAGCCACCAACACCGTGCTTTCGCAGCGCGGAATCGCCCTACCACTGCCGCCACAAAGCCAGACAACCGACAAAAACCGCCGCGAAGCCGGCACACAAGCACAGGTGGATTGCTTTGGTGAAGGTATGCGCGACTTCTGGAAGTCGGGACCGGAAGACAGCCGCCACATCAACCAATGGCTGGCCGAAAACTGCTTCGGCGACTACTACACACGCACCGGACTGGAGACAAAGACGCGCGAACTCATCACCTTCTGCTTCCTGGCAGCACAAGGCGGATGCGAGCCTCAGCTGAAAGGACACATTGCAGGCAACTTCCACGTTGGCAACGACAAAGACTTCCTCATCGCTGTCATATCGGCAAACATACCATACATCGGCTACCCACGCACCCTCAATGCCCTCAACTGCATACGCGAAGTGGAAGCGTCACAGAAATGACGCACAACAAACAACCATAAAACTACTAACAACATGAAACGTACAATCATCATCATGGCAGCACTGATGGCAATAAGTCTCGGTGTATGCGCCCAAAACAAGACAAAGGACATGAAACAGACAAAGACCCTCGTGGCATACTTCTCGGCATCGGGTACCACCAAAGGTGTAGCAACCCTGCTGGCCGAAGTGACAGGAGCCGACCTTCACGAAATCAAACCCGAAAAGCCCTACACCGAAGCCGACCTCGACTGGCGCAACAACCAATCGCGATCATCGGTAGAGATGAAAGACAAGAAGAGCCGCCCTGCCATCACAGGCAAAATCGACAACATGGACAACTACACAACCATCTACATCGGTTTCCCAATATGGTGGTACACAGCTCCAACCATCATCAACACCTTCATCGAAGCCTACAACCTCAAGGGCAAGACCCTCATCCCATTCGCTACATCGGGCAGCAGCCCAATCAAGAAGTCGTGCGATGACCTCAGAGCCGCCTACCCCGACCTCACATGGAAAGAAGGCAAGCTCCTCAACCGAGCCACCAAGCAAGACATCGAAGCCTGGGTGAAAAGCCTGTGAAAGCAGGAAGAAGATAGAATTAATAGGAAAGCCTAGGGAAACCTAGGAATACCTAGGAATACCTAGGAATACCTAGAAAAGCCTAGAAAAGCCTAAGCCCCCCATAAAATAAAAGCCGCCCCGTCTTTGGGCGGCTTTTATTATTTCCTTTGCTCCATCAAAAGCTATTCTATCACCATCTTGTCGATGTTTGGCATCCAGTCGGTTGGGTTGGCAAGGCGGATGCTGTTGCGACCTTTCTTGAGTATAACATCATAGGAGATGGTGGCAGGTGTGCTCCAGTCGCCTGCTGTGACAGGTAGGGTTGTGACGGTCTGTCCGATGACGATGAGGTCCATGCTGCGCTCTTCGCCGCTGAAGTAGGTGATGGTGATGCGACGCTTGCCTGCCTTCTTTGCATACACATCGTTCCACTCCAAGTCGTTGTCGGCACGACTGCCAAGCCATTCAGCCTTATATCCGCCACTGGCATTGTTGTCGGCTGTATATACGCCCGACTTCTGCACCTGGTTGTTGCGTATTTCCTGATAGGCTGGAATGAGGGCGGTCTCGGCTTCATACACTTTACGTTCCAGGCGTTTCTTGCCTTTCACGCGGAATATCTTGGTGCCATGAGCAGGAATGGTGAATGAGATGGGATTGCTGTCGTAGGTGTATGGAGTCTGAAGGAAGCAGTCGTAGTATTGCACAGGTCCACCCAGTTCGATGGTTGCAGGGTCGAGACGAACGGTCTGTTCGCTGTCGCTCGGGTTGTAGATGGCGAATGCACGTTCCTTGCCTTGCAGTTTCTTTATGTCCTTCACCATGATGTAGCACTCACCTTGCTTCTCGGCCACATATGCTTGCAGGTGCAGCGGGTCTTGATTGAGGGCTATGAGGTCGCTGTTGCACATCAACTTCAACGACTCGGGGCGTATGTTTCGTGTGTCGCAACCGATGAGCAGGGGTGACGACATGATGCACCACATGCCGAAGTGTGTCTCGTCTTCCACCTGCGAGAGCGTGCGTCCCACTTCGAGCATATCCATATCGTTGTAGTGTCCGTCGTGGCAATAAGCGCTGAGGTAGAGGTTCTCGGCCAGGATGTTGCGTACACTGCGCCACGACGAGTTGATGTCGCCCGTGGTTCGCCAGCTGTCGGCCACATCGGCTCCCCACGTTCCAGGGTAAGCCCATCGACACATATTATATACGATGTCTTGCTTGCCGCAGTTTTTGATGGCATTCGATATCTTGGTGTATTGCTCGCGTTCGTCGAGTCGCATGTGGTTGCCACCGCAGAAGTCGACCTTGATGAAATCGAAGTCCCAATCGATGAAGTAAAGGTGGCAATCTTGGTCTTCATGCCCTGCAAAACCTACACCGATGCCCCATGCATGCCGGTTTCCGCTGCCGCAGGTGTTGTCGCCTGCATCTGAATATATTCCGGCCTTCAGTCCCAGGCTATGTATGTAATCCACCAGCTTGCGCATTCCGCCAGGGAACAGCTTGGTGTTAAGACGCAGGTGTCCGTCTTCGCCGCGTCCGTCCCAGTAGCCGTCGTCGATGTTTACATACAGATAGCCAGCCTTTTGCAATCCGTTACGGTGCATGGCGTCGGCCTGTCCTTTGATTAGTTCTTCGTTGATGTTGAGCCCAAATGTGTTCCACGAGCTCCATCCCATAGTAGGAGTTCGCTGGGCGAGAGCGAATGCTGCCATCCATGTCAGCATCGCCAGTGTTAGCATAGTTCTACGCATAGTTTTAGTAAGTTTGATGTTGTTTCGGTTGCAAATATAATGCTTTATCATGAATATACCTCGGCAAAGACAAAGAAAGTGTGCGTCAGGGTCGAAATTGTCAATTATCGATTAGCGATTGCCAATTAGCAGAAAAAAGAATCAGGGTCACGTCGTTTTTACCGACATGACCCTGTTTGTTTACTCTTGTGAGGGAGAATGATTCCTCTCACTCTTAGGCTTCAGCCTCGATTACAGAGATAGTGGAGCGGTTCTTGTATCCGCGCTTGAACTGAACGAATCCACTTACAAGTGCATACAATGTGTCGTCCTTGCCCTGACCTACGTTCTTGCCTGGGAAGTGTTTGTTGCCACGCTGGCGAACGATGATGTTGCCTGCCTTAGCATACTGACCACCGAACAACTTAACTCCGAGTCGTTTGCTGTGTGACTCGCGGCCGTTCTTTGAACTACCTACACCTTTTTTATGTGCCATGTTTTGAGTTCCTTTCTTTTTTAATGGTTAAACTTAAGCGACAACACTCTTGATTGTCAATTCTGTGAACTGCTGACGATGTCCGCGCAGTTTCTTGTAGCCCTTGCGACGACGCTTGTGGAACACGAGGACCTTGTCGCCCTTTACGAGCGGAGTCTTCACCTCGCACACTACCTTTGCGCCCTCAACTGTAGGAGTACCTACGGTTACTGCACCTTCATTGTCAACCAACAATACTTTCTCAAACTCAACTGTCTGCTGAGCCTCAGCGTCCTTAATGTGGTGAACGAAGAGACGTTTGCCCTCCTCTGCCTTGAACTGCTGACCGTTAATTTCTACGATTACGTACATTTGTTTTTGTTTTGTATTAAACGGGTTTCGACCACGGGGCGGAGCATCGCGTGCCCACTTGATCTCGAGCCTGCGTGGCATAAATCGGCTGCAAAGGTAGTAAAAAACTGGCAATTGACAATTGAGAATTGATAATAATTTGCATCAGAAGCAACAAAAAAGTCACTTCTGATGCAAATTCGGGTGTGTTGAGTGACATCGTTAGATTATTTCACTCTGCACGAAGCGATGAATTATTGTATCATGGAATTAAGACTTTCTGGGTTTCTCTGCCATCTATCGCAATGATATAGACACCTGGCTGGAGGAGGAAACTCGACCGTCCGTTACTCAAGGCTTGGTTGACTACCACCTCGCCCGTTGTGCTTATGATTTTCACTTTCGATTCCCTATCCGATTCTACGACAACAAGGTTCTTGTCCACACTTATCGTGTTGTGGGTTGTGGCGGTCTGTATAGCCGATGGAGGCAAGATTGTCAACGCTGCTGTTATTTCAGCATAAGCAACCGGCACATCGTAAACGAGCATATAGACCGTGCCTGTCGCGTCGGGCTGTACTGTAAACAGACATTCTCCTGTATCGAGGTTTTCTCTCCCAACTTCAAGTCGGTTGCCCTCAGCATCATAGAATTCGGCCTTCAATGCTTGTGAGCTGACGGTGTATGTCAGTTGCTCACCAGCCGAGGCTGTTGTCTTAAATCCTTGCATCTGCCCTTGTGTTGGTGACAAGACGGTTTGTTGCTCCGAGTTATTCAACACAACGAAATGTGGGTTGACCGGCACCTGCATGGTTAATGTGTCAGACATGACAGCAAGGCTTCCGCCACCTTTTGCATTAAACACCTGCAATCCGAAACATACATCATCTTTCACCCCAACCATCTCATCCGCGGTGTCGAATGTATAGTCATCGGGGATATAGTGTGGTATCACATCTGTTACATCTATCACAACATTGTTCAACTCTACAGTCGTTGCCGGCGTCAACTCCACCCTCTTTCGTGGACCGTTGTTGAACCAATACTCGTATGCACTGATGAGTTCTGCCCCTGCATGCAAGTCGGGCTTGATGAAATAACGCATCAACGGTGCGCTCCACTGGCCTTTAGTGTCGGCAATGCGCATTGAGATATTGTGTACTCCGCTGCAGAGCTGGCTCACGTCTATTGTATGGATTGACTCCTCACTTATAGAGACGGTCTTACGCCCTGCATAATTGGTATCAAACCAGTATTCGAGCATCGATGGTGCTGCACTTTGAGCATGCAATGCATCGGAGAGCAACATCATGATGACGAATATAATACTATTTAGTTTCATATTATTGTCCATGTATTATCATTATTTAGTGTAGGCCTCAGCCTTTAGGTTCACAGTGATAGTTCCGTTGGCTGCATTGCTGGTGTCTATTGTTGATTCTGTTATGCGTGGTATGCTTGGTATTTTGTTCCAAGGATATGTACCGCCGTGCAGACCGATCTGTGTACCATCAGTACCGACGAAGTCGGTGTGTGTTTGCAAGTTCCACTCTCTTTCGTCAAGATATTCGCTGTTCTTGACATCATCTGCCCACAAATCCATCTCCGACAAGAAGAAATTGGAATAGTACATTGCTGGTTTCGACTCGAGGTTGACAAATATGTTATTCTCTGCCGTATATAGTTTTTCGTTAAATTCAACATAGCTGATGCTGTTGGTGATACGACCAAGACCTATGTTGCCGATAGTAGTAACGTTATAACCATTTACCAGCACGCAGTGGTCGACAAGCACTGTTGATGTTTCGCTGAAACGTCCGACAGAATAATAGGAGGTTCTATTTGACAGTTCACCTCGCAGATAGCAGTTTGATATCAACATGTTTTCATGCTTATAATTATTAGTTCCTATCTCCGTATCGCCAGCTATACCCATATTGACACGGCATTGTCTGACAATGGTATTGCACGAATTGCAAGTAAACTCTATTCTTCCTGCATAACACTTAGCAATTTCAGTATTATATATAACGGTGCCATTTATATTATCTTCACCGTCTGTGCCGACACTTAAGAGCCCACTAATACACAACCCCTCGATATGTACTCCACTCGCATTACGAACCCGCAGACCTCCAAGAAGCGTCACCTGTCCGCCTTGCGAACTTGCGGGTTCAAATCCTGCACCATAGATTGACACCGACTTATAAATATCAGGTGGAAAAACAGTTTTGCAATGCTCTCCTCCCGACAGCGTGATGACATCCAGCGTGTCAGCTGCCGCATCGTATGCACGCCTGAACGCATCATCTCCATAAAATACTGTTGTTGTTTCGCCATGTTGCAACGTAGCCATCAAGGCATCTGTCTGAGCAAAAGATGTTACGCTTGTGCACAGAGCAATAAGTGAAGTAAATAAAAGTTTCATTTATTCAAGTTTTCCTTGCCTCCTGCTCCCTAATTCGGCGTTAATAATAAAGTTGATTATCGGGAAAAGAAAAAGGCATGGGAGTTATCTACCCGCTCATCCCTATTGTCAGGCCTTCGCATTGCCCCCATACAAGGATAAGCAACGCAGCAAGCCCACGCCATGTGAATATATACACATACTCTCCTACCTTATTATATATAAGGGGAGCATAGAGATTGTATAGAATTCACCTACGCAGACGTTTCGTTGCATTATCTCCATGTATGGTTCAAAGTTGCGAAGTTTTGACAATACAGAGAATAACGTTTGTAAAACGCCTCTTCTGAGACCGGCCCTACAAACGGCCTGGCGGTCTCATTTCCTATGTTATGAGTCGACCCCTCCACCCATCATGGGCTTACTGAGTCGCTACAAAGTTACAAATTATTCCCTAAATCACCATTCGTAATTATTAATTTTTGCATCTTGCGCCATGTTTTTGCAATGAGATGTATCAATTATTGCATATTCGGAGGGCAAAAAGTGGCGGCATAAAAAAAAAGCAACTGCCGCATGAAGTTCATGCAGCAGTTGCAGATGTTGGATTCTGATTGTCAAATTCTACATTGTGGGGTTAACCCTTTGCGTTGTAGTCAGCGTTGAGAGTGTTCATTGCGCTGAGGAGCTTGTGGAGGAACACAAATGGGCCGATTACGATGAGTGAACCCACAACACACCATCCCCAGAATGTGTTGGCGCTGAACGAGCATGGGAGTTGACGGCGCATCAGCTCTGTACCGATACGGTTGCAGAGGTTATGATACCATACCAACGGAACGATGCCGCAGGTGACGAAACTGAGCAGCCATGCAACGATGAAGTTCATAGTCGACTTGTTGTCATGCTTTGAACAAACAGTGTTCACTTCGTTACCAATCTTTGTATACACATAAAGAGCATAGATGCTGAATGTGACACAAGAGAGCAGGATGAACTTAATCAATCCGCGGTCGGTTGGCAACTTCACAGCCGGAGCGCCCGAACCCTTCGGAGCTTCCACCTTGGGGGCTGCAGCCTGAGGCTTGGCAGGCTCTTCAAGTTTCTTGTCCAGCTTGTTGATGTCGTTCTTGGCATCTGCCACAACTTCTTTTGCAGTTTCCTTCACGTCGGCTGTCACATCCTCAGCAAATTCCTGTGCACTCTCTACAGCTCCTGATGCTGCTTCCTGCAGGTTTTCTTTTGCATCCTGCAACTTCTCTTTTAGTGAATCTGTATCCATATTCGGTATTAATTATGATGGTGAATAAATATAATTTCACGGGCAAAGATAGATAATTCCATCGAAACAACAAACTTTTTTACAAAAAAAACATCAACACATATATATTTTTGCTGTTTTTGTAACGTTTTTCATCATTGACACCCTCTTTTATGGCTGTTTTGTCAGCAAACAATAGGATATCTGTACAGTTGTCTTTGCATAAGGCAGGGCATGAGCCGATTGTCAATCCACGCGGCAAACACACCCATGTGTCAAGACTTGTTTTGTTGCGAGGATACAGGAAAAATCTGGCACGGATATATAAAAACATCGGCGAGGATATCTGAATTCTTTAATTTTCGACGTAAATTTAATAATTTTCGGCCGAAAATCAGTAAATTCTCGACGTAAATTTAATAATTCTCGACGTAAATTAAAGAATTCAGATATCCTCGCAGATGTTTTCTTGTGTTTGTGAGGGAAAAGTTGCATGTCTGTGCAACGGAAAAAAGTGGGTGCTTATGCCGAGATTTGGAGTCAGAAACTACTTTTTGGGACAAAAACAAGGCCTCATTTGTTTATTTATTAATATAGGTGTGATGATATGTGAATTGTTTTTACTACCTTTGCAGGGCAAATTATTAACTAACACTTGACTCAAACATGAAGAGATTACTTATCTTTCTCGCCATCCTCTGTTCAGGCATGGGAGCTATGGCTCAGCGCACGACCGACATTCTCGACCGCGGACTCGTGGCAGTGCCGTCGGGCAGCGGAGCGTTCGTGAGCTGGCGCATTTTCGCAGAAGAATACTATGACGTGGAGTACAACCTCTACCGCAACGGGGTGAAACTCAACCCGACGCCGCTGAAGGTGTCGAACTATACCGACACGGGCGGCACCGCCGGAGCCAAGTATCAGGTGGCAGCCGTGGTGCGCGGAGTGGAGCAGGAGAAGTGTGAAGCCGTCACTCGCCTCAACCAACAATACATCCAGTTTGCTGTCGGCAAGCTCTATTCGCGTCGCGGCACCGACATAACAGCTTCGTACAACATCAACGACATAGCGTTGGCCGATGTTGACGGCGACGGTGTGTCGGAGTTTATCATGAAGCGCAACTACGGCCCCGACGGCAGCTCGGTGGCCAACGATTCGGCCTTCAACTGCATCGAGTGTTACAACATCAAGGGCGAACGCCTGTGGTGGATTGACCTCGGGCCCAACATGGTGTCGGGCCCCGACGAGCAATATGATGCCGTGGGCTACGACTGGGACGGCGACGGGAAGGCTGAAATCCTGATGCGCGGTGCCGACAACATGATTATCCACCACGCCGACGGAAGCACGACCAACATTGGCGACATGAAGGTGAACACCCGCAACACGGTGC
>JAFUSD010000194.1 GCA_017480685.1 Bacteroidaceae bacterium
GGGCACACAGTCCGCACTTGTTGCACTTGTCGGTATCGACATGTATTTTCAGTAACGCGAAGCGCGACACAAAGCCGAGCACTGTTCCCACGGGACAGATGGTGTTGCAGTATGTGCGGCCTCCGCGCCATGCCAGTATGGCCAACACCACGAGCGATACGACTGCGATGATGAGCACCGGCAGCGAACGTAGCCACACGTCGGCTGAATAGAATGTATAGCTGTCGGCCCGCTCGGCAAAGAAGGCGCAGAGGTTGTTGCCCCACTCCCACAGAGGTTGTAGAAGCGATTGTGCTATACGTCCGTATGCGCTATACGGTGCTATGATTGAAGCAATGCCGCCGAGACCCAGCAGCATAAGCACCACGAAGACTACGAGCACTCCCCACCTGAGCCACGTCTTGGCAGGTGAGTAGTTGTAGCGGTTTTTCTTGCGACGTTTACCCAGCCATCCGAATATGTCTTGCATCACGCCCAGGGGGCAGATGATGGAGCAATAGGCACGTCCGAGTACCAGGGTGATGACCAACAGGGCCACTACCACCAGGAGATTGAGCGCCAGTGCGGCTGGCAGGAACTGAATCTTTGCCATCCATCCGAGCCACGTGTGGGCCAATCCTGTGAAGTCGACAAACAGCCACGTGATACCAATCAGCATCACGGCAGCCAGCGATATGCGTATTTTCCTTAACATAATGTGTTAGATACTTTAGCGAAACATGGTATCTGTCTTTCGACTGCAAATATAGTGAAAAATTGTTTAACAGAGCAAAACAACGGCCACTTTTTGCATTATGAGGCGTTAAATAAGTTTAAAGTCTATAATAAGACGCACGAAAATCACGTTATGAGTATAAACATGGCTACATTTCATTTACAATCATAAAACAGACAAACTATGAAACGACCAGTATTAAACTTATGTGTCATTGCATCGATAGCTATGATGACATCGTGCTCGAAAGACGAGATTGAGAGCCCAACCGGCACCGACAACACCGACCCGACCACCACCCAACGCACCGACTGGACTGGAGAGCTGAGGCATGCCACACCATCGACCTCGCTCGACGACAACTGCATCGTGGTGAGCTGGAGCGACACCGCAACGGTGGAAGTTGCATATAATATATATAATAAGGTGTGGGCCGACATACGCGACGGCCACGTAACCCTCCTGGCATCGAGTGATGTAGACGAAGAGTTGACCTACATACTGCAAGGCAAGAGCAGCAATGGCTCGCTGTATAGTCGAAAGGTGCGATAACGATAAGCGGCGGCATCGTGACCGTCAAGGCAGCCGACGATGCAATCAATGCCAGCGGCAACATGACCATATCGGGCGGACATACCTACGCCTACTCGTCGGCCAACGACGGCATCGACACGAACGGCAACTTCTACATGAACGGCGGCGTGGCCATAGCATTCGGCAGCAGCGGAGCCGAGACAGGAATCGATATCGACGAACGCCACTCGCTCAGCATCAACGGCGGCTACCTCTTCGGAATCGGCGGACGCGTGGATTGCAATTTCAGCAGTTGCTCACAGTCTTACGGCTATACCACCTCATCGGCATCTTATTCAGGTAAATACATCGTCTTGCTGCAAAACTCAACACCCATCTGTGCATTCAAGATGCCAACATCGTCGTACAGCGGCATGGCACTGGCAAGCGCACCCGAGATGAAGAAAAGCACAACCTACACACTGGGCGCATCGAGCAGCGTGGATGGCGATGAGACAAACGGCTTCGTGGTGGTGAAGAGTGCAGGGTCGACCACAAACAAAGCATCGTTCACAGCACGATGAAACCAGGCACCGCCCTACCCCGCCACACATATATATAGAGGCAACGAAAAACGAGGATATCCTCAACAGCCCGCGAGGATATCCTCAACGGCCCGCGAGGATATCCTCAACGCACTGCAAGGATATCCTCGCCGGCACGAGCAAAAACATGAGAATTGATTCTGCCACCACCATTTTTGCTTTTATTATCATAAAAAAAGGCATCCGACATCAAATAATTCATAACAGAGAAACATAGATAATGAATTATTTCGTATCTTTGCACGGATAAAACAAAACGCATCACACGATGAAAGTCTCACCATCATTACTGGCAGCCGACTTCATGCACCTCGATGCAGAAATCGACATGATTAACAACAGCGAGGCCGACTGGTTGCATCTCGACATAATGGACGGAGTGTTCGTGCCCAACATAAGCTTCGGGTTCTCAGTGCTCGAGGCCATTGCACCACACTGCAAAAAACCCATGGACGTACACCTCATGATAGTAGAACCCGAGAAATATGCCGAACGACTGGCAAAACTGGGAGCACACATCATGAACGTGCACTACGAGGCTTGCATCCATCTGCAACGCACCATACAACACATACACTCGCTCGGCATGAAAGCCGCCGTGACGCTCAACCCCTCGACACCCGTCGTCATGCTGCAAGACATAATATGCGATGTCGACATGGTGCTGCTCATGACCGTCAACCCCGGATTTGGCGGACAAGCATTCATCGAACACTCAATAGACAAGGTGAAAGCCCTGCGACGCCTCATCGACGCAACAGGCTCGAAAGCACTGATCGAAGTAGACGGCGGAGTGAACGGAAAGACCGCACCCCGGCTGGCAGCAGCAGGAGTCGACGTCCTCGTATCGGGCAGCTACGTCTTCGGAGCAAGCGACCCATACAAAGTGATAAAAGAACTACGAGAGCTCTGAGAGCTCTGAGAACTACGAGAACTCCGAGCCCCCTCCCTCCACCATTAACCACAAACCCACAAACGAAATGAGAAAACTACTCTACCCCATCATAGCCCTCCTCTGCATCATGGCAGCCACAGCATGCCACGACGAAGAGACCTACGCCGAAATGAAGAAGAAAGAAAGACAGGCAATAGACCGTTTCCTGAAAGACAACGACGTGGTAGGGCCAATTGAAGTAATCAGCGAAGAACAATTTGCAGCACAAGATTCGCTGACCGACACCGTGAGAAACCAATTCGTACTCTTCGACGACGACGGCATCTACATGCAGATAGTGAACCGCGGCACCGGCAAGACCATGGCCGAAATGGCCAAAGAACAATCGACCGACAGCACCATAAGCAAGACCATACTGTGCCGGTTCATGGAATACGACATCAAAGACGGCGAAATAACCAACACCAACCTCTACAGCTCGAGCACCGTAGACAAGATGCTGTGCAAATACAGCCACCGCAGCCGAAGCTACACCGCATCGTTCACATACGGATATATGCTATCACACTATAACAAATCATATGTACCCAAGGGATGGCTCAAGCCACTCGAGTATGTGAGACTGACACGAAACTCAGGACGCATAGCCAAGGTGAAACTCATAGTGCCACACACATCGGGCACAGAAAACGCCAGCAACTACGTGTTGACCATGTATTACGAAATATCATATCAACTCGGAATATAATAACACATTAATAACACATTAAAAACACAATACGTATGAGTTTAATCAAATCTATATCAGGCATTCGAGGAACCATCGGCGGCAAGGCCGGCGACGGACTCAACCCGTTAGACATCGTTAAGTTTACATCGGCGTATGCAACACTCATACGTCGCACCACGACAGTCGACAGCAACAAAATAGTGGTGGGACGCGACGCACGCATCTCGGGCGAGATGGTGAAAAACGTGGTATGCGGCACACTCATGGGCATGGGATTCGATGTAGTAAACATAGGCCTTGCATCGACACCGACCACCGAACTGGCCGTGACGATGGAAGGTGCATGTGGAGGTATCATCATCACAGCCAGCCATAACCCACGCCACTGGAACGCACTGAAACTACTCAACCACCGAGGCGAATTCCTCAACGCAGCCGAAGGCAACGAAGTGCTCAGCATTGCAGAGCGCGAAGACTTCGACTATGCCGATGTTGACCACCTCGGGCACTATCGCGAAGACGACACATACAACCAGCGACACATCGACCTTGTGCTCAACCTACCACTCGTCGACGTGCCAGCAATACGCGAAGCACAATTCCGCGTGGCATTCGACTCAGTCAACTCTGTAGGAGGAATCATACTGCCCATGCTGCTCGAACAACTGGGAGTCGACACCATCACACCACTCTACAACGAACCGACAGGCGACTTCCAGCACAACCCCGAACCACTTGAGAAGAACCTGGGCGACATCATGAACCTCATGAAGCAAGGCAACCACGACATAGCATTCGTGGTCGATCCCGATGTAGACCGCCTCGCACTGATTTGTGAAGACGGAAGGATGTATGGCGAGGAATACACACTCGTGACAGCAGCCGACTATGTGCTGAGCATCACACCGGGCAACACGGTGAGCAACCTATCGTCGACACGAGCACTGCGCGACGTGACCGAGAAATATGGCAAACAATACAACGCAGCTGCTGTGGGCGAAGTGAACGTGGTGGCCAAGATGAAAGAGACAAACGCCATCATCGGAGGCGAAGGAAACGGCGGAGTAATCTACCCACAAGCACACTACGGACGCGATGCACTCGTGGGCATTGCCCTCATCCTCTCACACCTGGCACACAAGGGATGCACCGTGAGCGAACTGCGCAAGACATACCCCGAATATCAGATAGCCAAGAACCGCATCGACCTCGACCCATCGACCGACGTGGATGCCATACTGAAGAAAGTGAAGGAGATGTTCGAATCCGACCCCAACGTCACCGTCAACGATATAGACGGCGTGAAGATCGACTTTGCCGACAAGTGGGTACACCTGCGCAAATCGAACACCGAACCCATCATACGCGTCTACAGCGAAGCCGAGACAATACAAGATGCCGACGAACTTGGCAAGAAAATCATGGACGTAGTATATTCGATGAAGTAAGCTTGTATCGACATAAGCACACATTCATCACAAAAAAAGTATTATTCTTAAATATACTGTTGAGAAGAAGATACTGCACGTATACACACACAGTATAAGCTACAGCATCGTCTAAGATACAGCATCGTTTAAGCTACAGCATCGTCTAAGATACAGCATCGTCTAAGATACAGCATCGTCTAAGATATAGCATCGTCTAAGATACAGCATCGTCTAAGATACAGCATCGTCTAAGATACAGCATAGAATAAGCTACAGCATCGTCTAAGATACAGCATCGTTTAAGCTACAGCATCGCAGCAAGAGAGTCATAGTACGTAGCACTTACGGGGATATGTTGTTTGTCGGGCGAGTCGAGTTCGGCAATGATATATCCCTCTTTCTCTTTACGTAACGACCTGACATGCTTGCTGTTGATGAAAAAAGAACGATGGCAGCGCACCAGGCCCTTCGACAAACAGAGTTTCTCAATACTCTTCATCGTGCTGCGCAATACATAAGTCATAACCTTCTCTTTTTCAAGATAGAAAATCTTTATATAATTCTCTTCGGCAGCTATATACAACACATTCGAAGCGTGTACCAGCAACTTCAGATTGCCATTCTCGTCGCAGAAACGTATGCGCTGGTTCTCACCACGCTCGGGTGCAAAACGCTTCTCATTCATCTGCAACACAAGACTTATGATGGTGTAAGGCAGCAGCAAAATCAGTGTGAGGCAGTAGAACGAATGCCCCAGCACCTCGAGATAAGGCACCGTATGCTGGAGCATCAGCCACATATACAGGGTCATGAAGTGGGCAATAATCACCACTTCGATACAACACCAGAAGACATACCACCCAGGCGAGAGCGACATCTTGCCACGCAGGGCATAGAAAATGAGGCGCGTGATGAGCAACACAACAAGAATGATACACGTTATCATCGTAAGATTAAACGCATACAACCCACGATTCATATTGAGAAAGTCATCCAAATCAAATGGTCGATAAACCAATACAATCACCGCAAAGGTGAATGGAATCATCAGAATGTGCAACCATTGCACGTTAAACCGATAGAAAACATCTGATATTTTAGCCATATTTCGTCCCAGTTTTGGGTGTGACGAAATTCGTAACACCCGAAATTCGTCACAAATATACGGTTTTTGTCCCAAATAAAAGGATTTCGTCACAATTTTTAATACAACATCACAAACTTTTGCACAAAACATCTATCATTTGTAACTTTGCAGTCGAAAATTAGAATTAAAACATGCACCAACGCAAAAGCAGAGATAAGGAACCAAAACACAAATAATAACACATACAAAAAACAAACAGTAGAAATGAAACGAATAAGACCGACCCACGACTTCAATGCCAACGACATCGCATTGACAAATTTCAGCATGGGGCAACAACTGACCTATGCTCAGCTTGCTATCGGTATATCCGACATCCACAAACTATTATATAATATAGGTGCAAAGAAAGGCGACAAGGTGTTGATCACCAACAACGGCACCCCCGATTGGGTGACACAATTGGCTGGTGTGGTGACCTATGGTGCCGTGGCTGTTGTTGTTCCCAACAACATCACAGGATTTGAACGCAACAAAATCATGGCTGACCACGATGTAGTCTTCGATTTCGGCCGTCACGACAATCAAGACATGACTAAGGACCATGCAATAGATATCGATATCTTCAGTTTCTCGCTCAAAGACATCATCATTGTCGACTATACATACAACGAATTTGGCTATCTGGCATCAACCTCCACAAAGGTTTACGAATTCATGCAACTGGCTGAAGACATAAAACGCCGCTACATGAAGATACGCCACTCACGCACCCCGTCAATGCTGCTTGCCAACAAGGAATGTATGAATGCGAAGGAGATACTTGCTTCGTTATCGATTGGAGCACACATCACCCTTGCGGGCACTAACCCAACATCGGGCACCCTGCTGAAGTGCATGAAGAAATATCGTCCTCACTTCGTACATCTCGACACCAAAACTGCCGAGGCATTGATTCGCAACCGAGTGTTCCCCATGATGTATAATCCCGAGATGAAGAACTACATGACCAGTTCGCATGCGCGCCGCACAATGCTGAAACAAATTCGCAAACGCATGATGTTCGCCCTTGGAGGTTGCATCTTGATAGTAAGCGTGACCGGTGGACGTTTCAGCCCCGACATCGAACAATTTCTGCAGAAAATAGAGTTCCCCTACAACATTATGTAAGGATGGAATCATTCTTTGCTGCAACCATAGTGCTCACGGCGTAGAAGGTTGCAGCAAATACAGCCAAGAGTTCTGTTATGTAGTTTTGTCAAAGAGTATATAAACCCCGTTCTTACAGCTGCTACATGATTAATGGTTGGGTAATACGGTCAAACTCATCAACAGGGATAGGCCTGAAACTACGGACAAGTGCTACGACATCCACTTGCCTGATGAGAGCATAGGTGTAATCTTCGAGTCGGATGGTGATGTTGCAAAAATCTTCATAGCTCCATCTCTGTTCAACGATGGTTTTTCCTTCGGATAATCTGTCGGAAATAAGATAATAGGCATGAATGCAGGCATGCCAATCCTTGAAAGCAACTTTCTCCACATAAAGTTTCTCTCCGTCATGAGAGATAATCTCACTTTTCAGAAGTTTGCCTTCCTGGATGATTCTTTTGGGTTTCTTTTGCCTCTTAGCAATAACGATGGATGCGATGACTAAAAAAGCTAAAGCCGACAAAAACAACGACATACCACTCATACAAGTTTATTCCATACTTAATGTCAAGTAGCGATTGACCGTCAGTTTCAGTTCTTCAAGATTGATGAACTGCACACCACGATAGACCTCTTTTCCTTCCAACAGCAGCAATACCGTTGGACCTGAATATACAAGAAATCGTCCGGCAATCAGGGGTTCCTCAATAATGTCTGTAAAGAATGAACAGAGCGATGGGAAGGCTTCTGCCACCTTTCCTACCTTATCGAGCATGACATTGCATACACCGCAATCGGGAGCCTTGATGAAGAACAAGCAAAGGCGATGATCTTCTATTGTCTGTTCTATTTCAGCTATGGTAGTCACATGTTTCATTTCGTGCTCGCTTATATTGGAATTTACATTTTATTCAAGTCTGATTATTATGTTCCCAATACTTGTTTTTGAGATAGCTGCACAGCATGATGGGGATAATTGAAATACAGCCATCAAAAAAGCTCCCAGACAAGACCATTAACCCTGTCATTCTGTCTTTGATTGTAATATTAATCCAACACATCAATATAACGGCCAGCAC
>JAFUSD010000195.1 GCA_017480685.1 Bacteroidaceae bacterium
CTACTACCTGTTCGTCACTAACGGCGGACTTGAAGCGGCAGGGGGGTATGAGATGCACTACTTCCGTTCGGCAAACCCCGACGGACCATACGTAGACGCAACGGGCACTAACGCCATACACAGCAGATACTACATGAACTACGGACCCGATGCCACAACAACCCGAGGCATGAAAATAGTGGGTTCACACAAATGGGTAAACATGCGCTGGGCCGAGGTGAGCCAGGGACACAACTCGCTGCTCGAAGATGCCGACGGACGTGCATACCTCATATATCACACTCGCTTCAACTCGGGCAACGAGGGTTTTGAGAACCGCGTGCACCAGCTATTCATCAACGAGAGCGGATGGCTCGTAGCATCGCCGTTCGAATTCAACGGTCGCAGCGGCACCTACTCTGAATATACGCAGGGCATGATAGACACCACGGCCATCTGTACTACCAACGACATTGTGGGCACATACAAGGTGATGATACACCCCTACAAGGTGGATTATGAAAACATGGCCTACAGCACGGAAGCCGAGATAGAGATGAAAGCCAACGGACAGATAAGCGGCGACTACTACGGCACATGGAAAGTGAAGCGGGGCACATCACTCATCACCCTGCACATACGCCCACGCGGCACAACTACATTCACCGACTATCAAGGCGTGATACTGCCACAAATGGTGAGCTGCACCAACATGCCGGCCGTGTGCTTCACCGCAATATCTACCAGCGGAGTGAGCGTGTGGGGCGCAAATGTCGACGGAAACTACGCAGTAGACTGCACCTACCAGGGAGGAATAACACTGCCCGTGACGGCGCGCCAGTTCATCACAGCCGATATAGACCTCTCGGCAAAACCCACCATGTACTGGGGAACCACGATGACATGGAAGTCGTCGCACCCAGAACTGCTCTCTGACGAAGGAAAACTCATGGTGCCATACTACCAGAACGGCGACACAACCACGCTGGTGGGCCTGACCTACACATTGCAGAAAGACAACTACGCCTACTCGTATACACGCACCGTGAGGGTGAGGACCATGAAGAGCGAACTGCCACGAGTGGCCGAAGACGTGAACGGCGACGGACTGGTAGACACTGCCGATGTGCTGGCAATATATGACTACATGCAAAACCACAGCGACGAAGACACCCCATCGACCAACCACGACGTGAACGGCGACGGACTGGTAGACACCGCCGATGTGCTCATGGTATATAAACACATGCAAGAGCAGTAGGGAATGAAACTTACAAAAACTCACTATGAAACAAATATTACTGACTACATTACTCTCTGTAGCAACGATGCTTACGGCGAGTGCACAAGAGTTGCGCCTGCACTACGATTTCTCGTCGATAGACGGCACTACGGTCACAGACAACTCAGCCTCTGACATAAATGCCACACTGCGAGGCAGCGCCAAAGTAGAAACGATGGGAAAGTACAAGGTGCTGAACCTTGGCAAAAGCTCAGGATATCTTGACCTCACACAAGCCGCAGGCCGCGTGTTTGCATCGCTCAGCGACTACACCATCTCGGTCTATTACCGTGTAGACGCTGATGCATCGCTCTCGGGCAACGGCTATTTCCTCTGGGCATTCTCAACCAGCAGCGCATGCACAGCCGATGCAGGAAAATACTCTGCCTACAGACTGAACGCTCAACGAGTGGCAACCTCAACCGGCGGATACGCCCACGAAAGCGGCATAGAACGCGCAGCGGCTGCAACGAAAGAGGAGTGGACACACATCGCGTTTGTGCAAAACGGAGACAACGGACGGCTATACATCAACGGCACGTTGGCGGGAACCACAGCCATGCCAGTCAACACAGCCAACTTCGGTTCCACAACTCCTGCATATTGCTGGATAGGACGCGCACCATTCAGCGGAGATGCATATCTTGCTTCAACATTAGTCTACGACTTCCGCCTGTATGATGCGGCACTGACTCAAGCCGACATCAAGACGCTGGCTGCCACGACAGAAGACCTCGACTACGAATTCCGCTATGGAGGCGATGGCGACTTCACCGCGCTGAAGACGGCAGTGGAGAGTGCCGAGACATACATCAAGACCATCGACATCTCATTGTTCCCCCCGGCGGCAATCACAGAGTTCCAGGATGTAATAAATATGGCACACTTCCTCATCTCTGAAGGAAAAGCCAATCAAAACACAATCGACAACTGCCGCACCGACCTGCAAGCAGCACGCACCAAGTTTACGGCCACGCGCGGAAAACGCTTTGACACATCGGGCATAACACAAGGCTACGACCCCGACCGCGGATTCATACACCCGGGCGGACTGCACACCGAAGCCGACTTCACACGCATACGCCGCCAACTGGCCGAGGGCAACGAGCGCGTAACTGCAGCATACCAGGTGCTGAAGACTGCAGAGTATGCGCAATCCACATGTGCCACTTGGCCATTAGAGACAATTGTGCGCGGAGGAGACGGACAGAACTACATCAATGCGGCACGCGGTGCCACCATCGCCTATCAGAACGCGCTGCGATGGAAGATTGAAGGAACAAAAGCAAATGCCGATGCAGCAGTGAGGACTTTGATGGCATGGTGTAATACGACGAAGGCTGTCTCGGGCACAAGCGACCAGTGCCTGGCATACGGACTCTATGGCTACGAGTTTGCTCAAGCGGCCGAACTCATGCGCGACTACGACGGATGGAGCCGCGACGACTTCAAGACCTTCCAACACTGGATGCTCGATGTGTGGTATCCTGGATGCATCGGATTCCTGAGAGCACGCAACGGTACATGGGAAAACCCTGGCAAATGGTGGCAAGCCCCGGGACACTATTGGTCAAACTGGGGACTGTGTAATGCCTTGGCAGTGCTCAGCATCGGAGTGCTCTGCGACGATGTATTCATCTACAACCAAGGATTGTCGTTCATCAAGCACGACCAGGTTGGCACCTTTACCGACCCACGCACAGCCGACCCAATACTCAACGACGGACTGACCGAGTTTTGGGGAAACCTGATTGTAACTACAACAACATGGGAGAAAGAGACAGGAGCATACGGCAAAGTGGGGCAGATGAACGAAAGCGGACGCGACACAGGGCATGCTGCCATGGCACTCGGACTGGCTATAGACATAGCACACCAGCTCTACAACCAAGGCGACGACCTCTTTGCATTCATGGACCACCGGCTGGCTGCCGGTATAGAATATATTGCTGCACAAATACTCTCGATAGAAGGACTGCCATGGACCAACTACCACTATGCAAACAACGGCTATTTCTACACCGACAGCCGCTCATGGCTCATGACCGGCCCCGCACTGGGTGCCCAGATGCGCCCCTATTGGGGAACTGTAATCGGACACTATGAGGGCGTGAAAGGTGTCACGATGCCATTTTCAGACAAGGTGTACGAACAAATGGGCATAGATGGCGGCGGACTGGGCGCCACCAGCGGCGGATACGACCACCTGGGCTACTCTGTGCTGATGAACACCCGCGACAGATTGGCTCCAGCCAATGAAGTGCCGACCGAGCTGTCGGGCAAAGTGGCATACGGAGGACGTACATACAACTGCAACGAAGCGGGAGGACTTGAAAACAAATTCACCGACACAGCCAAACCTGCACTCGACCCCGGAACACAGGTGACACTCATGCCACAACTGCCCGAGGGCGAGAGCGATACAGGCAAATGGCTGTGGTCAACAGGCGAAACCACACGCAACATAACCGTGACTGCAAACAACAGCCACGTATACCGAGTGACCTACACCAACCAAAACGGAGTGGAAAGCCAACAGGTGTTCACACTGGCCGTGATGGGCGACTGCCAACCGACAAAAGTCACACAATACATCAACGGAATCTTGCAAAGCGAAGCCGACGTGTACTACGGCAGTGAGGTGACACTCAGCGTGACGTGTGCCGCGGGGTGGAACAAAATACTGTGGGACAACGGCGAGACATCGTTCACCATCACCATACCAACCATCACCACCAGCCGCGACATACAGGCAATAGTCACCAACCAAGGCGGATGCAAGCAACTGCTTACATTCCACCTCAACGTTCAATCGCTTGTGCCAAACATACAAGTAGGCTCAGTAAACTATCCAAACACCAATACCAAAGTCGTTGATGCCGGAGCAGACGTAGTGCTTGCTCCCAGCCCCGCAGGAATGCAGACAGGTGGACGGTATGAGTGGTATGCAGCCGACGAACTTATATCGACCGAGCCCACACTCAGCTACGCAGCAATAAGCGAGAGCCGACAAGTTACCATACATTACATCGTAGGAGATGTAGAGGTAGCTTCCATCCCTTTCACCATATATGTGAAAACAAAAAGCGATCCGCTTATCGAGCCAGGCACCTACCTCATACGTCATGTCGCTTCCAATACTTATCTGACCAACACGGCTGGGGCCGATGCACCTCCATCGCTCCGCCCGCTCACGTCTGTCACCGACGGAAATCCGCACCCCACACAGGTATGGAGCATAACCCGTCCTTCGTCGGCTCGCTACGATTTCATGTCAATGGCCGATAGCCTGAAGCTCAACGCCGCAGGCAACCTTGTAGCGCTGACTGTCCGTCCGCTGCGCATCGCAACTCCCAAGGGATTGGACCAAGTGCAAATCTATACGTCTGCCGGAAAATACTGGACACCACAACCTGATGGCACAATAGATTTCTCTACAGCAGAAACTCTGACAGACTATCCGTTTCAGCTCATCCCAGTCGACCTGCCAAGTGCAATCAGCATGGTCAAGACAGGAGGCAACACATATCGCAGTGGCATATATAACATGCAGGGACAACAGATGCGTCTGCCAGCAAAAGGACTAAACATCATAGATGGGAAGAAAGTGCTGGTGAGGTGAATCGGGGTGCTGGTGAGGTGAATCGAGGTGCTGGTGAGGTGAATCAAGGTGTTGGTGAGGTGAATCGGGGTGCTGTATTCAGCATTCAGCAACCAGATTCATAAACATAGTAATAAGAGTCTGAAAGTGGCATGAGCCGCAGTACAGGCTCTTTTTTTCTGCCTGTATGCAAAAAAAATCGGCTAATAATTTGCATTTATGATTTTTTAGCCTTATCTTTGCAGTCGATAATTACAAACCTCAATACTTACAGACAACAATTTATAAACCTAAACACAAAAACCTATGAAGAAATTAATTACTTGGTTAACTTTGTCGTGCTTGGCACTTGGAATGCAAGCACAGGGGTGGGTAAAGCCCACAATCAGCGAGAGCGACTACTCAGAGCTGACATTCTCAAGCAGCGCTGCTGGTGATACCACGCTGTTCTACCTCTACAACATCGATGCTGGAGGATTCCTCACTAACCGCGAGACAGGACACTCGCAGTGGAGCACTCATGCCGCAATAGCAGAGACCGGCAACACCATCATGGTTACACGCTACGAGATTGATGGCGAAGAATGGGATGGACAGACAGTGAACATCTGGAACATCTACGACAACAAGTGGTACCGCCTGTTCGCATCGTCGGTAACTAATGCATTTGTAGACTATCAGTCTGACGGATGTCCTATATGGACCATCGAGAAGGTTGGAGAGAAGACCTACAAGTTCGGTGTGTCAGACGCAAACACGGCCCTCGAAGCCGAGATGAAAGAGTATATAGGAAAGTCGTATATGGGTCTCGACAAATACGATGACGACTATATCACCAATGGCAGGATGCCTATCACGCCTATGATTGACGTGTCGGAAGACGCTGATGGCGCATGTGTGACATGGACAGCAATTGCATACGACGTATACCAGAAGTATGCTGCAGCCCTCGCGGCATATAATGCTGCTGTGAAACTGGGCGACGAGCTTGCTGCTACTAAGACTGGTTATCCTGAATTCGATGTAAAAGAATATGAGGCTGTATACAACAACCTGGCCTCTACAGCAACCGAGCTCGACGATGCTCGCAAGAAGATGGAGCACGACCTCTACGACTTCCGCATAAAGACCGAACTGATCGGTGCAACCAACACCGACCCACGCGATGCAACTTCGTTCATACAGAATCCTGACTTCGAAAGCGGAAATGCAGACGGATGGAGCGTAAGCATCGGTTCGACAAGTGCAAGTGGATATCAGGGCGACAGCTATACCAACGGAGATGTGACTATCAGCAAATTCATCCAGGCATGGCGTCCGACCTACAACAACACCAACAACAAGCTGGGCGACGGACGCATCTACACCACGGTGCGCGACCTGCCAGCAGGTAAGTACAAGATTGAGTGTGACGCCATCTCGGTATTCCGCATCGACGGTGGTGGTGCACCAACGGTTGAAGGTGTGACATTCTACGTGACCAACGCTGCTGATGTCGACATGAGCCGTCCGGTTGCAACCGAAGACTATCTGCCAGAACACTACTCAATGGTATTCGCTATGCAAGAGGCTGGAACCATCGAGTTCGGTATTAAAGCAAGCTCGTGCACTGCAAGCTGGATTGCTGCCGACAACTTCCGCCTTACATATTACGGAGAAGTGACCGACCCGAAACAGGCAGAACTCGACGGACTTGTGGCACAATACGAAGAAGAGTACCCCGACCTCGACGATATCGTTGCAAACAAAGATGTGAAGGATGCATTTGCTGCTGAAATCGAGAAGTGCAAGGAACTCACCGAGGGATTCGAAGAAGAAATCGAAGTGCTGAAGTCGGCATACAAGGCATTGCTTAGCTCTATCGAAGACTACAAACTCCTAAAGACCGCTCTCGACGAGTGTCAGGAATATATGGACAATCTGGCCAAGACATTCCCCGACCTTGCCAACGAACTGGGCGACTTCAAGATGGATATGGAGAGCGAATATGACGAACGC
>JAFUSD010000196.1 GCA_017480685.1 Bacteroidaceae bacterium
ACTTGATTCTGGCAGGTAATGTAGATATAGTCCCGACTGCACTTCGCGCAGGTATACCTGAGTGCCTGTCTTTATGAGTGAAGCCTGTGGTTCTACTTTGTCGGCCTTTGATATGGCTCCGATGCTCAGCTCTGCAACCGATGCATAGTCGCGATTGTCGACTACGCTTCGTATCACAAACCTGAAGTATCGGGCTGTGGGCTTCGAGGGGATGCTTATGGTCTGCGGATCGCCCGAGTTCTCAAACGTTCCGCTTGCTGCCGGGGCTCCCCAGCTGTCGGGGCTGTTGCTGAAGTATACATCGTAGTTTCGGACACGGCCGTTGGTGCTTCCGTCTGAACGTCCCTTATAAGTAAAGGTGTTGATGACGTAGGTAGCTCCCATATCCACCACTATCTCGTGTGGGCATGTTGGTGTTGTGGGGTTATACTGCGTGTGCCAGAAACTGGCATCGTTGCCGTCGATTGCATTTTCCACCCGTTCGCCGCCACCCTGCTGCGAGTCGTAGCTCACTATTTTCCACACCGACTTGTCTACATATAGCGGCACTTGCTCGGTTGTCTGCATACTTGGTGTCATGCCGTCTTGTGTGCAGTAGGTTTCGAGCAGTCCGCCTGCCGCCATGTTAAACACTCCCTTGTAGGTTTGCCACTCGCCCGAGTCGATGCGATAGAGGATGGTTGCGCCGCTTGTTGTTGTTGCGAGTTGTATGTTGCCACGGTTGGTGTGTGTGATGCTCACCGGTTCACACACATTGCTGGCCACGCGTGCTTTCGCTGCAAGCTGTTCATTGCTCATGGGTTCGCCTATTGGCATGATGATGAATCCGAAGTTTGTTGTTGCAGCATAACGCTCATACTGGCTGAGCACATCGGGTCCGCAACTTGCATTTCCGAGTGCACGTGTATAGGCATCGAGACAAACCACCGTGGATGCTATTGTGGTCATCTCGTATGGGTGTTTCTTACGGTTGTTGCGGTCTGTATACACATCGGCAGCCCTCCAGTGCGCCACTGATGCCGACATGGTTTGAGGCGAGACGAAGAGCAGTCCACGGCCTTGGTCGTTGCGCAGGGCCATCCATCTCACTTCTTCTTTGTTTCCGGTCTCTTGTGGTTTGACGAATGGGGTCCACTGTGCATCTACGGTGCTGTCATACAGGCCCACGAGGCATGACTCCTTGCGGTCGGGATAGCTGTCCCATGGACCACGGCCGTACCACGTGAATTGTTCATAGCCGCGCACCATCTCGAGTTTGTATCCCAGTTTGGGCAAGAGTGCGCCCTTCACTGCAGGGTCTATTATTGAACTTACGACTATTGTGCCATCGGCCATGACGTTGTAGCGCATGACAGTGGTGAATGCCGTAGAGCCAGAGCCGCGATATGTGTTGGTGATGCTCAGGGTTACTGATGTGCTGTCGGCCTCATCCTGCTCTATGGTCCACTTGCCTGGGGTCTTCGTAAGGTTGCGCAGTCCCATGTTATCCCATTCTTGTGCATGGCGGCCGTCATTGTCGGTAGGTACGCGGAATGCGTTGAGCAGCAATGGTTGGTTGATCAGTGTGACTCCGTTGTATGTGTAGCTGCTGAGGGTGCCGAGGCTGAACACTGCACGGAAGTTCTTGCCTGTGACTCTCACTATGGATGCCGCCTGCACCACGTCGAGGCCGCCTTTCACTGCCGACTTATACACAGGCTTGCTTATGGGCTGGCGCAGGCAGAATGCTTCGTTGGCCACCTCGTATCCGGCTTCGGCCCACAGGGTGGCTTCCTTCTGGCAGGCGCTGAAGCGGATGTAGTATTCGCAGTCGTCTTTCATTGTGATGTTGTAGGCAGGCAGTGTCACGTCGCGCGTTGCACCTGGTGCAAGTGCCACGTTGTCAATTGTGCCGTTTGCCACCTCTATGCCGTCTTCCAGGATGGTGTATGTCACGTCGAGGTCGTTCAGTGTACGTTGTGCCAGTTTGCTCTTCAGTGTGAAGGTACGAGTGGCGAGGTTTTTCACGGCGAAGTCGAGTGGCTGATATATTTTCTTCACGTTGAACGACTTTGAGCTTGGTGTAAGGTCGGGCAGCACCACTCCGTTGCAGCAGAAGTTGCCGTCGTTGGGGTTATCGCCGAAGTCGCCGCCATAGGCCCAGTAGTATTCATCGGCCTTGCCTGGCACCTGTGCCGTCAGTCCCTGGTCTTTCCAGTCCCAGATGAACTCGCCGGTGAGTGCTGGATACTTCTCGTAGAGGTTGAACATCTCGCGCTGGTTGCCCATGGAGTTGCCCATGGCGTGTGTGTTTTCGCATTGTATGTGTGGTTGCGGCTGCTGTCCGTTCTGATACTGGCGCAGGCGGTCGGCACCTATGCCTTCGATTGTTCCGTAGCTGGCATACATGGTGCTGGTCACATCGCTCCAGGTGCTGTTGCCTTCATAGTGGCGCAGTCGTGTATCGTCTAACTGGCGTATGGCTGTCATCACCGACTGGAAGTTGTTGCCGTTGCCGCTCTCGTTGCCGGCCGACCACATGAAGATGCAGACGTGGTTGCGCATCCATCTCACGAGGTTTTCAGAGCGTTCGACCATGGGGCGGCGGAAGAGTTCTACATGCGAAAGGCCTGTATTGGCATGACACTCCACATCGGCTTCGGCCAGGACATAGATGCCATACTCGTCGCACAGGTCGTAGAAGTATGGGTTGTTGGGATAGTGCGAGGTGCGGATGGCGTTTATGTTCAGGCGTTTCATGAGTTGTATTTCGGCTTCCACCTCTTCGCGGGTGATGGTTCGTCCGCCCATGGTGCTGAAGTCGTGGCGGTTCACTCCGTGTATGATTATGCGGTTGCCGTTGATGGTGAGGGCTCCGTCTTTACGCACCCCGACGGTGCGGAATCCCACCTTACCTCCGCGTATGTCGACCACCTGGTCGCCGTTTTTCAGTGTGAGAACCAGGTCGTAGAGTGTGGGTTGCTCTGCACTCCAGGGCTCAATGCCGCTCACTCGTCCGAACGACAGGCGATATGTGGCACTGCGGGTTGCATCGGCCTCGGCCGTGGCAACCACCTGTCCGTCTTTCATGATTTTTGCTTCTATATGTCCGGCAGCCAGTGCCTCGCCTTCGAGGGTGACACTCACCTCGCTTGTGGCAACAGTGTTAGTAGCCGCGAGGGCGGTGGTCTTGAAGAAATAGTCGCGAATCTGGCTCTTCGGAGCTGACCACAGGAAGACATCGCGGGTGATGCCCGTGAGGCGCCAATAGTCCTGACACTCAATGAACGAACCACTGGTGAACCGGAATACCTGCACCGAGATGCTGTTTTCCTGACCGGCAGGCTTCAGATAGTCGGTCACCCTGAATTCAGACGGCAGATATGAGTCTTCGGCATATCCGGCAAAGTGGCCGTTGACCCACACATAGTATCCGTGGCCGGCACCGTTGAAACGCACATAGACTTCGCGCCCGTCCCAGCCGGCCGGGGTGGCGAACGTGCGGCGGTAGCAGCCCACAGGGTTCTTCATCGACGAGTTGTAGGTGAACCACGACGGACGGTCGGCCATGACGCTATAGGTATTCTGGTCATAACTGAAGGGATATGCCACGTTGCAATACAGCGGCTTGTCCCACGACTTACCATGGCGGATGCCATATACCTGCCATGCCGACGGCACGTCTATATTATCCCATGCGGCAGTGTTGTAGTTCTCGGCATAAAATGCGGCCGGAACCTTCGAGGGGTCGCTCACCCAACGAAACTTCCAAACACCGTCAAGGCTGAAGAAGAAAGGCGAAGCCTCCATGTCGTTGGCACTGACAGCATCTTCGCTGACAAACGGGATGGACAGAGTGTGAGCCGTCTCACGGTTCACGTTCGTGATACTGACATCGTCCCACTCCTTCAAAGTCTGGCCAAAAACTGATGTTGAACCCGCAAAAGCGGTCAACATACACAACAAACGAAAGTTGAAAAATTTCATATACATAACAATTTATTTACTTATCACCATTAATAAACTTTCTTATAACACATGTTTTCCCTGCAAAATTACAAATAATTTGCATACTACCAAGCAAAAAACAAGAAAAAAACACCACGCCACAAATTATTCCATCACACAGGCACAAAAAACCACAAAACAGAGGCAAACGGCACGACAACACATGAGCCGGAAAACGAGGATATCCTCAACTGGCTGCGAGGATATCCTCAACACGTCGCGAGGATATCCTCAACACGTCGCGAGGATATCCTCAAAAACCGACACAACCACGACGACACATCATACACCACACGAAAACCAAGCACCATGACATGACACGCAAAAAACAAAATAAACGAGCAACAGAAATGACAAAACAAAGAAAATCAACTTGTTTTTTGCAGTTTTTTTTGGAAAAAAGCCAAAAACATTTTTGACTTTAAACAGAAAATGCTAACTTTGCAAGCCGTTTCCACAAGACGGACACACCAACCACGGCAAAAGCCAGCCACAGCCGGCATGCCAGCAACGAGAAATACACATTATTTATTAAACAATAAAAAAGACATTAACAATGACTAAAGCAGACATCGTTACCAAAATCTCCGAAGAAACCGGAGTAGACAAGGACACCGTCCTCACAGTAGTAGAAGCCTTCATGGCCACAGTAAAGAACAGCCTGTCAAGCGGCAAGGAAGTATTCCTCCGCGGCTTCGGCTCATTCATCATCAAGACCCGCAAGCAAAAAATTGCACGCAACATCTCAAAGAACACATCAATTGTAATTCCACAGCACAACATCCCGGCATTCAAACCCGCAAAATCATTTGCAGAGCAAATCAAGTAAAAGCCCACAGTGCCCGGATATACACTGAAAACAAACACCCACCTGCCCAGCCCCTACCACGGAGCCCACAGATGGAAAACCAAACAAAGCAACTCATAACACTCAAAAAAAACAAAGAACTATGCCAAACGGTAAGAAAAAGAAAAGACACAAGATTTCAACTCACAAGCGTAAGAAAAGACTGAGAAAGAATCGTCACAAGAGCAAATAAAAAAGCCCAAGCAAGATGAAATGACAAGCGAACTGATAATCGACTCACAGCCACACGAAGTAACCATCGCCCTGCTTGAAGACAAACGACTCGTAGAGTTCCAAAAAGAATCGCTGGACACACACTACTCCGTTGGCAACATCTTTGCAGCCAGAGTCAAGAAAATAATGCCTGGCCTGAACGCATGTTTTGTCGATGTAGGTCATGAACGTGAAGCATTTCTACACTACCAAGACTTAGGAACACAATTCCTATCGCTCGAAAAATTCGTAAAGCAGGTATCAAGCGACCGCAAGAAGCTCCCGAGCGTGGATAAATTTCCACGACAGCCCGAACTTCCCAAGGAAGGCTCAATCGACAAAGTACTCGAATTAGGACAAGAAGTACTCGTACAAATCACAAAAGAGCCAATCAACACCAAGGGACCACGACTCACCGGAGAGATATCAATTGCCGGTCGCTACCTCGTTTTGATGCCGTTCGAGACAAAAGTAAACGTCTCGACAAAAATCAAAAGCTCCGAAGAAAGAGCACGACTCAAACAACTCGTGCAAAGCATAAAGCCACAAAACTTCGGAATCATAGTGAGAACAGTAGCAGAAGGAAAGCGAGTGGCAGAACTCGACAAAGAACTCACCATACTGCTCGACAGCTGGAACGACTGCGTCAGGAAACTGCAGCAAGCACCCAACCTGCCACTGCTCACACACGAGGAGACAGGACGAACAGTCTCAATGCTGCGCGACCTATTCAACCCATCATACGAAGCAATACACGTAAACAACACCGACGTATACAAAGAAGTAAAGAAATACGTCGGACTCATTGCACCCGAGCGCGAAGACATCGTCAAACTATATAAAGGAACGGTGCCTATATTCGACAACTTCGACGTCACACGACAAATAAAGTCGGGATTCGGACGAACCGTAAGCTACAAACGAGGCGCATACCTGATTATCGAACACACAGAAGCACTCCATGTAATCGATGTCAACAGCGGAAACCGATCAAGGGGAGTCGACGGCCAGGAAGCCAATGCGTTCGAAGTAAACATGGGAGCTGCCGAGGAAATAGCAAGACAACTAATGCTCAGAGACATCGGAGGAATCATCGTTATCGACTTCATCGACATGGACAAGGCAGAACACCGCCAAAACCTGTACGAACGGATGAACGAACTGATGAGGACCGACAGAGCCAAACACAACATCCTGCCCCTCAGCAAATTCGGACTCATGCAAATCACAAGGCAGAGAGTAAGACCGGCAATGGACGTCAACGTAGACGAAACATGCCCCACATGCCACGGGAAAGGAGTAATAAAATCGTCATACCTTTTCACCGACACACTCGAGACAAAAATCGAATACATCGTCAAGACACTGGGAGTGAAGAAATTCCAACTTTACGTACACCCATACGTCCATGCATACATAAATCAAGGCATACCCTCGATCAAAATGAAATGGACACTAAAGTATGGACTCGGACTGAGAATCATACCAAGCCAATCGCTCGCATTCCTGCAATACGAGTTCAAAGACAAAGACGGCAACATGATTGATATGCAAGAACAAGTGGAACCAAACAACTGAAGCATACCACAGAACCGACATCCTACAAACAGACAAACACTAAACAAAAAACTCCCTGCTCACACAACAACAATGTGTATGCAGGGAGTTTTTTTTATAAACCTAAACCAGAAATTACTCAAGAGCAGAATCAAAGTCAGTCAAGAGCCTCATACTTTGAATGACGACTCTTAAATTCCGGCACAATCTCCTTCATAATCTTTACAGTACCCATGTCGTCAAACGCAAAGCTGGCATCATACAAACGCTGCTCCTGCTTCACGGCATCCTCATACTCATACTCACGCACGGCAGCAACCATTATCTTCGGATGCATAGTAGGCTTCGTGGTCTCAGCATCGTTGAGCACCTCCTCATAAAGCTTCTCACCATCACGCAAGCCAGTAAACTTTATCTCAACATCTGTGGCACCACTCAACTTAATCATACGCTTAGCCAAGTCGGCAATACGCACCGGCTTACCCATGTCAAAGACAAATATCTCGCCTCCCTTACCCATGGTTCCGGCTTCAAGCACAAGCTTGCAAGCCTCAGGTATAAGCATGAAGAAACGAATGATGTCAGGATGAGTCACCGTAACAGGACCACCCTTACTTATCTGCTCCTTAAACAACGGGATGACCGAGCCATTAGAGCCTAACACATTACCAAAACGAGTGGTCACAAACTGAGTTATGCCCTTCACCTTGCCATCAACTATAGCCTTGTTGAGCGACTGGCAATATATCTCACAAATACGCTTCGAACATCCCATCACATTAGTCGGGTTCACAGCCTTGTCAGTACTTATCATCACAAACTTCTTGACGTCATACTTCACCGAGAGGTCGGCAATGACACGAGTACCGTAAACATTATTCTGCACAGCCTCACTCGGATTGTTCTCCATCATAGGCACATGCTTGTAAGCAGCAGCATGGAATACATAGTCGGGACGGAACTCCTTGAAGATGGCCTCCATACGCTTCTGGTTTGTGATGCTCGTCACAATAGTTTCACACTTGAGGTCAGTATGCTCACGCATCATATACAGGCGAACATCATGCATCGGGGTCTCGGCCTGGTCTACCAATATGAGATAAGACGGTCTGAAATCGGCCACCTGACGCGACATCTCACTTCCGATGCTGCCTGCAGCTCCTGTTATCAAAATCACCTTACCACTCAGCAAATCGCCAACCGATTTCATGTCAACCTCAATTTCGTCGCGAGGAAGCAAGTCCTCAATATCAACCTCCTTTAGCTGTTGATAGGAGAGTTTGCTCTTACCATCCCAAGTCTGTGCAGAAGGCATCATCATAATCTTAATCCCTGCGTCAGATATACGATCAACAAGATCTTGATTGTCACGGAACGACTTAGTGCACAGAGGACTGATGTATATAACCTTTACACCTGCATTCACCATCGTATCAACCAGATGCTTATCGGGACGATACACTTTCTGTCCCATAAGAAAGCGACCAACCATTTCATTATGGTCATCAACAAAACCTTTTATTACATACTCCGACTTGTCCTCGTTCATCATACTCTTTGCAAGGCTTATACCACCTTCGCGCACACCGTAGATGAACACACGTGTTGCATTGTTGACTTTGTAGGCTGATATGAACAAAGTCTTAACAAGTATGCGCACACTCCACATCAAGACGAGTGCAATGCATACGAGGAATACGAACGATTTGATTCTGAAATGAGGGAATACCGAGTCGGGCATACTCAAAAAAAGACAATAGTTGAGTATACTACCTGTTATCAGGGCACCTCCTACTCGTGCCAAATCAACAAACGACGAGTAGCGTAACACTCCAGAATAAGTATGAAAAAGGCGCATTCCCAAAACATATAACGGCAAGAAGCATACCAATTCAAGCAAACAGCGCCAGAAACCGCTTGACTGCAGAGGCGTACCCCCCTGGGCCAAATAGATGCCTACCATACCCGAACCAATGATAAGTATACAGTCCAAGCACAATATACACCAATATGGAAGTGCCTTTTTTGAAAAATACCAGGCTATTATGTTATGAATTATGTTCATGTGTCTGGTTTAATGGTTAAATGATAGAATGTATATATTCATGTATCCAATCATGTTTACATCAGTCACGGCGGAAGATGTCGCGAGTATACACCTTGTCCTGAACGTCGTCGAGTACTGTATCGTAGCGGTTGGCGATGATGGCATGACTTTGCTTCTTAAATTCATCGAGGTTGTTGACCACACGGCTTCCGAAGAAAGTGTCGCCGTCGGCCAGGGTCGGTTCGTAGATGATGACCGTAGCACCTTTAGCCTTGATACGTTTCATGATACCCTGTATGGCACTCTGGCGGAAGTTGTCGGAGTTTGATTTCATGGTGAGACGGAACACTCCGATGACGCAATCTCGCTCGCGGCTCGAGTCCCAAGAACTGTTGGCATCGTAGTAACCAGCCATCTTCAGCACAGCATCAGCTATGTAATCCTTTCGTGTGCGGTTGCTCTCCACAATGGCAGTCATCATGTTTTGAGGCACATCGGCATAGTTGGCCAACAATTGCTTCGTGTCCTTCGGCAGGCAGTAGCCTCCGTAGCCAAACGACGGGTTGTTATAGTGGGTTCCGATACGTGGGTCGAGGCCCACACCTTGTATGATTGCCTGTGCATCAAGACCTTTCACCTCAGCATAGGTATCAAGTTCGTTAAAATAGCTTACACGCAGTGCGAGGTAGGTATTGGCAAACAGCTTGACTGCCTCGGCCTCTTTCATACCCATGAACAGCGTGTCGATATTTTCCTTGATGGCACCCTCTTGCAGCAGTTGGGCGAATACGTGGGCGTGTTTCTCGGCGTCGGGATTGCCAATAGCTGTGATGGCTGCATTCTCTTCGTCGAATTGACCGCGGCGCTCATCGTCCTCTGCCTTAATGAGTTTCGGGTATCCCACGATGATGCGGCTGGGATAAAGGTTGTCATACAATGCCTTGCTCTCACGCAGAAATTCGGGCGAGAACAGGAGGTTAAATTTCTTGCCTTTCAGTTCGGGCTTATACAAGAACTTCAAAGCATATTTCACAAACAAACTGCGTGTATAACCCACTGGTATTGTCGATTTTATGACCATTACCGCGTCGGGATTGACGTCGATGACGAGATCGATGACCTCCTCCACATGGCTTGTGTCGAAATAGTTCTTTACAGGGTCGTAGTTTGTAGGTGCAGCTATCACCACATAATCGGCATCCTTGTATGCACTGCGTCCGTCGAGCGTAGCACGCAGATTAAGGTCTTTCTCTGCCAAGTATTTCTCTATATATTCGTCCTGAATCGGTGAAATATGGTTGTTTATCTTGTCAACCTTTTCAGGAATAACATCCACCGCAACAACCTCATTGTGCTGCGCCAACAATGTTGCTATTGATAGTCCTACGTATCCGGTTCCTGCTACTGCTATCTTCATTATCGGTAAAATTTTGAAAAGTTTTTATATTTTAAGTGCAAATATAGGCAATAAATACAAAATGACAAACTGAAAATGCAAAAATTCGTTATTGATTGTTGTTATTTCACAATAATTGGTTAATTTTGCACTCGGAAAGCGTATTCAACAACAAAAAATTGTGCAACGAAGCTCAAGTCGCACCCTTATATTACATATATATAAAGGTGTATGCAAAATGCCAAGATATACACATCCCGACGAGCGCATCAATTCATGTCCGACTCAACGCGATTCCGACCACATGCGCTGTGCAAAAAACGACCGCCCACTCTTGGAGCTGAGCGCGCGCACTCGCAAATACACGACAACAAACACATATAAACTAAAGAACAAAACTTTAATACTAATACAATTTAAACTACTAATTATGAGAGTTGTAATTACGAAAGACTACGAGTCTATGTCGAAATGGGCCGCACACTTCGTGGCCAGCAAAATTCTTGAAGCCAACCCAACCCCCGAACATCCGTTCAAGCTGGGATGTCCCACAGGTTCGTCACCACTGGGCATGTATCGCGAACTGGCACGCCTCAACAAGAAAGGCGTCATCTCGTTCCAAAACGTCATCACATTCAATATGGATGAATACGTAGGACTGCCCGAGAATCACCCCGAGAGCTATCACAGCTTTATGTGGAACAACTTCTTCAACCACATTGACATTAAGCCCGAGAACGTTCACATACTCAATGGAAACGCTCCCGACCTGCTTGAAGAATGTGCACACTATGAGCAGATGATAGAGGATGCCGGCGGCATCGACCTCTTCATGGGTGGTATCGGCCCTGACGGCCACATCGCATTCAACGAACCAGGTAGCAGCCTTTCATCAAAGACCCGTATCAAGACCCTCACAACCAACACTCTGCAAGCCAACAGCCGCTTCTTCGACAACGACATCAACAAGGTGCCAAAGCAGGCCTTGACCGTAGGTGTAGGAACAGTGATGGCAGCTCGCGAAGTGCTTATCATGTGTAACGGACACGTGAAAGCTCGTGCGCTGAAGCAAGCCATCGAAAACGGCGTGAACCACATGTGGACAGTCAGCGCACTGCAGATGCACCAGCACGGCAACATCGTGTGCGACGAAGAAGCATGCTGCGACCTCAACGTGTCGACTTATCAGTACTTCACCGACAAACAGCGCATCGAAGGCCTGGTAGAGCACTATATTGACATGTTCGATTAAGCTATATCAACACATTGGAAAAGCATCTCAACATGTGTGGTCAAGCGTCATAAGCATGACATGACCGGAACTTGAGAAAGAAAACAACCGAAGTGGCTGCAAGAGATTGTTTCTTGCAGCCACTTCGGTTGTTTTCTTTCAGCATCAAGACTTTCCTCTCAAGCCAGGAACCCGATACGCTTCCAGTCGTCAATCAGGGTCTGACAGTCGGCCTTGGCGGTCTCAGCATCTACATCATATTCTGACATAAGTGCAGAAACCATATCGTCGATAGTGAACTCTTTGCCCATCACATTGTTCCACACTACAGCAGCCGACTCGTTGAGGCTTATCACTTTCACAAAGTCGATATTCTCGATACCATGGCTCACGATAATGTTTTCACCGCAAATATTGCGAAGTTCAAATCCGTCTTTTATCTTCATAATCTGTATGTTTTTAGTTTATATGTTCTTTCGTTTATAATCTTTCAAATGATTGACACGGCAGCTTATAGTTGCTATCTGCGTGTGAGTCGTGCATTGACACGGCAGCGTATAGTTGCTATCTGCGTGTGAGCCGTGCAGGCAGTTCGCCTCTCCAGACAAGGCGGTAGAGGGCCAACAGGTAACGGCGTAGGGGAAGGAGGCGGGTCCATACCCAGCTGTAGGTCTTCCATGTGCGTGACGATGTAGCATAAGAGCGTCCTTTTCTCACTATTGTCACAACAGTAGCACGCAGGTCATCCGCGTTGCATTGCTCGGTCTGATAAGGATTTCCATCGCCACGGAGGCGGATGTGCATGCCCTCGATGGCGTCTATGCGATGAAGCACGTAATGTCCCTGAGTTAGTTCTGCCAGCACGACATCGCCTATAACTGGTTGGGTCAGACGGCTCAGCACCACCGCATCGCGCCCCGACTCGATGAACGGGCGCATCGAATTGCCTTTTGCTCCAATCGTCACCTTATGTCCTTCCTGCACCAGTTGACACACATGTGGCAGGAACTGGGCGTTTTCCATCTGTATCGTCGTCATGACTGTTGTTCAGATGTTAGTGTGTTGAAACTAAGTCGTACGGCTTCTTCGTCGGGGAGATTCTCGAGGAAGAAGGTGTTGGTGAGTTGCATCACGTGATTTACTGTGTCGCACACACCGATATAGTCGCGGCGATCCCACTTCATGACACTGCACGACGGGAGCAGCGATGCAAATGTCTCGATGACCGACATGCGTCTTATCTTGTTGTATGGTGCCTGCTTCAGTTGTACGAATCCGCCCACCGGTGCTTCTATATTGCGGTAGCATGGTGTCTTTCCGCTCCATGGCGACCCATAAACCACGGCCTTACCATCTATCACACGCACCACGGGGTTGTCGTCGTTCATGAGGTCGGTGCCTTCGATATACTTCAGCCAGTTTGCAGTATGGGTGCTCTTGCCTGTTCCGCTCACACCGAGGAAGAGGTATCCGATGCCTGCATATCGTATCACACTGGCATGCATGAGCAGTGTGTCTTTGTCGGCCGAAGCGAATGCATACATCATCATGATAGCATTGTTGAGTCCGAACTGGCGCATGGAATTGTCTCCACGCAGTGCAGCGGTTGCCACCGAGAAGTCGGCATTGGCTTGTATCAGGCAGCATTTGCGTCCGCTCAGGTCGCTTATCATGATTTGATAACTGTCATCAGCGGTTATATACACTCCATTGTTGCTGCCTCCGGTGTCGAACTGGCCTATCTCCCTACCCTTTTCGTGTGGTAATGCCGTGTCGTCTACTGTCAGTGTGAAGATGGCTTGACGTTCATCGGGCTCCACCTTGAATGCAGGAAACGAAGGCATCAGTCTTTCGTCATTGCATTCTTGCATGAATTTGATTCGGAATGTGTGATGTGCTACTGTATATTGAAGAGTTGTCCCCATTGCGTTTTATCGTAATCGTTATAGAATGTTTCGTCTTGATAGTAACTGAGTGGCAGGTACATGCACACTCCGCTACATTGGTCGCGGTTCACCTTGATTACATCGCCTGTCCCTGTAGGTCCGATTGCAGTGACCCAATAGTCGGCTGCATAGGATGCAATGTTGAGTTGGCTGAATGATGCTTTCCATCGTGAGTAGTCGTCGGCCGACAACACTCGCATCATTATTCCCTGTATGTCGAAAAAGTCGGGCATCCGAACCACTACCCTCGGATAGTTGTTCCAGTCGTAATCATAATAGTTGAGGCATCCGAAGAAGTCTGTATCGCTCCATGAGTAGTTCGGCATAATCTGGCTCATAGTTTCGACATACTGGCTGAAGGCATCGGTCTTGATTGCCGAGAGCACTACTCCGTAGCTGTTGTATGTGGCATAGTATTCGCCGTATTCTTTGATTAGGTTCTCAGGCGAGAATGGATTTGCGAATAGGTGTTTCAGTATGTGCTGGTATGGTGCGCCTGTGGCGAGTATCTCTGCCGGTGAGCCTATGATGTAGTTTGCGCAGTGTCTCAGTTCGTATGCCACCTCAACAGACTGCATGAAGCATGCATCGAACATTATGTATTCTATGCCTGCATACCGGCTCAACACTTCTGCCATATCGGGTATGTACATCTTGTATCCTCGTGCCTGCTGGGTGTTCTGCTGGGTATCGATTCCGAATGAGTGTCGGCGGCTGATATCTCGGCGCTTAGCTGCTGTGGTTTCGTTTGAGTCGAACAGCCATGATGAGCCGTGCGACCAGAAGACGATTCCGTATGAGTTGGCCGGATGCCTTGATGTGGCATATTGCATCACGCGGTCCAGTGTTTCGGGGTTGGCCGAGTTGAGTTCTGAGTCGAAGCGATAGGTGGGTTCCAGTTTGCTGTATGACAGTGCGGTGTTGTGGTTGTCGAGTTCGTAGATGCGTGGTTCGTTCAGGTCGTCTATATATATAATAAGGTGGTCGCCATTTTCCAGTTGATTGGCTCCAACCATCATCTCTTGTATGTCGGAAGGTGCGTAGTCGGCCAGCGAGTTTTCGGCCGCCATATACACCACCACGGTGCGTGTCTCGCGTTTCACCGGTTCGTCGTCTTTATGACAGCCGGCGAGCAGTAGCAGCAGTATTGATGCAAGGATGGTATGTCTGAGTGTCATTGTTGGTTGATGGGTTTGGAGGTGGTGCCTGGTGGTGGGCTTATTGCTCGGCGGGTGTGTCTTCCACTGCTTTGAAGTGGAACTTGTCGGCGGTGATCAGTACAAAGTGTATGCTGGGATCGGCTTCGTAGCGTTTCATGACTTTCACGAATCGTTTCACCAGTTTTTTCTTGTCTTTGTCGAAGAACACGCATGTTGTCTGGTTTTTTGCGCCCAAGGCGTTGCCGAGGTACTCGGTGAACTGGTATGAATAGTCTGCACGGTAGTAGAGGTAGTCGTATTTGCGGGTGAGTTGTGCGTTTTCCACTTCTTGCACTCCGGTGGCATAGACCACAGAGTCGCCGAACTCGGCAGATACAGAGAACATGTAGACGGGCACTGTGTAGGTTTCACTTTTCCGTGTGTCTATCTTCTCTTGTTTTTGTTTTTTCTTGCTTTGTTTCTTTATTTGAGATGCTTGCTGCCGTTCTACGATGCCGTCGGCGGGTTCGTCGGGGTCTGACACGGTCTGTGCCTGGAGCATGGCTGCGGCTCCAAGCATGGCAGTGGTCAGTATGGTTGTCTTTATCAGTTTCATCGGCGTTGTTTATCCTAAATAAGATTTCAGGAGTTTGTTTCGTGAGTTTTGTCTCAGTCGTCTTATGGCTTTCTCCTTGATTTGGCGCACACGTTCGCGAGTGAGTCCGAATGTAGAGCCGATTTCCTCGAGTGTCATCTCAGGGCCGCCTATTCCGAAGAACATGCGTACGATGTCTTTCTCTCGTGGTGTCAGGGTGTCGAGTGCACGGTCTATTTCTTTCGACAGCGACTCGTTCACCAGTGTGCGGTCGGCCATCGGGCTGTCATCGTTCACCAGCACGTCGAGCAGGCTGTTGTCTTCGCCCTCCACGAATGGGGCGTCTACACTTATGTGGCGTCCTTGCACTTTCAGTGTGTCGCCTATTTTGTCTACAGGCAGTCCGATGATGTTTGCCAGTTCCTCTGACGATGGGCGTCGTTCGTTCTCTTGTTCGAATTTGGCAAGTGCCTTGGTGATTTTGTTGAGCGAGCCCACCTGATTGAGCGGCAGGCGCACTATGCGGGCTTGTTCGGCCAGGGCTTGCAGTATGCTCTGACGAATCCACCACACGGCGTATGATATGAACTTGAAGCCACGAGTCTCGTCAAACTTCTCAGCAGCCTTTATAAGTCCCAGGTTGCCTTCGTTGATAAGGTCGGGCAGACTGAGGCCCTGGTTCTGATATTGCTTGGCTACCGACACCACGAAGCGAAGGTTGGCTTTGGTCAGTTTCTCAAGGGCACGGCGGTCGCCCTTCTTGATGCGGGCGGCAAGTTCCACTTCCTCTTCCACTGTTATGAGTTCCTCACGTCCAATCTCCTGAAGATACTTATCGAGCGATGCGCTCTCGCGATTGGTAATACTTTTGGTGATTTTTAACTGTCTCATCCTTATAAATACAAATTAGCTTGCAAAAGTACTAAAAATTCTCGACATAATTGCAATCATATCGAAAAAAAGTGCTTACTTTGCACGAAAAATGCAAGTCAATGACAAAAAAGGAACTATACCGACTCACTACCGAGTATTTTGAGCGCACAATGCCCGAAGCTGCGACCGAACTGAAATACGACTCACCATTCCAGTTGCTGACTGCGGTGATACTAAGTGCCCAGTGTACCGACCGCCGCGTCAACATGGTCACCCCCGCCCTCTTTGCATCCTACCCCACCGCCAGCAGCATGGCCGCTGCAACCGAGGCCGATGTGCTACGCCTGATAAGCAGCATAAGCTACCCCAACAGCAAGGCACGACACCTGATTGGGATGGCACAGATGCTGGAAAGCGACTTCGGGGGCGAGGTGCCGCACACCATGGAGGAGCTGACGCGCCTGCCGGGCGTGGGCCGCAAGACAGCCAACGTGGTGCTGAGTGTGGTGTATGGGCAGGCTGCCATGGCGGTAGACACCCACGTGTTCCGAGTGAGCCACCGCATCGGGCTTGTGCCACCATCGTGCCGCACACCGCTTGCCACCGAGCGCCACCTCACACACAACCTGCCCGAACAACTCATGGCAAGGGCACACCACTGGCTCATACTGCACGGGCGCTACGTCTGCCGAGCCATAAACCCCAAGTGCACAGAATGCGGGCTCAGTGCATGGTGCCGCAAGCGTATATAGGGCAGACAAAATATAAGGATATCCTATGGCTGCACGCAAGGATATCCTCAACAACCTGCGAGGATATCCTCAACGACCTGCGAGGATATCCTCAACAGCACGCGAGGATATCCTCGCAAAAAGAAGACACCGATGACAGATGACTGCACACCCATGAAATAGTTGCGTTTCAACACCTCACATCAGGCCTTTACCAAGAAAAGCCACACATAACACTTGCCGTTCCATTTTTTTTCCTTACCTTTGCAGACGGATTGCACACCGGCACTCACAACATCACCGGCAGGCAACACCAGCAAACATCATCTGAATTGAGACAACTGCTCACCATACTGCTATCGGCATTCGCGCTGTGGCTTCAGGCCCAGAACGAAGTGCGGTTCGTGTTCACAGGCGAAGTGAACATGGGCAGCAACTATGGCATGAACAGCGCATCAACCGCCGGCACCGCACAGCTGATGGCCGAAGCAAGCCCGCTGCTACAGAAAGCCGATATCACATTTGCCACCCTCGGCACCGTCTTCATCGATATCGACGCATCGCCCAACCGCACCAACATGATAGGAGCCCACAGGCTCATACGCATGCCCGAAGCATGCGCTGCCGAAATGGCCGAGGCAGGTTTCACGGCCGTGAGCCTTGCCGGAAGCCACGTGGCCGACTTCGGGATTGAAGGCATACAGACCACCATCAACTCGCTGCGCGATGCAAAAATGGAATATGCAGGAGTGAAAGCCATGCAAGACTACATGATGTTCGAACGCCAAAACCGCCGATACGGGCTCATAGCATTCGGCACATCGGTACACACACTCTCCATGGCCGACTCAACCCTGGTGCGCAACATGGTGTCGGGGCTCGACGAACAGTGCGACATAGTGATTGTGGCATACTCCATAGACCACAGCAGCCCCGCCAGCCCACAACACATCAGAGAGGGAGAAATGCATTCGGAAATCAACTTCGCCCACGTATGCATCAATGCAGGAGCCGACATCGTAATCGGCAACGGGCACACACAGCCCCAACCCATCGAGCTCTACAAAGACCGCCTCATAATCTACGACCTCGGCCACTTCTGCACACCAGCCACCAGCCAACCCACCAACCAAGGAGTGGCACCACTCATAGAAGCCAACATCTTTGCCGACGGCACATTCAAAAACGGCAAAATCGTCTCGTTCAAGCAAAAAGGCACCAGCGGCCCAAAGACCGACACCACACACGAAAGCGCCAAGATAATAAAAGCAGCCACACAACGTCAATTCCCCAAAACCGAACTCGAAATAACCGACGACGGACAGATAACATCCACATCAGAGTCGTCCTACGCCCTTGCAATGCGCATGCTCTCCGAAGCCGAACGCCACAAAGGCAAACGCTACCGGATGGGAGCCACCGGCCCCAACCAGTTTGACTGCTCAGGATTCACCTCATACGTGTTTGCAAAGTTCGGCATCAAACTCGAACGCATGTCGGCCGCACAATACACCCAAGGCAGGCCGGTAGACCGCAAAGACCTTCGCCCCGGCGACCTCGTGTTCTTCACACGCTCGTCAGTGCGAGGAGTGGGACACGTAGGAATCGTCTACAGCGTAGACAAGCGCCGAGGCAGCTTCAAGTTCATACACGCAGCCGTGTCGACCGGAATCACCATCAACGACTTCGCTTCGTCGGCCTACTACATCAAACGATACGTAGGAGCACGACGCATTCTGCCAGATTAAACACCACAAACAGCCAAAATACACACAAAAACAACACCGAAATGTTAAAACAACAACTTTTTTGCAAACAAGAAACAATCAAGTCACAAAACTTTCATAAATTTGCAACATAAAGTGCACACATATATATTGTATAATACACACAGCATACAATAATACATCCATGCATCAGAACAAAAAATTACTAATTAATCGGAAATACACACAAAACGAAACAATGAAACCACTCTCAATCGTTGCATTGTCAACAGCACTAACCTTCAGCCCATGCCTTCACATCAAAAGTCAGACATGGATTGACGTAACCGACACATACGTCACCAACCCACGATTCGACGACAACGACGTTCGTACCGGATGGGAAGGAACCACATTCAGCATAAGCAACAACCCAGGTGAAAACGCCGAGCACTACCAGAAATGGTTCAACACCTTCCAGACCATCGAAGGCGTGGAACCAGGCCGTTACCGCGTAGGTGTACAAGCCTTCTACCGCTCAGGTAACGCAACCGACGACTACAATCGCTACAACAGCGCCGACCCCACACAATACCAAAAAGCACTGCTCTATGCCACATCAGCCATCGACGAACAATCCACCCGCATCGTACTGGCAGCCAGCGGAGCCACACCCACAAGTCTGGGCAGCGGCTCGACACACACCAGCGGAGGATACATACCAAACACCCAGGCGGCAGCCAAACTATGGTTTGAAGCCGGATACTACCACAACTACGTAGAAGTGACCGTCGACGAAAGCAGAGAACTGACAATCGGAGTACGCTACGATGACAGCGGCGACAACGACGACCCATGGGGCGGCTGGGGCGGCTGGGGACGCCGCTACGACGGATGGATATGTCTTGACAACTGGACCGTAGAACGTGAAGGCGAACTCGTACCAGCAACCAGCATGACCATAAGCCAGACAAGCATATCGATCAACATAGACGACTGGTATCAGCTGACGGCCGACATACAACCCGTCGACGCCTCATTCCGACGTGTAGCATGGGAATCGTCTGACCCCAGCGTGGCAACCATCGACTACAACGGAAACATACACGCCCTCTCGCGTGGAACAACCACCATCACAGCCACCACCATCGACGGAACCGACATCAAGGCCCAGTGTCAGATAACGGTAATCAACAACGGAGCCACCAAGGAGTCGTTGATTATAAACGAAATCATGGCAGCCAACGTAGATATGTTCGTCGACCCCTCGTGGAACTACGGCGGATGGGTGGAACTCTACAACC
>JAFUSD010000197.1 GCA_017480685.1 Bacteroidaceae bacterium
AACCACCGAAGGTGAAAACCAGCAGATTTACAGTCTGCCCCATTTGGCCACTCTGGAATATGCCCTTCTTCTTTGCTTTGAGTTGCTTCGTTCTTGACAGGCTATGCTTATCAATGAAGCTTCTCATGGTGACTCGTATAGGATTCAAACCTATAACCTCTTGATCCGTAGTCAAGTGCTCTATTCAGTTGAGCTAACGAGCCATTGTTCATTATTTTGTGGGCGCTGACGGATTCGAACCGCCGACCCTCTGCTTGTAAGGCAGACGCTCTGAACCAGCTGAGCTAAGCGCCCGTGCTTTTGATGTATTGTTGCCTCCGCAACTCATCGTTTTCGAAAAGCGAGTGCAAAGGTAGGGCTTTTTTTTGAAACTACAAAATGATTTGCGACTTTTTTTTGTTTTTCTTTAAAAAAACTTTGGTTTAGGGCTCTGAATGGGGTTATCGAGGGGCAAACAGAGTCGTTTTTGTCTACTTTGCAGTTCTGTCAATTCTTGTCGATGATGTATGTCTGTTTTTGTCATCGGATGTGTTTTTTAGCGTATTCCGAGTGACATGGCTACGATGAGTACTAGTATGTAGTTGAAGAAGATGATGGCAAGGAGTGAATACATGTCGCGTTTTTCGTATCCGGTTGCGGTGTATTCGCTTGACATCCGTCGTGGCGCGTGGAGGCGTACTGACACCTTATTATATATATAATAGAACAATCCTCCTATGATGGCGCCCATGATGAAGCCTACGGTTATGTCGCCGAGATAGTGTACTCCGAGGTATATTCGTGTGATGGTGGTTGTGATTGACCAGATGATGAGTGTGATTGTGATTGGGCGGAATCTGAATAGTCGCGAGAGGAATACTGCCATGCACATGGTGTTGCATGCGTGTCCGGAGAAGAATCCGTATCTTCCGCCTCTGTATCCGTTTATAATGTCTACTTGGTACATTATGTCGGGGTCTTGTGTTGGTCTCCATCGTGCCACCAATGGTTTTACGAGTCCTGAGCACAGTTGGTCGGCAACGAGTATCATAAGGCCTATGGTGAGCAGTATGAGGAGTGTTGTTCTCAGGTCGTTGTTTCTGAAGAATATGATGACCAGTGTGAGTATTACGAGTGACCACGCGAATGTGTTGGTTACGCAGTATGCTATGTTGTCCCAGAAGATTGAATCGCTGCCGTTGACGGCCAGTGTCAGTTGCTGGTCAAAGTGGTGCAGTTTGTCGATCCATCCGGGTATTTCGAGCGGCATGGCTGCGATGTGTGGTGTGTATGGCATGGTTCCTGTGGTTGGTATATTTCGATGTTTGCTTCTGTTTTTTCTTTTTATTATATTTCTTCTATTGCAGCTGCAGGCACCCACCCCATCTTGCCTTCTTCGAGTTTTACTTCACACCAGTTTGACATGGTGTTGTCTGTTATTTCCACTTTTGTGCCTTCGTGCATTACGAAGAGGTCGGTGCTTGTGTCGCTTGGCGAGCTTTTCACGGTCACGGCCGATGTCATGACTATTGCTTGCGAGTGGTTGACTTGTCTGATGTGGCACGACAGTGCCGAGAGTATTGTGACAATGGTGAGTGTCATTGCTGCCACTGCCACATAGATGCCGGCCCTGCGTGCTGTGGTATTGGTCATGAATGCTACTGCTAAGATTCCAATGAGCATGAGGGTGAACATGCAGAGTGCTATGACGAGCCATGTGTTGATGTGCATGATGTTGGTGAATGAGTTCCACCATGTGATGAAGAACATCTGCGACGGCGGTGTCACCTTGTCGGTAGTCTTGCTTCGTGCCAGTTCCAGGTTGGCTCGTATGTCGGTGTCGCCTGGTTGCAGTTTGAGTGCACGTTCGTAGTTGAGCACTGCATGTGCCACGTCGCCCTGTTTGTAGTAGCATCCTGCGAGGTTGTAGTATAGTTCGGGGGCGGGTCCCTCGTTTTCTATGAGTGTCTGGTATATCTTTGTAGCGGCTTCGTATTTCTCGTCGGCATATAGTTGGTCGGCTTGTTGCTTTGTTTGTGCACTGATTGTGGCCGATGTCATGATTGCAGCAAGCAGTATGAGTGAGAAAGTTGCCGTTGTTTTCTGATTTCTGCCAGCTGAGTGTCGTATGTTGTTTTCCATCTTGCTTATTACGTCGGCCGCGCTGTTGTATACGGCTTCCATGTTTTCGTCGGGGTTGCCTGGTGCATAGCGTGCATACTCACACTGGTTGAGTGTCTGTATGAATTGGCTGGTCAGTGCTGCATCCACTTGTTTTGCATCGAGTTCGGCGCTTATGTTGTCTTTGTTGAGTTGTGCCTGCGATATGTTCAGTTTGTCGGCTATGTATCCCCACAGTGCTCTCATCACTTCGTCGTAGAATTCTGCCTGATTGTGTTGGTGCAGGTAGCGTTCGGCGGCTTTCAGTCGTTTCTTTGCCACCTTGTTGGCTTTCTTTCCACGTGCTTTGGCGATGTTGGCATTGTCTTTGATTTGCTTATAGCCCACTGCCATTGCTATGGCGAACAGTATCAGCGGTATGAGGTATAGTGCCCAATATGTCCACGATGTGAGATAGTTGGTGGCTGCACTGTGGGATACGGTGTTGCCTGTCTTAATGTAGCGTATGTCTTGGTTGAGTTGTTTCACGTCTTGCTGCATGTTGGTGTAGTCGCTCACAGCCGTGCCGGTTCCGCCTGTTCCCTTTTCCACGTTGATGGTGTATGGCTCGGTGGTGAGTGTCTTGTATGTCTGTGTTGCAGTGTCGAAGTAGACGAATCGGGCAGCCGGTATTGTATACTGTCCGCCATGACGCGGCACTGCGAGGTATTCAAACTCTTTGGTTCCTGTCAGGCCGCTGCGTGTCAGCGAGAAGTTGTCTGTCACCTTGGCATCGTATGTCTCGAAGTCTTTTGGGAATTCTATCTCGGGGGCTGATATGAGTTTCATGTTTCCGGTTCCCTTTACTGCGAGTTTCAGCGTGATGGCGTCGTTAGCCTTCACCTTGTCGGCACTGAGTGACGAGCTGATGCTGAATTGTCCCACAGCGCCCGAGAAGTCGGCTGGTTTGTCGGGCAGTGGTGTGACGTGTATGGTGAGTTGTGGTGTGGTGATTTTCTTCTTCACCTCTATCAGTCCGCCTGTACCGTTGAAGAAGGCCTCGATGGGGTCCATGGCGCGGTTTTGCTGCACCACCACTCCCTCGTAGGTTATGGCCGGTATCACCAAGTCGCCCGACTTCTGTGGGAAGAGCACATACTGACTCCATACCACTGTGTGGTAGATGCGTCCGTTGTAGTTTTCGGTTGTGAACTCTTTGTTGCGGGGCAGGTCTATTTCTTGTATCTGGAATCCATCGAGTGTTGGCAGTTTGCCGTCGAGCTGCTGCAGGTTGACCAAAGTATACACTTTGTACGTCACGAGCACGGCCTCCTGTTCATACACGCGTGTGCGGCTTGCCGTTGCCGTCATGAAGAGGTCGGAAGCAGAAATCGAGGTGCCTTGTGCCTGCGGTGCCACGCGCTCGGTCTGCCGCTGGCGTCCCTGTTGTCCCTGTGGCTGACGTGTGCCGCTCGAAGCCACCACCTGTATCTTCAGGCTTTGCGACTTGAGGGTCTCGCCATCTACCACGATGGATGCGGCGGGTATGGTGTAGGTGCCGGTCTTCTGGGCCATAAGCGTGAATGTATATGTATAGGAACTGCTTTGGCTCATCTTGCCGTTTATGATTTGTATGTTGCTCTGGCTCGATGTGCTGGGGCCGTAAATCACGTCGAAGCCATCGAACGACGGATAATTGAAGTTTGACACATTTTGGCTGCTGACACTGTATTGTACACGGAAGCGTTCGCCAACCTCTACCATCGTGGGTGCCGATGCCTTGAATGTGGCACTCTGTGCCATGGCCTGTAGTGCCGACACGGCACAGAGCAGGCATAGTGTCATAAGTCTCGTTTCTTTATGTATTGCCATATTATTGGGTTGTTTTCGTTGTCGTATTCTGAAGCTGTGCTGTCGGCAGCTTTTGTTGAGGATATCCTCGCGACCTTGTAAGGATATCCTCGCAGCCTTGTGAGGATATCCTCAACGCCTTGCGAGGATATCCTCATTTCCGCGCAAGTATCACCAGTCGCGTTCCAGACCTCGGCGATGGGCTTTCTCGGCCTTCTGCACCTTGCGTTGCACGCCTTTCACGTCCTGAAGTGCAGAGTTGAGCAGTTGCTCGGCAGTACGGTCGTCCATCTGCCCGCGCTGTTCATCGGCTTGCTGCTGACGTGCGTTCTGCTGGTCCTGCTGGTTCTGCTGTTGGTTCTGTTGCTGGTCCTGCTGTTGGTTCTGTTGCTGATCCTGCTGTTGGTTCTGTTGCTGATCCTGCTGTTGGTTCTGTTGCTGATCCTGCTGCTGGTTCTGTTGCTGGTCCTGATTCTGCTGGTTCTGGTCCTGATTCTGCTGGTTCTGGTCCTGGTTCTGCTGGTTCTGGTACTGGTTCTGCTTCAGCATATACTGAGCCATTGCAAGGTTGTAGCGGGTTTCGTTATCGTCAGGATTGCATCTGAGGGCACTCTTATAACACTCCACCGCCTGCGCAAACGCCTTCGTGGCGTCCGGACTATTGGCCTTCATGAGCTGACGTCCGTTCAGATATGACAGGTTACCCATGTTGTGGTATACCCAGGCTCGCTTCTCGGGTGTATCGGTGGGTTGTCCCAGCGCCTTGCCAAACGAGTCGAACGCCAGCGAGTCGTTTTGCTGGAATGTGAGTGCATTGCCCAGGTTGTAGTATGCCTCAAGCGTCTGGTTCTGTTCCAGCGCTTTCCGATAGTAGGTTTCTGCCTTGCTGAAGTTCTGCTCGCGAAAGTATTTATTGCCCAGGCGTATACAATCGCGGTCGCTATTCTGAGCCGCAACCCTGCCACACGCAGCGGTTGCCAGCAGCATAAATATCAGTATGGTTTGCTTCATTTCGATGCTCCTTTCTCTTGTTTAAGATTCAGCCATCCAATCTTGCCGAACAGTTTGTATCGTTTTTCCATGAGTGCAGCCTCGGCAATAAGCGTGATAAACAGCAGTATGGCCACAGCAATGAACTGCTCGTCGTACTCGGCATACTGCGATGTAGTGAAGTCGTCCTTCTGCATCTTGGCAATCTCGGTCTCGAGCATAGTCTGTGCATCATCCGTGCGGTCCACACGTATGTACACTCCCCCACCCGCTTCGGCTATCTGCTTGCCTACCTGCTCGTTCAGTTTCGTTATCACCACATTGCCCTCCATGTCTTTCTTAAACTGGTTGTTGCCCATAGGTATCGGTCCGCCGGCAGGAGTTCCTACCGACAAGACAAAAATGCGTATGCCCAGTTCCTTGGCCGCCTTGGCTGCATCGAGGGCACCTTGCTCGTTGTCTTCAGCATCGGTGATGAGAATCAACGCCTTACCCACATTCTTGTTTTGCGAAAAGCCTGCAACAGCCTTGTTTATTGCATCGCCAACATCAGTGCCTTGCAGCGAGATGGTTCGTGGGTCAATCTGGTCGAGGAACATCTTGGCCGACACATAGTCAGACGTGATTGGCAACAGAGTGACCGACGTGCCGGCGAACGCCACGAGGCCCAGCTTGTCGTCATCGAGTTGGTCAATGAGTTTGCTTACTATCATCTTCGACTTCTGCAGCCTACTGGGCGACACATCTTCGCAAAGCATGGAATTGGACACATCGACAGCTATAACAGCCTCGATGCCCGAACGCTTATACTCCACATTGCGCATTCCATACTGCGGACGCGCCATAATGAACACCACCAATGCCAGCGCCACCATCATGAGAATGAACTTCAGAACAGGGTTCACCCTCGACACATCGGGCATGAGGTGGGCAAGCAATGCCATGTCGCCAAACCGGCGAAGACTCTCCCTGCGTCTGTAGCGCAGCCACACAAACAAGGCTGTGAACAAAGGTATGAGCAAAAGCAGATACAGATATTGTGGATGAGCAAATCTAAACATTATGAGGTTTTGAGGTTATGAGGTTATGTGGTTTTAAGTTATTTAGTTTTTTGGGTTCTAAGTGATTTGGCTTCTATAGCACCTGTAGTTTCTATATATAGCTTCGATCCTTTCCCTATGGCAACCTGCGTAGGACAAGCATACGCATCAGCAACTCGAGCAGCAGAGTGATGAATGCCGCCAGCGCAAAGGGCTCGAACATATCGGTGCGTTTGCTATACTGGCGCACATTGAACTTGGTGCGCTCCATCTGGTCAATATCATTATATATGGCATCAAGCTCTGCATTTTTCTGTGCACGGAAATACTGCCCACCGGTCTCCTTCGAAATTTTTGTCATCGTTGCCTCGTCAATCTCTACCGGCAACTTGATGGTGCCGCCAGTAGGCAGCGGATAAGGAGCCATACCCGTGGTACCTATACCAATGGTATATATCCTCACCTTCTGCTTCTTGGCTATCTCGGCAGCAGTGAGCGGCGAAATGTTACCCGAGTTGTTCACACCGTCGGTGAGCAAAATGATGACTTTCGACTTGGACTTACTCTCGCGCAGACGGAGCAATGCGTTCATGATTCCATCGCCGATGGCGGTACCGTCGTCTATGGTGCCATTTGCAGCCATACGCGTATCGGCACTGTTATACAGGTTCATCAGTGCCACATGGTCTGTAGTGAGCGGACACTGGGTGTAAGCCTCGCCAGCAAAAAATGTGAGGCCGATATTGTCGTTCATACGCTTGTCGATAAACCGGGCGGCAATCTGCCGCAGACCCTCTACACGGTTTGGCTCAAAGTCTTGAGCCAGCATACTGGTCGACACATCGACAGCCAGCATTATGTCGATTCCCTCAACATCGGTATCACTCCACGAGTGTTTGCTCTGCGGACGTGCAAGTATACACACCACAAGGGTAATCAGCACACAACGTAAGAGGAACGGCACATGCATGAGATACTGCCTGAACGATTTAGGCAACGCCTTATATTTCGACGCTTCAGGCATACGCAGCGTCGGCAGATTCTTGCGGTGACGCATCACATACCACACAATGTATGGTATGAGCACCGCAAGCAAAATGAAGAAATATGGATTACTGAAAACCATATACGTATTGAATTACAGCTTTGAGCATTATATAAACAAGTAGTATAGCCTACGCACAAGCAGGACAACGACCACGACAGCTGCTATTGCAGCAACAACAATGCTGCTTATGAGCACTGCCTTGGCCACTTTAGAACGACGTTCTTCCACCACAATCTCAGCGGGTTGCGGTTTCACTTCCTCTTCTATCTTAGTTTGGTTGATATAGTCGACAGCCGTGACAAGATTACGGTCGTTCTCATTGATCAGAGTAGTGTACTTGGCAAACTTCACAAGGTCGGCCGTCTGGAACAACTCGCGCAACTCACGCAAGGCTTCCTCGTCGTTGTCGGCCTGCAAGCGTTCAATGATTTCGGCCGACGTGAGCTCCATGGCATTGAATCCGAAGCGGTCGGAGATATACTGGCGGAGGGTGTCGGTGAGTTGGGTATAATACTCCTTCGAGTCTTCACTCTGTACCAGTTTGTTCTCTTTTATCTGCTCTATCTTCTGCATTGCCACTTTGTGTGGTGCCACATGCTGGCGCAAACGTATTCGGCGGATAATAGGCTTGTTGGTTATGAGACGTACCAATACATATACCAACACAGCCAGCAAGAGCAAGAGAGCAACAACCAGCCAGATGACAGGACGCCAGTCGTCCCAGCTGAAGGCAGGACGCATCTCGGCCTTGAAGGGGAAGATGCTGTCGACCGCCAGCGTGTCTATATCCATCGTAAGCACCTTCAACGCCAGGTGGTTCGATTCATACTCATGGCCGTCCACCTTCACCTGCATCGGAGGTATGTAGTAGAGCGACGAGTCGAACGAAGTGACAAGATAGGTCCGGCTCAGTATCATGCGTTTCGAATCATTCAGATATTGCGTGTCGGGGTCGGTTGTATTCAATACCTCAAGTCCGGGCAGCATCTGACTGAGCGAGTCATACTGCGGAAACTCCACCGACTTGCCTGCATCTGCACTGACCTCAAGACGTATATTGACTTGCTGACCAATGAGAATTTGGGTTGAGTCAATCGTGGCTTCAACCGTAACCTGGCCGTGAGACACCTGCGAAAGACAGAAGAGCAGACACGTAATCAGTATTTTATAGTTCATCGTCTGTATTGCTTTATTATTACTTGCAACATCTATTTATTATTACTTGCATCATCTTTCTATATATACATCAGCCGATACCAGCATGTGGTCAGTCTACATCAGCATGCCGTCAGCTTCTGCGTCTGAACAAATTCATCAACGACTTCACATAGTCTTCATCGGTACGCACCGACACACTATCCACATTCGACATTGTGAGGATATTACTTAGCTGCCCCTGATGCTGAACCCACCATTCGCGATGTGCCCTGCGCACCGCAGCCGATGCAGTATCGACCCACACGCGCTCGCCACTCTCGCTGTCAACAAAATTGACGAGTCCGATGTTTGGCAACTCACACATACGCTGGTCATATACCTGAATGGCAACCACATCGTGACGCCGGTTGGCAATCATCAGCTGCTGCTTGAAGTCGGAATGATTATAGAAGTCGCTCATAAGGAAGACCGTACAGCGTTTCTTTATGGCATTGGTCATAAACTCTATAGCCATTCCAAGGTCGGTTTTGTTGCTTTCGGGCTGGAAACTCAGCAGTTCGCGGATGATGAGCAAGATGTGTTTACGCCCCTTCTTCGGCGGAATGAACTTCTCAACCTTATCGGAGAAGAAGATGACACCAATCTTATCGTTGTTCTGAATGGCAGAGAATGCAAGGGTCGCCGCTATCTCAGTCACTACCTGACGCTTTGTCTGCCCCACAGTTCCGAAATCGAGACTACCAGACACGTCGACCATGAGAATCACCGTAAGCTCACGCTCTTCTTCAAACACCTTGACGTAAGGCTTGCCGAAACGTGCCGTCACATTCCAGTCTATATCGCGCACATCGTCGCCATACTGATACTCTCTGACCTCGGCAAATGCCATTCCTCGGCCTTTGAAGGCTGAGTGATATTCGCCGGCAAAGATGTTATTAGACAGGCCGCGAGTCTTAATCTCTATTTTCCTTACTTTCTGTAGTAGTTCGTCTGTTTCCACTCTTCTTACTCAACAATTATACATTTTTTGTATCACACTGATGAAAGCCCATGCTTCATAGCACTTTTTAATGCTCCATTACCTCGTCACACCTTAATAAATATACTATTAAGAAGTTTTCCTATTAAGGTCGATATATTGTTAAGGCACTTCAACCTTATTCAGTATCTTGCTTACAATTTCCTCTGAGGTGACGTTGCTGGCCTCAGCCTCATAAGTGAGGCCTATTCTATGACGCAACACGTCGTGTGCAATTGCACGTACATCTTCAGGAATGACATATCCACGGTGTTTGATGAATGCGTATGCACGTGAAGCGAGTGCCAGGTTTATTGAAGCACGTGGTGAGCCTCCAAATGCAATGAGGCCTTTCAGCTCCTTCAGGTTGTATTTCTCGGGGTATCGGGTTGCGAACACTATATCGGCAATATACTGTTCTATCTTCTCGTCAAGATAGACATCGCATACCACGCGGCGTGCGTCTTCTATTTCCTTGGTACCCATGATTGGACGGATTGTCTGTTCCTCACCGCCGATGTTCTGGCGGATGATTTTCTTTTCTTCCTCCAGTTTCGGATAGTCGATGACCACTTTCAGCATGAAACGGTCTACCTGAGCCTCTGGCAACGGATAGGTTCCTTCCTGTTCAATAGGGTTCTGCGTAGCAAGCACAAGGAATGGTCGTGGCAATTCGTAGGTTGTCGTGCTTATTGTCACCTGCCGTTCCTGCATGGCTTCAAGCAGGGCACTCTGGACTTTTGCCGGAGCACGGTTGATTTCATCTGCCAACACGAAGTTAGCAAACACGGGGCCCTTCTTTGCGATGAATTGTCCGTCTTTCTGGCTATATATCATCGTGCCTACCACATCGGCTGGCAAGAGGTCAGGAGTGAACTGAATGCGACTGAACTGAGCATCTATGAGCGAGGCCAGCGTGCGTATCGCCTTCGTTTTTGCAAGTCCCGGAACTCCTTCGAGCAGTACGTGACCATCGCTCAAAAGGCCTATAAGCAATGATTCAACCAGATGTTTCTGACCTACTATGGTATGTTCCATACCTGTCATCAAGTTTGCTACAAATGCGCTTTGGCGCTCTATGCGCTCGTTCAGTTCGCGCATATCCAATATTTCTGCCATACTTTTTATTTTGTTTGTTAGTCGTTAGCTATTTCTGAAAAACGCAGCAAAAATAATGCTTTTAGTCGATACACATATATTTTATTAAATATATTTATACAAAATGGCCAACTTTTAAGAGTATTTAACTCGTGTTGTGCCATACACTTCACAGAATAGCACAAAAGAAAGACTGCTTCATGTATGTGTGTCAGGATAGTTCACATATACACATGAAGCAGGTCTAGTGGTATATAATACATCAGGAAAGTGTGCAGAGCTCTTGCGAACCAAGATTCTGTAGTTGTCTACGGAAGTAGTATCTCGGTACCGAGGGGAATGTCGTTTGGATTTGGGAACTTATTTAGTTTCCAAATAGCTGCCATGGAATCGGGGGTGCCATAGTAGTTGACTGATATGGTTGTCAACGATTCTCCTTTTCGTAATATATGTACTCGCGGCCTCTGGTTTGCGTCTTGGTCGGATTCGTCGTCTAACGTGAATGTTTGCTGTGTGGCAGGTTGCTGTGTAGCGTCGGGCTTCGACTTGTCTTTGTTGGAGGATATAACTGCTACTATTACTATTATGGCCAGGGCTGCAATGGCTATGACTGCCCAGATAGAAGTGCGTGGTTTGGGTTGCGGGGTGGCTTGGGGGAGGGAATTCCCGGCAACAGAATTGCCGGGCACTGACTCCACGGGGGCGGCAACAGTGGGGGCTGCAGGAGCAGGGGGCTCTGATGTCTCCACGGGGAAGGCAACAGTGGGGGCTGCAGGAGCAGGGGGCTCTGATGACTCCACGGGGGAGGCAGGGTGCTCTGTGGTTGTTTTGAGGTCAGAATCAACTGGAGCTTCAACTAATGCCTCGGGTAGCGGAACTTCAACCGGCACCTCGAGCGCTGGAGATTCATCTGATGGAGATTCATCTGATGGAGATTCATCTGATAGAGATTCTTCTGCGGGAGATTCTTCTGCGGGAGATTCTTCTGCGGGAGCTTCGGGTATTGGCAAAAGTGGTGGTTGGTCTGTCAGGACGTCGGATACGGAGGGGGCGGCCGTAAAGGTCAGTTTGTTGTATCCTGGTATGATGAAGCGTTCTCCGGTGGATATCTTCACGCTCTCACGATCTGCCACGGCTTGTATCTTGAATGTTCCGAGTCCACTCACTTTGGCTGCACCATCTTGCCGTGCACATTCTACTATGGTCTCGGCGAATGCTTTTATGAATGTTTCTGCAGTGCGGCGGTTTATGCCTGATGCACTTGCAAGTCGTTCGGATGGTTTCTGCGTTGTTGATTTCGTCATTCTTCAGAGTTGTTTTTTTTCGTTGCTGCAGTGTTTGCGGTGTCGGGATTGAGATTTGTCTTGAGTTTGGGGCTTTGCTTGAAAGCCAGTGTTGTGCTTGCTGGAATTACTCGGCGCTGGCCTGTTGTGGGGTTGAAGAGTCGTTTCTCGGCTTTCTTCTTTTTCTCGAATACTCCGAATCCTTGTATGGTGACGGAGTCTTCGGCCTGTACTGTGTCTATTATGACATTGACGAAGTGTTCGAGTATGTAGGATGCTTCGTTGGTTGTCATGCCTGCATTCTTTGCGAGGGCGTTTATGAATTGTCGGGATGTTACCATAGTATATTTGTGTATTTATTGTTGGTTTGTATGGCGTATTCCGTAGAGGTCGAAGTCATCGGAATCGGTTATGTCTATGTTGTAGAATGTGCCTCGGCGCAGTGTTCCGCCGCTGATGGGTATCAAGACTTCGGGGTCTACCTCGGGTGAGTCGAATTCGGTTCGTCCCACGTAGTATTCTCCTTCGCGTCGGTCTATGATGACTGGCATGGTCTTCCCTACTTTCTCTGCCTGCACTTGGGCCGATATTTGTTGTTGCAGGCTCATGAGGCGGTCGAGTCGTTGTTGTTTCACTTCTTGTGGTATGTTGTCGGGCAAGTGGCGTGCTGCGTATGTGCCGTCTTCTCGGCAATAGGCAAATGCTCCCATGCGTTCGAATCGTGCCCATCGGACGAAGTCCATGAGTTCTTCGAATTCTTGCTCGCCTTCGCCTGGGAATCCCACCATGAGTGTTGTGCGCAGGTGTATGCCTGGCACTGCCTGCCGCATGGCTGTTATGAGTTCCAGGGTTTGTTCGCGGTCTACATGTCGTCGCATGTTGTCGAGCACAGGGGTGCTTATGTGTTGGAGTGCTATGTCGAGGTATCGGCACACGTTGGGGTTGCGGCGCATGACGTCGAGCAGTTCCATCGGGAATTGGTGTGGGTAGGCGTAGTGGAGGCGTATCCATTTTACGCCCTTGATTTGTGCCATGGCGTCTACGAGTTCGGCTATGCGCCGTGTTTTGTAGAGGTCGAGTCCGTAGTAGGTGAGTTCTTGTGCGATGACTTGGAATTCTTTCACTCCTTGGCTTACGAGCCAGCGCACTTCGTCGAGTATTTCGTCGAAGGGGCGGCTTTGGTGGTGTCCGGTCATGATTGGTATGGCACAATAGGCACACCGCCGGTTGCATCCTTCTGATATCTTGAGGTAGGCGTAGTGGCTGGGGGTGGTGATGTGGCGCATGCGCTCCTCCGGCTCCTCTGAGGGTAGTGGTTTTGGCCGTTCGGATTGTGTTGTGTGCTTCAGTTCGGTGATGATTTTGTCCCAGTCGAACTTGCCGTATATGCCGTCGACCTCGGGCAGTTCGTGTCCGAGGGTCTTGAGGTATCGCTGCGAGAGGCATCCCATGACGTATATCTTCTTCAGTTTGCCTTGTTCCTTGCGGCTGATGGTATGGAGTATGGTGTTTATGGATTCTTCTTTTGCATCGGCAATGAATCCGCATGTGTTGATGACTGCTATCTGCCCTGTGGGGTTGGGTGAGTCATGGGTTACACGGAAGCCGATGTTTTCGAGGCGTGCCATGAGGCGCTCTGAGTCTACTAGGTTCTTAGAGCATCCGAGTGTTATGATATCTACTGTTGTTGTTTTTCTCATTGTTTGTCATTGAGGTGTGTTGCCGTCGTCGAACAGTGAGTCTACGAAAGCCTTGCGGTTGAATGGTTGCAGTTGTTCCATTCCCTCGCCCAGGCCTATGTACTTCACTGGAATCTTGAACTGGTCGCTTATTCCGATGACCACCCCGCCTTTTGCTGTTCCGTCGAGTTTGGTGATTGCGAGCGATGTGACGTCTGTGGCAGCTGTGAATTGTCGTGCCTGTTCAAAGGCATTTTGTCCGGTCGAGCCGTCGAGCACGAGCATGACTTCATCGGGTGCGGTTGGCATTAGTTTGCGCACCACGTTGCGTATTTTTGTGAGTTCGTTCATCAGCCCCACTTTGTTGTGCAGGCGTCCGGCTGTGTCGATGAGCACCACGTCGGCACCTCCGGCAATGGCTGAGCTGACGGTGTCGTAGGCCACACTGGCGGGGTCGCTGCCCATCTGTTGTTTTATGACTGGCACTCCCACACGTTCGCCCCATATACAGAGTTGTTCCACGGCTGCGGCACGGAATGTGTCGGCGGCTCCGAGGTACACTTTCTTGCCTGCGGCCTTGAACTGGTATGCCAGTTTGCCGATGGTTGTGGTCTTACCCACTCCGTTGACTCCCACCACGAGCACCACGTAGGGGCCTTCGTGGCCGGGGTTCACGTCGAAGCCCTCGGTGTCGTCGGTTCCGTTCTCGGTCAGCAGGGCGGCTATCTCCTGGCGCATGATGGATGTGAGTTCGGCGGTGCTCACATATTTGTCGCGCGCCACACGTGCCTCTATGCGCTCAATGATGCGCAGCGTGGTGTCTACGCCCACGTCGCTGGTCACGAGCACTTCTTCAAGGTTGTCGAGCACTTCGTCGTCTACCTTCGACTTGCCGGCCACGGCACGTGCTATCTTGCCAAACATGCTCTCCTTGGTCTTGGCCAGGCCATCGTCGAGCGTCTCCTTCTTTTTCTTGCTGAAAAAATCAAAAAATCCCATCACTCACGTAGTTTTCTTAGTTTTGATAAGACATGTATATAGCATGATGCCATGCCAAGCGGCATCGTGGCACACTGCGCTATCTGCATGCAAAGTTAAGGATTTTTTGAGACATGACAATAGCAGGCAGGCAATTATTTTCAACAGAGCCCCTATTTGACACATGAAACTCGCGGTTTTGAAACGAGCGGCACCTGCCGGCCGCCACACAGGGCGCTGCATGCATGACTTCCTGCGAGGATATCCTCAACGGGGTGCGAGGATATCCTCAACAAGGCGCGAGGATATCCTCAACAGGGCGCGAGGATATCCTCACAAAAACTAATTGAGGGTGTAACCTACATTTTTCTGCCGTTTGATTTGTCCGTATCAATAATTATGCTTACCTTTGCAAGAAAATAAGACAAAGCGAAAGAAGAACATACAGTGATGGACGAAAGAGGAAAGCGGTCGCCAAAGGAACTGGGCACTCAGCCCGTAGGCCAGTTGCTAATAAAATATGCAGTGCCGGCAGTCATATCTATGCTTGCCGCCTCGGCCTATAACATAGTAGACCGTGCCTTCCTGGGCCAGAACGTAGGAGCCCTGGCCATCGCCGGCCTTGCCATCACGTTTCCCATCATGAACCTGGGTGCCGCCTTCGGCGCCATGATAGGAGCCGGAGGGTCGACCGTGCTGAGCATCAAGCTGGGACAACGCGACAACGAGACCGCCGAGCGCGTGGTGGGCAACATAATAAGCCTGAACATCATAGTGGGAGCCATATTTGCAGCACTGGCCATAGTGTTCATCGACCCCATCCTCGAGTTTTTCGGCGCCAGCGAAAGCACCATAGGCTACGCCCGCACCTATATGCTCATCATCCTATACGGCAACATCATCAACCACCTGAACCACGGCATGGTGAATGTGCTGCGCGTGGCCGGACACCCCAACAAAGCCATGGTGTCGGTGCTGGGCGGAGTAGGCATCAACATAGTGATGGACTACTTGTTCATCTACGTGTGGCAATGGGGCATAGCCGGAGCCGCATGGGCCACAGTGCTGTCGCAGACCCTGGGCGTGGCATACCTGACATGGACCCTGTGTAACAAAAACGACCTCATACGCCTGCGCCGCGGCATCTACGGATTGCGCCGCCGCATAGTGCGCAACATATTCGCCATCGGAATATCGCCATTCTGCATACAGCTGTGTGCATGCATGGTAGTGATACTCATCAACCGCGGCCTCAAGACCCACGGCGGCGACCTGGCCATCGGAGCATACGGCATAGTGAACAGCATCACCTTCATGTTCATCATGATAGTGATGGGCATCACCCAGGGCATGCAGCCAATAGCGGGCTACAACTACGGAGCACAACAATACGACCGAGTGACACAAGTGCTGAAATACTCCATCCTCTACTCCACCCTGGTCATGACCCTAAGCTTCGTGCTGTGCGAGTTCTTCCCACACTACACCATACGCATCTTCACCGACGATGCCGAAACCACCCGCCTCGCCACCGAAGGCATGCGGGTGATACAGCTGCTCTCGCCACTGGTGGGCTTCCAGATAGTGGTGGGCAACTTCTTCCAAAGCATCGGCATGGCAAAGAAAAGCATATTCATCTCACTGTCGCGACAGCTGGTTTTCCTCATACCCATGCTGCTCATCCTGCCCCGATACTTCGGCACCACCGGCGTATGGGCCAGCATCACAGTAGCCGACGGACTGTCAATCATCGTATCGGCATCAATGCTGTGGCATTTCTACCACCACGGCTCATTCCGCAACAGCGACATAAGATAACCCACACACGCCACAACGACAAAAAAAGAAAAAAACATAACATAAACAAAACAAACCCTCACAATTATGGAGAACTACGTTATCACAATTGGCCGCGAACTGGGCAGCGGCGGCAAGCACATTGGTGAACTCATGGCACAACAACTGAATGTGCCCATCTACGACAACCGCCTCATCACCATTGCAGCACAAGAAAGCGGCATCAACCCCGCACTCTTCGAAAAAGCCGACGAAGTGACCAACAAAGTAACGGCATCGACCGTGATGCGAGCCATCACATCACCATTCCAGTCGGTAGGCAACTTCTACGACATAAGCCTCAGCAACGAAGCACTCTTCAAGGTGCAGACCGACGTAATCAACAAAAAGGCAGAAACCGAAAGCTGTATCATAGTAGGCCGCTGCGCCGACTACATACTGCGCAACCACCCACGCCACCTCAACATATTCGTGCGTGCCAACTACGACGACCGCGTGAAGTTTATCTGCAACCGCGACAACCTCACCCCAGCCAAAGCACGTCACCTCATCGACAAGACCGACAACCAGCGCAGCGAATACCACGACTTCTACTGCGAAACCAACTGGGGCGACAGCCGCGCATACGACATCTGTGTCAACAGCTCACTGCTCGGCCTCGAGGGAACCGCACAATTCCTGCTCGACTTCGCTAAGAGCTACCTCAAAATCTGAGAAAACTACGAGAACTCTGAGAACTACGAGAACTACGAGAACTCTGAGAACTACGAGAACTCTGAGAACTACGAGAACTCCGAGAAC
>JAFUSD010000198.1 GCA_017480685.1 Bacteroidaceae bacterium
AGAACGTCGTGAGACAGTTCGGTCTCTATCTATCGTGGGCGCATGAGATTTGCGCGGCTCTGGCACTAGTACGAGAGGACCGTGCCGGACAGACCTCTGGTCTACCTGTTGTCCCGCCAGGGGCACCGCAGGGTAGCCACGTCTGGATCGGATAAGCGCTGAATGCATCTAAGCGCGAAGCCGGCCGCAAGATTAGATCTCACCGGGTCGTCGTAGACTACGACGTAGATAGGCAGCAGGTGTAAAGGCGGTGACGTCAAAGCCGAGCTGTACTAATTGCCCTCCATCTTTGTCACGCCGTGACGGCGCAGACCTTCAAGGCTTTCCGCCCTTTGGCGGAATCCTCAGTTGCAAATCTTCGCATTATTTGAAGCCTTACCCCTCATTTGAGAATGTTTCAGTCCCTTTTCCCTCCAGATGTCAACCCTTCACAGCATATGGCCGGCCAGGTGTCATCCTCGGCGTCCGCATGCTGAAAGCAACAACAAGGTGGCTATAGCCCTGGGGTTCCACCTCTTCCCATCCCGAACAGAGAAGTTAAGCCCAGGCACGCCGATGGTACTGCACGAGAAATGTGGGAGAGTAGGTCGCCGCCTTCTTTGATACATGAGCCTTCACGGAGCATGAGCTTCGTGAAGGCTCTTTTTTTTGTGCTTGTACGCAGGCAGTCATGGCGGCGGAACCGCCATGCACTGACGACGCGAGGGTATGTTTTTTTATAGTAGCGGAGTGATTACGGCTCAGTCGATAATTAGTGGAGATAAGCGTAAATAGTAGAGAGCCTGTATAGGAAGAATTTCTGCTCTAGCGAAAAATCATAGGTTTCATGTTTTTTAGGATATCGTTGCATGGTTTTGAGGATATCGTTGCATGGTTTTGAGGATATCGTCGTTTTTCGATGTAGATAGGTGTGTGTATAAACAAACAATTCCGCAGGGATGTTTTGCGGAATTGTTTGTTAGTTTTATATGGTTATTATATTACAACTCTGATATTTCTTCTTCGGCACTGTCCATAATGTCGAGCAGTTTGTAGAAGATTGATGTGAATGCGCTTGACTGCTTGAGGTAGAGCTCCATGTTGAGCTTGAAGCTGTCGTCGAGTACGTAGAGCTTACACATTTTGTATTTGTTGATTTCAGTTGCTGCCAGTGTCACCTTGGTCTTTGTCAGTGATGTTCCGTAGCTGTAGTATTTTGTCAGTGTGACGTACATAGGATCGGTGTCTTTTTCGCCTATGATAACGAAGTAGACGTCGCCCTGGCGTTTGAATTTGATGTCGCCGTCGTCATCGATTGTTGGTTGGAAACCTTCTGCCTTGATGTATGACAGGATGTTGTCTCTCAGTTGTTTCTGTGTGGAGTTAAAACTCTTTTGTGCAAATGCCATGCCGCATACCAGTGTCATGAGCACGAGTGTGATTGATAATTTTTTCATTGTTTTTTTGTTTTAGTTTGTTTTTATTTATTAGTTTTTGGGTTTAATATTTTTTAACATGTTGCAAAGGTAGTGCTTTTTTTTATATTGTCCAAACATTTTATGCCTTTTTTGACGAAATACCTGCTTTTATTTGTGAAATGTTGTTTATGTTTTTCTTCTTGTGTATTATTGCTTTGCTTACTATGTTTTACCGCCTGTAGATTATAGGTTTTTGTTGAAGAAGTCGATGAGTGTTGTGCGCACGTGGCGGCTTGTGCCTGGACCTTCGCTGATGCCGTGTGTGCGCATGGGGTAGCTCACCTGATAGAATGTCTTGCCGAGCGAGATAAGGCGGTTGACCAGCATCTCTGTGTTCTGATAGTGCACGTTGTCGTCGCCGGTGCCGTAGATTAGTAGCAGATTGCCTTGCAGGCCTTCGGCATGATTGATTGGACTGCCACGGAAGTAGCCGTCGGGGTTGGCTTGCGGTGTGTTCATGTATCGCTCCTGATAGATGGTGTCGTATAGTCGCTGGTCGCTGACGAACGCAATGGCTACACCTGCCTTAAACACCTCGGGATAGCGGAACATGGAGTTGAGTGTCTGTGCTCCGCCGCCGCTCCATCCGGTTATGCCGATGCGGTTGCGGTCCATATATGGGAACATATCGCAGAGGGCCTGTACGCCTTGAGCCTGGTCTTCGGCCGATGCTACGCCCACTTCACCATAGATGCACTTGCGCCACTCGCGTCCGCGTGGGGCTGCCGCACCGCGGTTTTCGATACTTACGACGATATAGCCCTGGTTGGCCAGATAGTGCCAGAAAAGGCTGCGCTCCCAACGGTTTTGCACGGTGGCCGATGCAGGCTCGCCATACACATAGTCGATGACGGGATACTGGCGTGTGGGGTCGAAGTCGTAGGGCTTGATAATCCAGGCATCGAGCATGAGGTCGCCGCTCTTCACCTTCACAAATTCCTTCTTACCCATGGCTATGCGCTCCATCTTCATCTGAGCTTCAGAGTTGGTCTCGACCGTGTGGTCGTTATACCATTTGCCACTGCGGTCCATGGCCACGAGGCTGTAGTATGGTAGTTGTGTGGCCGAGGTGTAGGTCTCGAGTGCATAGTCGAGGTTTGGTGAGAAGGTATAGGAGTATTGGCCCGGTTCGACAAACGAATGGCACTGGGCGGTGATGTTGGTCACCTTACCCTTACCCATCACGTCGGTACGATAGAGGTAACGCTCGGTGGCATGGTCGGGGTCGGTGGCTGTGAAGTATATATAGCCGCGACGTTCGTCGTATTGCACTTCTTCGATAACGTCGAAATTGCCTTCGGTGATGCATGTCCACTTCTTTCCGTCGGCACTCACACGATAGAGGTGACGCCATCCGTCGCGTTCGGAGGTGAAGATGAAGTACTTGTTGCCTGGCAGCCAGTGTATGTTATCGTTGGTCTCGACCCATGCTGCATCGGTGTCTTCACACAGCATCGATGGCGCGCCAGACGACTTGCCGGTGATGGTGAACTGCCACACGGTGTTGTGGTTCTGCGCACGGTTCATCTGCTGAATCATGAGGGTGTTGGTGCCAGGTACAAACTCCATGCGCGGCAGGTAGTTCTCGCGCTGGTCGCCAGGAATGTCGATCCACGATATAGACTCCTTCTGAATGTCGATATATCCGACGCGGACGGCCGAGTTTTGTGTGCCAGCCTTCGGGTATGGGAAGCGTTGGATTGTGGGATAGATGCTGTCGACATTGTTGATGATATCGAACCATCCCGTACCTCCTGAGTTGCTCCACCAGAAAGCTATGTAGCGGCTGTCGCCACTCCAGCGGAATCCGTCGCGGCAGTCGAACTCTTCTTCATAAACCCAGTCGAAAGTACCGTTGATGATGGAGTCGTTGCCGTCGGTGGTGAGCTGACGCCTACGTGGCGACGACATGGAGCAGTCTTCGATGTAGATGTTGTTTTTCGACACGTATGCTACATGACTGCCATCGGGCGACAGCTTGGCAAACATGAGCGACTGTGGCGGAAGGTCGGCACCGAGCTGTCGACTCTCGCCTGTGGTGTTGTCGACGAGATAGTAGTCGCCGCGAGTGGCATAGCGCCACACTCGTTGTGCATTGCGGAACTGAAGACTGAAGTTGCCCACATGTGTGCCGCCCTGTCGGCTGTTGAGCGTAGTGGTGCGGCTCTCGTAGGGCATGCCCTGTTCTTGGTCGAGCGCTTCGAGGTCAACACGCGGATAAGAGAGTTGGATGATACGGCTGCTGTTCATGGCATCATCGAGTGTGAGCTCGCGCAACACCTGTGCTGAAGCACTATAGAGCGAAAGCTGGAAGGCGAAGAGGATGAGAAGTCTTTGTGGTTTCATATTTATGATTTATGAAGTTAATGGTTTTATGGGTTTGAGTTGGTTTTATTTGTTTTAGTTGTACTTTAATGAGACCGTCATTCTTTGCTCAGGAATGAGCGCAGGCGTTCGGTTTCACCTGCCACGAGTACGGTGTCGTCGGTTTGGAAGGTGAGCGTAGGTTCGGGGTTCATGATGTATTCGCCACCGCGCATGATGCCCATGACGATGCAACTGGCCTTGTCGCGAATGCCCGACTGCATGATGGTCTGTCCGGCCAGCGGGTTGTCGGCATCGATGGTGAAACTCTCGAGTGCCACTTTAGTGCGACGCTCGCGATATTCGTTGTCGGGCTTCACGCTGCCTTCGAGCATCTGACGGAAGCGGTCGATCTGTTCGTCAGTACCTGCCACCACCATCTGGTCGCCCGGATATATGTGCTTGCTTCCACCAGGGATGTTGGTGAATATGCCCCCACGCACGATGCGCACAATGCTCACTCCAGAGTCTCTGCGTATGTTGAGTTGGCTGAGAGTCTTGCCACAGAAGGCCGACTCGGCTGGCACGGTGAAGTCGCTGATATGTATGTCGTAGGCTTGCAGCGAACTTACGAACTGGTTGCCTATCACTTGCCGCTTCTTGGCCGATACCTCGCGTGCGGTGAGGTTTTGATTGAAACGTTCCTCAAGACCGAGCGACCTCCGGCGTATGCTGCGCGAAAACATGATGATGACCACCATGAGTATTGAGATGCCGACAAGCATGCCCGAGGTGAAGGTGAAGATGCGACTGATGGCATACGACACGAAGACCACGCCGATGAGCAGACGCAGCAGTTGCAGGCCTACGAGCCATGCCTTCTGGTGGTTGCCTGAGTTCCACAGCGATATGGCTTCGCGCGACGAGCGATAACGTGTCGACACATTATATATAAATGGAGATGTGATGGCGAGGATGATGACGAGCGACGTGACCTTCATCACCAGCATGGCCGTATCGCCGCTGAGTAGCCATCCGAGCCATTCGGCGGCACGCGACAACAGGAACGGATTGATGAACTGGAAGTATACGATATAGATGAAAGCCGTTATGACACCAGACACGAGCACCGTGGTCACTATTTTCTTGATGTAAGTATTCCACAGGCTTTCGGCCGTGACGGTGTTGCGACGTGCTGTATAGTTCTCGATGAAGAGGAGAAGTTCGGGCGAGAGATGCGACTGCAGGTATTGCTCGGCGGGGTCGGCCAGGCGCATGATGTAGGGTGTGAGGAAGGTGGTGATGACCGAAACGGCAACTACTATAGGATAGAGCGAGTTGTCGGTCACACCTGCCGACTGACCAAAGTTGGCTATGATGAATGCAAATTCACCGATTTGCACAAGTGAGAAACCAGTCTGAAGGCTCACTTTCAACGACTGTCCCGAAAGGAGAGTACCGAGCGACGCAAATACAATTTGCCCCACTATGACCACGATGGTGATGACGACGATGGGCAACCAGTACTTCAAGAGCAGTTCTGGGTTTATCATCATACCGACCGACACGAAGAAGATGGCCCCGAACACGTTCTTTATAGTTTGTACAAGAT
>JAFUSD010000199.1 GCA_017480685.1 Bacteroidaceae bacterium
CAGTTCGAGTCTTGTCTTCCCGACTGAAAAGAGGAGCTTGACAGCAAACCAGTGCTGACAGGCTCCTCTTTGACTTCTCTCTTATTGTAATGAATAGTGGCAACAATGAATAGTGGCAATAATGAATAGTGGCTGCTATGGAAGTTTTTACTTGACAACAATGTTTCGAAGGTTACATGTCGCCGTATGCTTGCTCGTGCACACCCTTCACGGCTCGGCCGCTGGGGTCGTTCATGCCGGCGAAGGCTGCATCCCACTCGAGTGCACCGGCAGTTGAGCATGCTACGCTGGCTTCCGACGGTACGCTGCGCGCCGCTGAGTCGCTTGGGAAATGCTCGGCAAAGATGCTGCGGTAGTAGTATTCTTCCTTGTTCTTTGGTGTGTTGATGGGGAAACGCTCGGCAGCATGAGCCATCTGCTCGTCAGTGACTGCTTCGGAGGTCATCTGTTTCAGTGTGTCAATCCATGAATATCCCACTCCGTCGCTGAATTGTTCCTTCTGTCGCCATGCTACTTCGTGGGGCAAAAGGTCGGCAAATGCTTCGCGCACAATCTTTTTCTCAATGGTTGACCCAGGACACATCTTGGCTTCGGGGTTGGTGCGCATAGCTACATCGAGGAATTCCTTGTCGAGGAACGGCACACGCCCCTCCACGCCCCACGCACACAGGCTTTTGTTGGCTCGCAGGCAGTCGTAGAGATATAGTTTAGAGAGTTTGCGAACGGTCTCGTCGTGGAAGTCGCGCGGAGTAGGGGCTTTGTGGAAGTAGAGGTATCCGCCGAATATCTCGTCGGCCCCTTCGCCCGAGAGCACCATCTTGATGCCCATCGACTTGATGACACGCGCCAGCAGATACATCGGGGTCGATGCTCGGACGGTGGTCACATCGTAGGTCTCGATGTAGTAGATGACGTCGCGGATGGCATCGAGCCCTTCCTGTATGGTGTAGTTGATTTCGTGGTGCACTGTGCCGATGTGGTTGGCCACGACGCGTGCTTTCGCAAGGTCGGGAGCACCCTTCAGCCCTACAGCAAACGAGTGCAGGCGCGGCCAATAGGCAGGGGTTCGGCTGTCGTCCTCGATGCGGTGAGAGCTGAATTTCTGTGCTATGGCCGAAACGACACTGCTGTCGAGTCCGCCACTGAGCAGTACGCCATAAGGCACGTCGCTCATCAGCTGGCGACGAACGGCATCTGTGAGTGCATCGCGGATGGCAGAGACGCTGGCCGTGTTGTCTTTCACTGCATCGAAGTCGAACCAGTCGCGGCGATAGTATCGCTTCATACCGGGCTCGCGGCTCCAGTAGTAATGTCCGGGCAGGAAGGGTTCGTAGCGTTCGCATTGGCATTCGAGGGCTTTCAGTTCTGAGGCTACATATACGGTGCCGTCGCTATCGTAGCCGATGTAGAGCGGTATGACGCCGATGGGGTCGCGTGCGATGAGGAATTCGTCGCGCTCCTCGTCGTAGAGCACGAAGGCGAAGATACCGCTGAGGTCTTCGAGGAAATCGATACCCTTGCTGCGATAGAGTGCGAGGATGACTTCGCAGTCGCTGCCTGTCAGGAAATCGTATTGAACGGAATATCGGCGACGTATGTCCTGGTGGTTGTATATCTCACCATTCACAGCCAGCACTTGCTTCCTGTCGGGCGAATAGAGCGGCTGTCCGCCCGATTCGGGGTCGACGATGCTCAGTCGCTCGTGGGCAAGGATGGCACTTCCACCACAATAGATTCCACTCCAGTCGGGGCCACGATGACGGATTTTCTGACTCATTCTCAATGCTTTCTGACGCAACTCGGGCGTCTGTTCCTTTACGTTAAGGATTGCTGTTATTCCACACATAGTTTTATTTACGATTTGACGATTTAACTTCGTTCGCTTTTGTCACGACTCGGCATAGTTGAAGTAAACTTCACTCTGCGCTCGCTGCTCCAAAAGGTACCTATTTACTATTTATTTAAATTTGGTCATTTTATATTTAGTCATTTCCTTCCGGCCTGTCACAGATCCTCTCCAGCCTCACTCCTTCGTCGGGAGTCTGTCGGGATGACAAAGGGGCGGTGTTCCCCTCCTTGGGAGGGCAGGGTGCAGGTTGGGGGAGGTTGTTCCTTTAATACGTCAGATACAGATAGTTTGTCTGGGCGGGATATTCGGCAGCCAGCGTGTCTATCTGATTGACTACAGGCGTGAGCCCTAACTCCGTTCGCCATTTGCGGACAGTGATGCCTGCCTCCTCGGGTTTCATGATGCTCTCCAGACCTATGGCTCGTCCTATCTGGAAATCTGAAAAGCCATACACCTTGGCATCGCGTAGCAGGTTGAGGAACTCGGGCGCTTCAATCAGTTCGGCCAGTTCGCCTGGTTCCATCTCAGCCATCAACTCTGTGAGGTAGCTGAAGTCGTGCAGCCCTTGGTCGATATCGATGATGTGTCGCAGCTTCTGCAGAAACCAGCGGTCGATCATGGTCTGCTGGTGAATATGCCGGATGCTGTAACCCATCGACAATGCTTTCGAGAGGACGAAGATGCGCATATCGGTCGCTGCGTGCAGCGACTTGTCGATATCTGGAACCTTGATTTCATGATTTTCCACAAATCCGTGCATGCCTTGCCCTATCATGCGAAGCCCCTTCTGAAGCGCTTCCTCGAATGTACGGCCGATGGCCATCACTTCGCCCACACTTGTCATGCTTGAACCGAGTTCGTGGTTGACACCGTGGAACTTGCTCAAATCCCACCGCGGAATCTTCACCACCACATAGTCGAGTGCCGGCTCGAAGAATGCCGAGGTGGTCTTGGTGACCGAGTTCTTCAGTTCGAAGAGGCCGTATCCTAAGCCCAACTTGGCTGCCACGAAGGCCAGCGGATAGCCTGTGGCCTTTGATGCTAATGCCGACGAACGGCTGAGACGCGCGTTGACCTCGATGACCCGATAGTCTTCCGACTGTGGGTCGAGCGCATACTGCACGTTGCATTCGCCCACGATGCCGATGTGGCGTATAATCCGGATGGCCAGCTGGCGCAGTTTGTGGTATTCGTTGTTGCTGAGTGTCTGACTGGGAGCCACCACAATCGACTCTCCGGTGTGTATGCCCAGCGGGTCGAAGTTCTCCATGTTGCACACGGTGATGCAGTTGTCGTAGCGGTCGCGCACCACTTCGTATTCGATTTCCTTCCATCCGCGGAGCGACTTTTCGACCAGCACCTGGGGTGAAAACGAGAAAGCCTCCTCGGCCTGTGTGAGCAGTTCGTCGTCGTTGTCGCAGAATCCGCTGCCCAGGCCTCCAAGTGCGTAGGCGGCTCTGAGTATTACGGGAAATCCCAACTCGTGGGCGGCTCGTTGCACTTCTTCAATTGTGCTACAAGCCTCGCTCCTGATAGTCTTCACCCCAATCTCGTCGAGACGACGTACGAACAGTTCGCGGTCTTCGGTGTCGATGATGGCTTGCACGGGTGTGCCCAACACTTCGACCCCATATTTCTCGTAAACCCCCTTGCGGTATAGCTCCACACCGCAGTTCAGAGCCGTCTGTCCGCCAAACGAGAGCAGGATGCCGTCGGGGAGCTCCTTCGCTATCACGCGTTCCACAATCTCGGGCGTCACGGGTTGGAAGTAAACCGTGTCGGCCACATCACTTGATGTTTGCACCGTCGCGATGTTCGGATTGATGAGCACAGAGTGTATGCCTTCCTCCTTCAGTGCCTTCAGCGCCTGTGCTCCGCTATAGTCAAACTCGCCAGCCTGACCTATTTTGAGCGCACCACTGCCCAACAACAATACTTTTCTGCACTGCTTTTTGTCTTGTACGTGCGGTTCGGAGAAACAGTCCGTGCGGTGTGGACTGTCAGTCCGAACGGTGTGAACTGTCAGTCCGAACGGCTCGGACTGCGAGTCCGAACGGTGTGAACTGTCAGTCCGAACGGCTCGGACTGTTTGTTCGGACGGTTTGTCCGCGTTCAACAGACGTACAAATTCGTCGAACAGCCACTCCGTATCGGTCGGTCCGCTGCTGGCTTCGGGGTGGAACTGGGCAGAAAACCACGGATTGGTCTTGTGGCGGATGCCCTCGTTCGAACCGTCGTTCATATTCACGAATAGCGGTTCCCAGTCGGGCGGCAGGGTAGAGTCGTCGACCGCGTAGCCATGATTCTGCGATGTGATGAAGCATTGCGTGCTGCTGGTGAGTCGCACTGGTTGGTTGTGACTGCGATGTCCGTACTTCAGTTTATATGTCTTCGCTCCTGCGGCACGAGCCAAGAGCTGGTTTCCGAGGCAGATGCCCATGCAGGGACGGACCACTTTGTTCTGCAGGAACGTGCGAATATGCTCCAC
>JAFUSD010000200.1 GCA_017480685.1 Bacteroidaceae bacterium
GGTGTTAAGGAAGCATACGAGAATGCCCTGACTGAGGCCATGACAGCTTCTGAAACCGGTGCTACCGACGACGACTTCCTCACTGCAACCAACACTCTCATGGCAGCTGTCGACACCCTCAACCTCTCCATTGCCGACTATGCACTCGTGAAGACTGCACTCGACCGTTGTACTTCAGAGCAGGAACGCTTCGAAGGCACTGCATGGGAAGGACTGGGTGCCGAATACGAAGACCTGAAGATGACACTCGACGACGGATACAACAATGGCAACGCTGAAGAACTGCTCACAGAACTTGAACTGGGCGAGAAGAGCTACTCAATAACCATTGCCGAACTCTCTGACTTCATGGATCAGATGATTATCGACTACATCACCGAAAACGTGAAGCCAGGCGACGAAATCACACTGCTCATCAACAACCCATCGTTCGACAGCAACTTCAGCGGATGGACACGCGTAAGCGGTAACACACCTGCATGGGGTGGTAACAAGAACTCACAGGGCACCAACAAGGCCGTGAACTACGAAACAGAAGAAAACTATGTCGACATGGAACTCACAGGCGGATGTGCCGAAGTATTCCACGCCACATTCGACATCCAGCAGGTAGTGAAGAACCTGCCAAAGGGAAGCTATACCCTCACCGTACAGGCATTCTCACGCCACGACGACAACAAGTATCAGGCCGACTGGGAAGCAGGACCAGAAGTAGGTGTGACTGCAGTCATCTACTGCAACGAATTCCAGAAGAAAGTGCAGAACATACTCGGCTCTGCACAGCCTTGGCCTATCTTCGGTTACGGCGACAACTACTCGTTCGACCGAGAGAACCCCGATGCTTACAACAAAGACGGATGGGCAGGCGACAACTACCTGGCAGGTTACGGCTTCTTCCCCAACGGTATGGAAGGTGCAAACTACCACTTCAACATCGACAAGCGCAACTACGAAAACAAGATTGACTTCGTCCTCACCGAAGACGGACAAGACATCACCATCGGTATCAAGAATACTGCTACCGACAGCTGGGTACTCTTCGACAACTTCCGCCTCTACTACAACGGTTCTGGCAAGGAAGTGTACATACCACTCGTAAACGAACTGAAGGAAAACCTTGCAGCCATAATTGGTACAGAAGAGGAACCTGTTAGTGCCGGAACTGATGCCAAGACATCTGCACAAGAAGCAATCGACGCCCTCGATGAGGTGATGAGCAACGACGAAAAGACTCCAGACGATGTACTCGCAACTATAGCCGATGCCAACGAAACCCTGAAGTATGGCAAGACATCAGTAGAGCTCTACAGCACCTTGAGTAACGCAGTAACAGACGCATATACTGCAATAGAAAATGCATACTCTTACACGTATCTGCCCGAAGAGACAATAGCCGAGATCATGGGAATAGCTGACGATGCTGCCGACGTGCTCGAAAGCGGAAGCCAGACCAACGAAGAGGTCCAGGAAACCATCAACACCCTGAACGAAAAGACTGCATACATCAACAACTCTGTCACACTGCACGACAACCTTGCCGAAGCAGTTGCCAACCTCGAAGAAGCACTCAGCACCTACAGCAGCACTGCATCTGCAAGCATTGTGGAAGTAGCACGCGCAGCTCGTAGCGAGGCTAACGCAGCACTCGACTCACAAAACGAGAACGATGTTGTACAGGCTCTCATCGACAAGGCTAATACGTATACAGGCATGCTTGGAGCACCAGACCGCTCAAGCCTCCTCCCAACCGACGTAGCAAGCGCTACTGCCGAAGCACCGGTTAACGTATCGGGCGTTATTCAGAACGCAACATTCGATACCATCGGCGACTTCAACGGATGGCTCGGTTCTTCATTCGGTGCCGGTGGTACCACATCAACCAATGCTGAACGCTACAACATGACTTTCGACACTTATCAGGACATCTCTGGTCTGCCAGCAGGCTACTACGTAGCAACTGTTCAAGGCTACTACCGTCATGGTTCATCAGCCAACGACTGGACCCTCTACAATGCCGAAGACAACACAACCGGCACACAAGCTTACTTCTATGCAACTTCGGGTGCAGAGCAGAAGGAGACAATGATTCAGTATGCAAGCGAATGGGCAATGCCTGCCGACTCTACATGGCGTCAAGGTGTTGAAGCAGGTGACGGTATGTACATACCAAACACCATGGCTCAGGCTAAGATTTGGTTCGACCGCACTACCGACACTCCAATCAACCAGTTCGTAGAAAACAAGGCATACTACAACCACTGCATCCAGATTTATGTTGACGAGACAGGTTATCTGCGCATCGGTGTGAAGAAGGATGCAAAAATCAACGACAACGACTGGTCAATCTTCGACAACTTCCAGCTCTACTATGTAGGAAGCCAAGAGGCTGATCTCAGCACTGCAATCAAGACTGTCGATGTAGCTGACGACGCTGTCAAGGCAGAAGGCATCTACAACCTCCAAGGCCAGAAGCTTGCTGCTCCTGTTAAGGGCATCAACATCATCAACGGCAAGAAGGTGCTGGTTAAGTGAGCGCAAAGCCAAGCTTGCTTGAGCTTTGCCAAACGTGAAGCACCAAGATGAAATCAAGGTGCTGGTTAAGTAAAGAAAAAGACCCTCTCCCCGGCCCTCCCCCTTTATGGGGAGGGAGGGAGGTCGCGGGAAGGCTGATAAATAATGAAAGAGCCATGCGGCAAGTTGCTGCGTGGCTCTTTTTGTGTGGGCGGAGGATGACAGATGAAGTGATGCAAATGGGCGACAAAACGAGTCACCTGCATAACCACGTGTGAGCGTATACTAAAAGCGTGATGTTTTTCGTTCTTATAAGAAACGAGATATCACAATGAATCCACAATACGAAATACTTACCAAATGTTTGTTGCCAACACATATGTTGGAATGGTTTGAACTGACCAATGTTGAGCTGAAGCACAAGGAAAAGACAGCCACACAAGATACGGAGTCAGATGAGAGTCCTGTGAACATTATCCATCTGTATCTTGACGAGAATGAGTTAACACCTGGCAATCCGTCCGGCATACAACCCCGAATGGGTGACGTAACACAGGGCAGGGTGTGAACCTTGCCCTGTGTCGTATCACCACGTTGGGATAGTGTTTGCTGGAATGTACTTGCAATTATGTTTTTGTTGATTAATATATGAGCAGGCCTGCTATGCCGCAGATGATGATGATGATGATGGGGTGAACCTTGAAGAGGCGTGTGCCTACGAATGCGAATGCGAAGAGCAGTATGCTCACGATGAACTGGAAGGTGTCGCGTGTTGGACTTCCGAAGTTTTCGGCCGACATGAGTAGTATGGCTGCTGCGGCTATGAGGCCTACGATGGCAGGACGCAGCAGTGAGAAGATGTCGCTCACCACGGTGGTCTTGCTATACTTGAGCAGCAGTTTGCTGATGGTGAGCATGAGCATGAAGGGGAGCCACAGCACACTGACAGATGCCAACACGGCGCCCAGCACGGCTGCCCACTCGGGATAGCCTTCGTTCATCACGGCCGTATAGCCGGCATAGGTGGCGCAGTTGATGCCTATAGGGCCCGGCGTGCTTTGGCTTATGGCCACCACATCGGTGAACTCGGCCGACGAGAGCCACTGATGCTTCTCTACCACCTCGTTGTGGATGAGGGAGAGCATGGCGTAGCCTCCACCGAAGTTGAAGATTCCTATCTTGGAGAATGTTATGAAGAGGTCGAGAAATATCATGCTGTTTGTTGTATACTATTTACCATTTCCATTTACTATTTACCATTTTCATCCGGAGGGTCTGCCCTATTTCTTTTTAATCCGTCCCCACAGAAATCCGCCTACGCCTGCTACGAGGATAATCCAGATGGGCGATACGCCCCATGCGGTGATGAGCAGACATGCAATGATGGGTATCCAGATGTTGTGACGGTTGAGTCGGGCGGTGCGTGCCATGGTGAAACAGGGTGCTGCGATGAGTGCTACCACCGCGGGACGTATGCCCATGAATATCTTTTCGATGTATATATTGCCTGCAAAGGCACGGAAGAACATGGCGATGAGGAGTATGGCGATGATGGATGGCAGCGCTACGCCCAGCGTTCCGACGATTCCGCCCACGATGCCGCGGGCTTTGTTGCCTATGTGGCTTGCCATGTTGATGGCAAAGAGGCCGGGTGTGCTTTGCGCCACGATGAGTATGTCGAGGAATTCCTCGCGGCTGAGCCACTTGTGGCGGTCGACTATTTCTTTCTCCATGATGGGCACCATGGCATAGCCTCCACCGAGGGTGAAGGCTCCGATTTTGGCAAATGTCCAGAACATGGAAAGCAGGTTTTCTGTCATAGGGGTGATTGTTTTTTTTCGTCGAGGCGGAACCTCGACACACTTGGGGTTTTCGTCGAGGCGGAACCTCGACGCACTTGGGGTTTTCGTCGAGGCGGAACCTCGACGCACTGACGATTAGTGCTGGGCTTTCTTTTTTTCTTCCCACTGCTCGGGGGTGCGGCTCCATCGTTTGTGGGTCCAGAGCCAGAGCTCGGGCGACTCGCGGATGTCTTCTTCCAACATCTGCAGGTAGCGGTCGGTGAGGGCGAAATCTGGCTGTGTCTTGGGTTGGAGTATAATCGGGGTGAAGTGGCAGTGGTAGTATCCGCGTTTAATTTGTGTCATGCTGGCATAATATACAGGGCAGTCCACTTTCTTTGCAATCTGCTCGCTGCCGACAAAGACTGCCGAATCGTGGTTGAGGAGTGTGCCGAAGTGGTGAATTGCCTCCCACTTTGGTTGCTGGTCGGCTATCATCCCGCACACGGTGACCTTACTCTCGGCATGAAGGGTGAGCAGTCGGCGCACCGTATGCCGCATCGCGATGGTTTCGCCTCCATATTGCTGGCGTAAACGTAAGAACACTCGCTCGAAGACATGGTTGTAGAGCGGATGATATACTTGTGTGCAATGCACTTTTGGCAACCAGTATTGCAGCGATGCCACCCACTCCCAGTTTGCCATGTGGCCCATCATGACGAGCATAAGCGGTTGCTCAGCATTGCATTGAGCCATCATCTCTTCGTGTCCGCTGAATGTGAGGTGGACCATCATGTCGGTTCTCGACATGGAGCACTGTTTTATGATTTCTACCACGAGGTCGCAGAGGTGACGGTAGAAGTTGCGCTCTATGTTGTGTATCTCGGCTTCATCCTTGTCGGGGAAGCTCTCGGTGAGCTGGGTATGCACCAGCTGCGGGCGGTAGTATCGATGGAGTATGGGTGATACTACATCTGACAGGCAATAGAGTACGCGCCATGGCAGGAGCGAAATGAGATATAGGATTGCCCATACGATGTGGTATGCTATGTCTTGTATTGTTCTTTTCATCTTGGTTGATGTAGCGGTGCGGTGGCATATCAGAGTGCCCCATATTGCCGTGCCTTGTCTATGATGGTTTGCGGTTTGATGCCTGCAAGACATGGATAGTTGCCTTTTGTGCATGGGCGGTTGCCGTAGATAGAGCAGGGTCGGCAGTCCATGGGTAGGTCTATGATGGAGTCGTGTGTCTGCTGCCAAGCAGTAAATCCTGCGCTGGGATGGGTTGCGCCCCATATCGAGATGGTCTGTGTGCCCATCATGGCAGCCATGTGCATATTGCTGGAGTCCATCGATATCATGAGTGTGAGTTGACTCATGAGTTCCAGTTCTTCTTTCAGCGAGTGGCATTTGTCTGCCACAAGTTCTACTCCGCGGCGTTCCCATGTCTTCAGTGTCTCTGTTTCTTTGCCTTTGGCACCGAAGAGCAGGACGTGGTTGCCTGCATCGGCCAGTTGGTCAACTACCTGGTGCATGAGCGGCAGCGGGTATATTTTGCCTTTGTGGGCTGCAAATGGTGCCACTCCGATGAGTGGAGCTGAGGTGGAAGGAGCAGGGGAAGCGGGAGGGACAGCGAGGCCAAACCTCGCTGCACTGACGCCTACAGGGGAAGGGGCGATGCCTACAGGGGAAGAAGCACTGAGGCTTGCAGGGGAAGGGGCGACACCTACATGGGAAGAAGCACTGAGGCTTGCAGGGGAGGCATCAGTGGCTGAAGTAGGCATGGGGCACGACATGCCGAGGGAGGTGAAGACGTGCTGATAGCGGGTGATGGTGTGTGTGAGTGGGGAGTGTGTGAGGCCGTGGCCTATGAGTGCTTTCTTGTCTTTGCGTCCTTTGTCTATCACAGCAATCTTTGCTCCGCTCATGCGGAAGCGTGTGCGCAGGTATTTGCTGCGTAACACGTCGTGGAGGTCGGCCACGGCATCGTAGTGCTTATGGTGCAGACGGCGGTAGAGGCGTTCGAGTCCTGCCACTCCGCTATAGTTGCCGAGGTCTATACCTTCGACGGCAACATTGGCCGGCATCCACTCGAAGAGCGGCTGCATGCGCTGGCGTGTGAGGATGGTGATGTGTGTGTCGGGGTTGGCTTCAGCCAGGGCACGCACCACGGGCACGGTCATCGCCACATCGCCCAGTGCCGAGAATCGGATGACAAGGAGTTTTCGTATCACTTCTTTCCGTAGAGCACAGGGTTGGTCGATGGGTCGTTATACATCTTCATTTGTTTATAGACCTTCATGTATTTGCGTCCGGCAGCTATGTCGTCGATGAGTTGGTCGATTGCGGCCGAGAGGTCTTTTTGTTGTTCGAGCAGTACGTCGAGCTTCTGCTGGCACAGTTGTCGGTGTTCGGGGCTGGCATCGGTGCGTTCCACCTGCTCCTTCATGTGGTATATCTTGAGGGCGAGGATGCTGAGTCGGTCTACTGCCCATGCAGGGCTTTCGGTGTTGATTGTGGCATTGGGTTGTGTCTTCACTGCGCCATAGAGGCTGAGGAAGTAAGAGTCGATGCGCTCAACGAGGTCGGTGCGGTCTTGGTTGCTCTTGTCTATGCGGCGTTTCAGTATCAGTGCGTCGGCGGGGTCTATGTGCGGGTCGCGTATGATGTCTTCGAGATGCCACTGCACGGTGTCAATCCAGTTCTTTACGTACAGGTCGTATTCTATGGTGCCGCGCTCGTAGGGGTTGTTGATGTCTTGGTCTACGTTGTCGATGAGGTGGTAGTCTTGTATCACCTTTACGAATATAGGGTTGCAGATTTGTGTGAAAGTCATGTTTATTTATTGTTTATTACTTGCTATTTGAAATTTATTTCGTACCTTTGCAGTCGCAATTATATCACTGCGTCTTCTGCTTCCATAGTTCAATGGATAGAACAAATCTCTCCTAAAGATTAGATTCGGGTTCGATTCCCGATGGAAGTACTTCTTTTTGTTTTAATTGACAGTCCCCTCGTTTCTTCCCCAAGGGTTGAGCATTCCATCTGCATGGCATTGCTTGTCCCTTGGGGATGTTATGTAGGGGTTTGTTATATCAGTCTTACGAGTGCCTTCGATGTTATTCTCCAGCCGTTTCCTTCGCGTTCCACTTCGCCCGGACGTTCTGCCAGTATTTCTACTGGCTGTGCCACTGTGTTCATTATCTTGCATGCAGGCTTCACTTTCTCGGTGAGGTCGGCCAGTGCCAGGCTTATGTTTTCAGATGTGTTGAGTATCTGGAATGTGCCGTGCTGGCCGTCTATGGTCTTGAGCATGTAGAACGATCTGCCTGGTTCTATCTCAGAGCTTCCGCCTACGAAGACTCCGTCTACAGGTACTGTGTAGAACATCACGATTGATGATTTCAACTTTGTGTGTGGTATTTCCACGCCTGCCAGAGTTGCAGCCGGTGCTGCCGGTTGCTCAAACAGGGTGTGTTCCTTCACCGGCTCGGGTTCTGCGGGTTCGGGCTTGGCTGGTTCCACCACGGGTTCGGGCTCGGGCTGAGCAGGTGTTTCAACCACCACGGGTTCTTCTACCACGGGTTCCACCACGGGTTCTTCCACCGGCTCGGGCTCGGGTTGTGGTTTCTCTTCGGGCTTCACAGGTTCGGCTGCCACTGCCGGGTGCATGTTTTTCACGTTTTCCACTTCTATCTCAAGTGCCTTTATGCGTTCGATAAGGCGCACCCGCTCGTTGCGGTATTGGTCCATCGTGACCATTTCCTCCGATTTCTGCGATGTGCGTCGCGAGCGTATGAAGAAGTATATGCAGAGTGTGAGAATGAGGTATATGGCCAGACATGTGAGTGCCACAGCCACGAACGACAAGCCTTCGGCTGGTGCCGAGATGGCAGCAGCGTCGTCGGTCTCGTCGACATCAGTGTCGGCTGTTGCCTCGGGTGCGGGCTCCACCAGTTCCGGCTCACTTGCCTCTGCTTGTTCTGCTGCAGGTGCAGATGCCTCTTCTTCGGGTGTCTCCTCATCCTCTGCAGCAGGTTCCACAGCCGGCGCCACGGCTTTCATGCGGTCAACATCGGCCTGGTATTCCTTCTTTGCCCCTGAGGGCACACATGAGTTTACGTCGCTTTCTGCCGTTGCAGTCATGATGGTGCTCACTCGGTTCTGGTCGGCCTTGTCCTGGAGTTTCTTTATAGCATCGCTTATCAACTTATTCTTCTGAAAATCAGCAAGCGAGTTATATTCGGTCACACTGATGCGTGATATCTGTTGTCCCTCTTGTTTGTTGTAGAAGGCCTGTTGCAAGGTCCACTTCAATGCGCATATCTTACGTTGCTCAAGGCTCTGAGCGCTGATGCTGCCTATAGCGATGAAGCACGCAGCAATAATGAAAAAGATTCGTTTCATATCCATTGTTTTTACAGTTTATGGTGCAAAGTTACGATAAATTCGGCAACCTACCAAACCTTTGACTGCTTTTTTGCGTGCGCGCGTGCATGAATAATATAAGGAGTGGCGTTTTGCGAGGTGGCATGTAAAAGCATGAACGCAACAGAGACGATATGCTTATGCGGCTGAGACGATATCGATGAAACGTCGTAACGATATCGGAAAACACCTGAGAAGATATCGGAAAACACCTAAAACGATATCGGAAAACTTAAATTTACGTCGCAAATTTACTGATTTTCGGTGGAAAATTTAATAATTTACGTCGAGAATTATTAAATTTACGTCGAAAATTAAAGTTTTCCCATATACACGCAGAAGTTTTTCTGTATTGTCGCAGAGGTTTTTCTGTATTGTCGCAATAAAAAAAACGATGTCGGTGCATACTTGTTTCAGTAAAAATGCGTAACTTTGTAGCAGAAATCGGACAGACCTCTCACCTTAATCCCATATCCGAAAAGAGAGAGAGGGAGACTATCCGGAAGGAAAGCCTAACGCATACTCCGCCCCACCAGGGTGAGGCACGCGCCGAAAGAAAAATACCAAATAAATAAATCGTAAAAAGATGATTGTACCCATTCACACGTTTCCTGCACGCATAAGCAGCGGCAACATAGTGCTGATAGTGCTGCTGCTGGTGGTCACACTCTACATGATGTGGCACGGCATCGGTGTGGCCATAGCACTCTCGCTCCTGCTGCTGGTGCTGGTAGTGGAGCGCACCATACACTCTGAGTATCGTGTCGGGGGCGGACGTATCGTGATTCATCACGGACGATTCAGCAAAGACCGCGTGGTGGAGGTGAAGACAATCGTACGCATCGAACGCATCAGGCGCATGCGAATCGGCGGCAGGGCGTGGATTTCCTACCTGCTATTGGTGCTCACCGACGGAGACATGGTGGCCGTAATGCCAAGGAATGAGGATGAGTTTCTGAAAAACATCGCCCCTGCCTCCCCCAGAGGTGAAGGGCTTTGACCATCCGGATGACTAATTATACATACATTTTATATTATATACCATATAACTATATGAAGGGTATCGCATTTCTGATTACACTGGCATGGCTGATGCCGTATGGCACGCTGTGCGCTCAAGAGCCTGCCGACTCGGCCGTAATGGTCGAAATATATACCCCGTCGTGGGGCGAGCGGATGTATAACAGCCTCACGCTGCTGGCGCAGGAGGCCGACCGCAACTATTACAACACAGGCATGAGCGTGTACGACCTCACGACCGACTCGCTCATCTTTGCCTACAACCAACACAAGCTGATGCGACCGGCATCGACCCAGAAAGTGCTGACCGCCATCGCAGCGCTCGACCTGCTCGGGGCCGACCACATGTATGCCACTAAGGTATATGCTAAAGGCAACGTGACCGACGGGGTGCTGAAGGGCGACCTCTATGTGGTGGGCGATTTCGACCCCATGCTCACTGCCGACCACCTCAGGCAGATGGCCAAGGGGGTGAAGGAGGCTGGCATCACCCGCGTGGAGGGCTTGCTGCTGGCCGATGTGTCGATGAAGGACACGCTGTGCCTGGGCAACGGATGGTGCTGGGACGACGACCAGCCATTCCTTACACCACTGTCGCTCAGCGGCAAGGCCTACGAATGCAGCAGCTACAAGATAAACCGCTACAGCCCCACGCTCAACTTCATGGCATCGCTGGCAGCTGCACTCAAGGCCGAAGGCATCACTACAGGCACAGCAGGCACAGCAACACTGAAACTGACCGATGACTGCACGCTCATCGCCCAGGTGACACACACACTGCGCGAAGTACTCACACCCATGATGAAAGACAGCGACAACCTGATGGCCGAATCGATGTTCTTCCAACTTGGTGCAGAGAAAAAACGAGGAGCAGGATGGAAAGACTGTGCCTCACAGGTGGAGAGCGTCATCACACGTGCAGGAATGTCGACCAGCCTTGCCGTAGTGGCCGACGGTTGCGGACTCTCGCTCTACAACTACATCACGCCGGGCCTGCAAGTGGCGATGCTACGCTATGCCTATCAGCACGACGCCATATTCGGGCCGCTCTATCACTCGATGCCCATAGCAGGAATGGACGGCACGCTGCAAAGCCGCCTCATGAAGACGAAGGCCGAACGCAACGTGCATGCCAAGACCGGCACCGTGACCGGAGTGAGCACCCTCACCGGATACCTCACCGCCAGCAACGGCCACCTCATAGCATTCTCAATCATGTGTAACGGACAAAAAAAGGCCTCGGAAGCCCGTGCCTTCCAAGACCGTATATGCGAAGCGATGTGTGAATAGAAATAAGATATAATATATAATCGAGAATATATAATAGCCATCCGGCAGAGCGTTCGATATGCAACATGCCGGATGGCTATTATATATTATAAATTCTATATTATATATTACATATATTGTTTATTTCTAAAGATAACATAGCATCCACCTGCTGCCACCACTGCCAGCATGATTGGCAACAAGGTGTCAACCCCCATGAGGTCGGCAATAGTGATGTCGGGTTGATCTACATACTTGCTCATGAGGTAAACCGAGACGCAGTTGTTGATGACGTGGCATACGATACATGGGATGATATTGCCGGTGCGGACATAGAGCAAGCCGAGCAGTATGCCCACGATGATGGCAAACGGAATCTGTGCCGGATTGCCATGAATGACACCAAACACAGCCGACGAAATGAGGATGGCAGTCCACTGACCCACACCGTTCTTCAACATTCCGCCAAGCATGGCACTGCGGAACACATACTCCTCGGCTATAGGGCCAAGGATGCCGATCGAGATGAAGCCCATCACGGTGAGGCTCATGCTGCTGAACAAGTCTTCAGCAAGGTTTGGCAAATCGACCAACTCGTTGACAACATTGGTGGCATAAATGCCAAGGAAGACACCAAAGATGAGCAACAGCACCCGTGGGAACGAAGTGAGAAGCGTGGCAAGTTCGCCAACTATCACCTGATGACGAATGCGCTTCCACACCAAGATGAGGATGACAGTAACCACCGAGGCAATAGCCAATGCGGGCGACACTACCCCTGCAAACTGCGACATGAAGTCGGATGCGTTCGGATTCCAATTGTCTTTATCTATGGCACCAGTGGCAAAGCTTATTGCCAGATAGCCAATGGTACACACAATCTGAGAGGCAAAGAAGATGCACAGGGGCACAATCACATCTATCAGAGTATTTACGGATTTACTTACTTTCATAATATCATTTACAATTTAACCATTTACTATTTAATTCTATTTGTTCATTTACGATTTGGCAATTTATTTACGATTTGACAATTTACAATTTACTATTTATGTACTATTTTATTATTTGGTTATTTCCTTCCGGATGGAGTTCCCCTCCTTGGGAGGGGTTAGGGGAGGCTCCCTTTCCTTCCGGATGGAGTTTCCCTCCTTGGGAGGGGTTAGGGGAGGTTTTCTTAGGAGGGGTTAGGAGAGGCTCTTTATTTACCTGAATCTTTGTGCTTAAGAATATCGACGCATTCTCTCTGAAGCGCTCGGGCGACTCGGAGGTGAAATACTGCACTGTGCCGCCTCGGCCAAGCCGCACGTCCATCTCGGGATGGCGGGCGAGGTAGTCCTTCAGGCTCGCTGCTATATATCCGCCTTGGGTCATGATTTCGACGGTTGGCGGACAATACTTGCGTATCTTGTTGATGAGCAACGGGTAGTGAGTGCAACCCAGGATAATGGTGTCGATGAGTGGGTCGGTATGCAGTAGCGTCTCGATTCGCTCGCGCACAAAATAATCGGCTGCAGGCTTGTCGTATTCACCGTTCTCCACCAGCGGCACCCACATGGGGCATGCAAGCCCCGTGACCACGATGTCGGGGTAGAGTTTGTGAATTTCGAGCGTGTACGACTCGCTGCGTATCGTGCCCTCAGTTGCCAGTATGCCCACATGGCGGCTGTGAGTAACGGTTCCCACCACCTCGGCCGTGGGACGTATCACGCCAAGCACACGGCGGTCGGGAGCCAGCCGCGGCAGGTCGTGCTGCTGTATGGTGCGCAGAGCCTTGGCCGACGCTGTGTTGCAACCCAGTATCACCAACGGACACCCCATCCCGAACAACTTCTGAACTGCCTCGAGCGTATATTCATACACCACGTCGAACGATCGAGTACCATACGGTGCACGTGCATTATCGCCATAATATATGTAGTCGTATTCGGGCATCAAATGGCGAATTCCGTCGAGGATGGTCAGTCCTCCATATCCCGAATCGAAGACTCCGATTGCAGACATTGAGTCATTTGCTATTTAGCCATCTACTGTTTACTTCACCGCCTCCATCACGTCGGCAGTGATGTCGTCGCCTAACTCTCCGTCGACAAAAGGTGCTGCATTGTTGTCGGTATTGAGCACGAACGCATAGCCGCGCTCCTTGGCAATCTTGGCAATCACCTCTTTCAGTTGTTTGTTCACAGGTTGCATCAGTTCCACTTCGGCTTGAGCCAGCAGTCGGCGTGCTTCCTCTTTGAATTCAAGCCCCTGCTCCATCAGTTGCTGCAACTCCTTCTGGCGCTTCAGCAGTATGTTCTCGGGGAATGTGCGCTGACCGTCGACATACTCGGCAAACTGTTTGCTAAACTCCTCGTCGGTGCGCTTCAGTTCGTTGTCGTAGTTGGCACGCAGGTCGGCAAGGCTCTTCTGTGCAGCTGCGTATGCCGGCATCGATTTCAGCACCTCGCCATAGCTGATGTATGCAAAGCGGCTGAGCAGACTCGCCTCCTGTGCATTGCATGCCATAGCACACAATGCAAACACAAAGGTGATGATGATTCTATTCATAGTTGTATCTGTTTTTATTGTTTAGTTCGGGAAAACGCTTGGCAGCCGCATGACTTAGAAGAACTTCACTTCCTCGCCAGTGATGTCGCTCAGCAGTTTGTTGGCAAGGCTGCTGGTACCGAGGCGCAGCATCTGGTTGTTGAGCCACTTCTCGCCCAGCACTTCCTTCACGATGGTGTAGTAGGTCAGTGCATCCTTCACGGTCTTCATACCCCCAGCAGGCTTGAAGCCAATCTGTATGCCTGTCTCGTCGTAGTATTCCTTGATTGCCTGACACATCACGTAGGCAGCTTCGGGCGTTGCTGCCGGTTCGAGTTTGCCTGTCGAGGTCTTGATGTAATCGGCTCCTGCATACATGGCAAGTATCGATGCCTTCTTGATGTTGGATGCAGTCTTCAGGCATCCCGTCTCGAGAATCACCTTCAACTTGCGGTTGCCGCACACGTCTTTTATCTCCGCAATCTCGTCGGCCACGGTCTCGTAGTCGCCTGCCAGGAACTTGCCCACCGACTGCACTATGTCGATTTCGGTTGCTCCGTCGTGGATGGCCATAGCGGTCTCGGCTATCTTCACTTCGATAAACGACTGCGACGATGGGAAGCAAGCACTGACACATGCAATCTCCACCTCTTCGTTCTCGAGGGTGTCGTGGCAAATCTGTGCGAAGCAAGGATATACACACACGGTTGCCACGTGTCCCAGTTCGGGATACACATCGTCGAACTTATTCACTTTCTCAACGAAACGCATCACGCTGTCTTCGCTGTCGTCGGTCTTCAATGTAGTGAGTTCCACGCTGTTGAGCAGGAACTTCTTCACTTCCACAGTGTTGTTTTCCTCCAGGTGATTGGCTATCAGCGTTGCCACTTCGCGTTTCACCTGTTCGTCGTCAAGCTCCAGGTTGTACTTCCCGAATGCCTGTTGCACTTTACTTTCTGTAAATTCGCTCATGATATAATAATGAATAATTAATAATTAATAATGAATAGCGGGTGGCTGAGTGCTCGGACAACCCAGAGTGCTCGGACAACCCAGAGTGCTCGGACAACTCGGATTGCTCAGAATGCTCGGAGAACTCGGAGTGCTCAGAGTGCTCGGAGAACTTGGAGCTCTCTTCGGCGAGTGCCTCCTACTCTTTGTTTTTGGTATCAATACATATCGTTACGGGTCCGTCGTTGACGAGGCCCACCTTCATGTCGGCACCGAATTCTCCGGTCTGCACCGTCCGGCCGAGGTCGGCCGAGAGCTGGCGGCAGAAGGTGTTGTAGAGCGGTATGGTGATTTCGTGGCTGCCTGCACGCAGGTAGCTTGGGCGGTTGCCTTTCTTGTAGGAAGCCCACAGGGTGAACTGACTTACCACCAGGATGTCGCCTCCGTTGTCGAGGATGGAGCGGTTCTTTACACCTGCCTCGTCGTCGAAGATGCGCAGGTTTACTATCTTCTTACTCAGCCACGCAATGTCTTCATCTGTATCGGCATTTTCGCAGCCGAGCAACACAAGCAGTCCTGCTCCTATCTGCGACTTCACGGCTCCGTCTATAGTGACCGATGCCTCGCTCACACGTTGTAATACTGCTCTCATATCTCTCTTGGTTTGCTACTATTTCTTTGCCCTTTGTTTCTTTGGTAGCCTCTATGCGTCTTTCGTTTGCTCCCCTATGCTTCTTGGTTCTCTTGGTTTAGTGCGGCATGTATCGTCGCAGCTTTTGCTTTCCCCACCACGGCCTCCAGTTGTTCGAGGTTTGCTTCGCGTATGCGTTTCACGCTCTTGAAGTGTTTCAGCAATGCAGTCTTCGTGGCAGGACCGATTCCCCTGATGCTGTCGAGTTCAGATGCGACCTGATGCTTGGAGCGGCGGTCGCGGTGGAACTGTATGGCATATCGGTGTACTTCGTCCTGTATGCGTGTGAGGAACTGGAAGAGTGCACTCTTGATGTCCACCCCCACGGTCATGATTTCGCCGTCAACGTAGGTGAGGAGTTCCGATGTGCGGTGGTGTCCGTCCTTGGCAAGTCCTGCAACGGGGATGTTGAGTTCCAGTTGGTCATGCACCACATGGCGTATCACTTCCATTTGCCCCTTGCCTCCATCGGCTATCACGAGACTTGGCATCTCGCCCCCTTCGTCCATCAGGCGGCGGTAGCGGCGGTAAACCACTTCGGCCATCGATGCGTAGTCGTCGGGGCCCACCACGGTCTTTATGTTGTATTTGCGGTAGTCGGCCTTCGATGGTTTGGCTTTCTTGAAGACCACGCAGCCGGCCACGGCGTCGCTGCCTTGTATGTTTGAGTTGTCGAAACACTCGATATGTAGCGGCAGGTGCTGGAGTTTCAGCTTTTGCTGCAACTCGCGCAGCAGGTTGGTGGCGCGTTGTTCGGGGTTCAGCTTCTCGGCTTGCTTTGCTTTGTCGAACTTATATTGCCGCACATTGGCCAGCGAGAGGTCGAGCAGGTGACGTTTGTCGCCTCGTTGCGGCACGGTGATTGTGATGCCTTCCAGCTCCACCTCGATGGGGAACGGCACGATGATTTCGCGCGAACGGCTCTTGTATCTCTCCCTCATCTCCACGATGCCCAGTGCCAGCATGTCGGCCGGTTCTTCGTCCATGCGCTTTGCATATTCGAAGGTGAAGGCTTGGTTGATGCATCCGTGGGTCACGTGCAGGTAGTTGATGAATGCCGAATGTTCGTCGTCGGCTATGGAGAACACGTCGATATCGTGGTCATATCCGGCTATCACCTCGCTTTTTTCGCAGAACTCGAGTGCCAGGTCGTACTTGCGTTTCAGTTCCTGTGCTTCCTCAAATCGCATCTCGGCAGCCAGTTGCTGCATTTGTTGCATGAGTTTGGCACATACTCCGCGTGTGTTTCCTTTCAGTATCTCGCGCACTTCGGCCACACTCTCCATGTAGTCGTCGCGGCTTTGCAGGCCTACGCATGGCGCCTTGCAGTTTTTTATGTGGTATTCCAGGCACGTCTTATATTTACCAGCCTCGATTCCCTCGGTCGTGACCACCTGCCTGCATCGACGTAGCGGATAGATGCGGTTGATGAGTTCGAGCATGTTGTTGAGTGTGCCGGCGTGGCTGAAGGGTCCGTAGTATGTTCCTGCACCGGGTATTATCTTGCGGGTCTTGAACACTCGCGGGAAGTGTTCGTTGGTGACACACACCGACGGGTAGGTCTTGTCGTCCTTCAGTAGTATGTTGTAGCGTGGCTTGTAGCGTTTTATGAGGTTGTTTTCGAGCAGGAGCGCATCTTCGTCGCTGGGCACAACGACGTAGTTTATGTCGCATATCTTGCTCACCAGTATCTGTGTCTTCCTCGATGTCTGCGTCTTGAGGAAGTAGGAGCTCACGCGTCGTTTCAGGTTCTTTGCCTTACCTACATAGATTATGGTGCCGCTCTGGTCGAAGTATTGGTAGCATCCAGGACTTTCGGGCAGGGCAGAAACAATGGTCTTGAGGTGTGTGAGGCGGTCGGCAGGCATGATAGTTTGTTGTGCTCAGGGCAGCCGAACTGCCCTGCACTGACGTTGGGGTATACTGATATCCAGGTTATACTGACGTTGGGATTATACTGATATCAATGTGGTTACTTCGATTCCGTCGCCAAGGAACTCGCGTCCTTTGAGGCCTTCGTCGCGTATTTCGATGATGAAGTTCATGTAGCACTTCTTTGGGTTGAACTTCCTGACGAGGTCCCATGCGGCCTTGATGGTACCGCCGGTTGCGAGCAGGTCGTCGTGGATGAGCACCACATCGTCCTCGGTGATGGCGTCTTCGTGCATCTCGATGGTGTCGGTGCCGTATTCTTTGCTATACGACTGGCTCACCACGGCAGCAGGCAGTTTGCCCGGCTTGCGACACAGAGCCATGCCTGCACCGAGTTTGCGGGCAAGGATGGCACCCATCACGAAGCCGCGGCTCTCGATGCCCACCACCTTCGTGATGCCTTTGTCCTTGTAGAGTTCATACATCTCCTCTTCCATGATTTCGAGACACTTGGCGTCCTTGAAGAGGGTTGTCACGTCGCGGAAGAGTATTCCCTTCTGCGGAAAGTCGGGTATGGAGCGCAGGTGCTCCATGAGATAGGGGTTGTTCATTTAATAATGAATAATGAATAATTAATAATGAATAGCGGATGCTTATATTATTCCCCCTCCTTGGGAGGGGTTAGGGGAGGTATTGGGTTTGTTCTCACCTTCCCATTAGCACGAGCATCACATTCACGTCGCTGGGCGACACTCCTGGTATGCGGCTGGCTTGTGCCAGTGTGACGGGGTTGATTGCGGCGAGTTTCTGTCGGGCTTCGATGCTTATCTGCGTCATGTTGGGGTAGTCGAAACGGCCCTGAATCTTTATGTTCTCGAGGCGCAGCATCTTGTCGGCCACTTGGTTCTCGCGCTCTATGTATCCTTTGTATTTTATGCGTATCTCGGCAGCTTCGAGTGTTTCATCCCTGCGGTCGTCGATTTTGTCCACTTCGGCGGCCAGTGCTTTGATGTGTGGGGTGAGGTTTTCGATGGTCACACCCGGACGTCCGAGCAGGTCGACGAGCCGGCATCCGCGTTCGAGCGGTGTGGTTCCTATCTGGCTGAGTGCGTCGTTGATGAGTGCCGGCTTGATTGAAAAGTTTTGTGCAAACGTGATGAAATGCTCGATTTCATCGGCCTTTTTCCGCATTTTTTCGTAGCGTTGGGTCGATGCGAGGCCCAGCGAATGGCTGCGGGCTGTGAGGCGCATGTCGGCATCGTCTTGTCGGAGCAGGATGCGATACTCGGCGCGTGAGGTGAACATGCGGTACGGTTCGTCAACTCCTTTGGTCACGAGGTCGTCGATCAGCACACCGATGTATGCCTCGTTCCTTCCCAGGGTGAATGGCTTACCTCCGCTGCAGTTGATGGCGGCATTGATGCCTGCAATGATGCCCTGTCCCGCTGCTTCCTCATAGCCGGTGGTGCCGTTCACCTGTCCGGCGAGGAAGAGGTTTTTCACCATTTTCGACTCCAGTGTATGAGTCAGTTGTGTGGGGTCGAAGTAGTCGTATTCGATTGCATAGCCCGGCCGATAGACCTCCACGTTGCGCAGTGCCGGGATCTGTCGCAGGGCGTTGATTTGTATGTCGATAGGTAGCGACGACGAGAATCCGTTGAGATACATCTCGTTGGTTGTTTCGCCTTCGGGTTCGAGGAAGAGCTGGTGCTCGTCTTTGTCGGGGAATGTGTGGAGTTTTGTCTCGATGCTTGGACAGTATCGTGGGCCTATGCTCTGTATCTGTCCGTTGTAGAGGGGCGAGTCTTTGAGGCCGGAGCGCAGTATGTCGTGCACTGCGCTGTTGGTCTTGAACATCCAGCATGGCAGTTGTTCCAGCGTGTGTTCCACATCCATGAACGAGAAGTGATGCCAACCTACGTCGCCGTCCTGCCGGTCGGCCTGACTGAAATCGACGCTGCGGCGGTCTATCCTCACCGGTGTGCCGGTTTTCATGCGTCCGGCCCTTATTCCGTGACGTGTAATCGACTCGGTGAGTCCATCGACAGCCGGTTCGCTTATGCGTCCGCCGGGTATCTGCTTGCGCCCTATGTGCATCAATCCGCCGAGGAATGTGCCGGCAGTGAGTACCACGCAACGTGCCTGAATCTCAACACCCCAGATGGTGCGCACGCCTCTCACCTCGCCGTCTTCGACCATGAGTTCCGACACCTGGTCTTGCCAGATGTTGAGGTTGGGCGTGTTCTCCAGTATCTCGCGCCATGCCCAGATGAATTTTCCACGGTCGCACTGTGCGCGAGGGCTCCACACCGCCGGTCCTTTCGACAGGTTGAGCATACGGAACTGGAGGCTGCAGCGGTCGGTCACGATGCCCATCATGCCGCCCAGTGCATCCACTTCGCGCACAATTTGCCCCTTGGCAATGCCTCCGACAGCCGGATTGCACGACATCTGTGCAATCTTGTTCATGTCCATCGTCACCAGGCAGGTACGTGCTCCCATACGTGCAGCAGCCGATGCGGCCTCACAGCCGGCATGTCCCGCGCCAATCACTACTATGTCGTATTTGAATGTCATCGATTATCGTCTTTCATTTCTTCATTATTCGTCTTCCAACTTGCAAAGTTAGTAATTTTTCATCACATGCAAAGCATAAAACATAAAAAATCACGCAATTTGGGCAGACCTTTTCCCCGCATGCAGGCACCACATCAAATCTGGCTCAGCAAGCATGGCATTGCATACACTTATAGGCACGCCGGAAAATGAGGATATCCTCAACGCCCTGTGAGGATATCGTCAACACCTTGTGAGGATATCGTCAACGCCCTGTGAGGATATCCTCGCAAAAAGGTGCAGAAGCACACGCGTTGTAATCAGCCATGGCAAAACCCGTGCCATTCATGCATTATTTACTTCACAATTGCTAATTATTCTTAATAAACGACACCTTATTTATTATTATTTCGTAAATTTGCAAGCGAAAGTGAAGAAAAAAGGACAGACCCTCTCCGTCCTTTGGGCATCTACCCCTTTATGGGGAGGGAGTGCCAACCGGATGGAAATAACCTCCCCTAACCCCTCCCAAGGAGGGGAATAGACCCTCTCCACAGCCCTCCCCCTTTATGGGGAGGGAGTGCCATCCGGAAGGAAATAGCTAAATAGCTAAATAGTACATAAATCGTAAATAGTAAATCGTCAAATCGTAAATAAAATAATGATAACGTATTTCGACGGCGGCACCACAAGCCGATATGATATTCTGAAAAGATGGATGAAGGGACACAAAGCCCTGTTTTCATCCAAACGCGAGTGGGCACTCAAGGTCATTCCGCTCACTCTCATCTTAGGTGCACTGTGTTCGGTATTGATGTTTGTGCTTATATTTCAACAAGAAAACGACAAAGACAACCTCGATCGTGTGATTCTGTTGCTGCAATGCTCACTCATTCCGTTTGTATTCACATTGATTACCTTCATCCCCATCTCATACTACGAGTCCTTCGTCCAACCCAACCATTACAAGCGCAAGATGGAAGGGTTTCTGCACCGCTTCCTGCCCGAAGCAGAAGTAACGGCAACTCACCTACCCACCTACTACACCTTCGATTACAAACAAGAGACCTTCGACATCTTCTACAATACCGTCCGTCGCGACAGCCAGTTGTTTGAAAAAGGCGAGATGTGCATAAGGATGTGGTTTGTTGTGTCCGAAGACAACCCGTATTTCGATGCCGAAGGCCGCATGACCGAAGAGTTTGCAACCGACCTGCAAGCCTTCGGAGCCGACAAACCTGTATGTAAAGGCCTGTCGATTATGTCGCAGCGATTGATACTGAAGCTCGACATGAAGGAAACGGAGAAGTCGGGGCGCGACATAGAAAAGGCGCTGGACATGATGCTGTACCTCGCCGAGCGTTTCAAACTGACACCAGTTCCGCCATTCAACACCCCATTAATCTATTCACGACTGCATAAATGGATTGACCGCATGTTGCAAACATGCCTAAGCGAAGAAGCTAAGTCGCTGTCGTTCATTGTCTATAAGGGACAAATAGGTTACATCGCCGAACTTGTTGCCACACCCCACTTCCAAAGCGGCAGCTACGACTGGATTGGTCGCGACGCCATAGCACGCGGCAACCGTCCGCTTTGCTTCGCGGGCTCGGGTGGCGACACCGAGGTGCTGCAACAGTTGGTTGGTGGTATCATCCCCTTCCTTGCCGACAAATACAACAACGGACAGCTGAACAACATCCTCGGATTCGGAATCGACTACATCAACGAAAATCTGGCCGTGGCTTTCAGCAAAGACGAGATTATCGGAGCAGCAAAAAACTAATTCCTCTGATATTATCAGTATCGACATGATGGAATGATGAAATAAATGTTAATTTATTTTGTCATTCCGTTTCTTTGCTGTAACTTTGCAGCGTATTATGCATTTAACAGACATAAAAAACTAAGACAATATGAATTTTCCACTAAAGTATCCTGCCAACGACGGCGGAATGAACGAACGAATCAAGCGCCTGCACAAGCAGAGCCTTGAAACCCCTACTACACTGACTATCGAACGTGCACTGATTGAAACCGCATTCTACAAGGAGAACGAGGGCAAGTGGCCTATTGCCGTGCTGCGTGCCAAGAACTTCTACGAAATCTGCAAGAAGAAAACCATCTATATAGGCGACGACGAGCTCATCGTGGGCGAACGCGGCCCGGTGCCGAAGGCTGTGCCTACATTCCCCGAACTGACGTGCCACTCGGTGGAGGACCTGCATGTGCTCGACACACGCGAACTGCAGCCATACCACATCAGCCAGGCCGATATCGACACCTACGAGCGCGAGGTGATACCCTACTGGAAGGGCAAGACCCAGCGCGAGCGCATCTTCAACCATGTGTCGAAGGAGTGGGAAGAGGCCTACCATGCAGGTGTGTTCACCGAATTCATGGAGCAGCGTGCTGCCGGACACACGGCCATGGACGGCAAGATGTATCACCGCGGACTGCTCGACTGCAAGCAGATGATAAAGGAGCAGATTGAGAAACTCGATTACATAAACGACCCTGAGGCCACCGACAAGCAGCAGGAGCTGGAGGCAATGGACATCTCGTGCGATGCCGCAATACTGTTTGCCGAGCGCCATGCAGAGCTGGCTGAGCAGATGGCAGCCAAGACGGCCGACCCTCAGCGCAAGGCCGAACTGGAGAAGATTGCCGACGTGTGTCGCTGGGTTCCGGCACATGCACCACGCGACATGTGGGAAGCCATCCAGATGTACTGGTTCGTACACCTCGGCACAGTGACCGAACTCAACGGATGGGACTCTATGAACCCGGGACACATCGACCAGCATCTCTACCCCTTCTACCAGAAAGAGGTGGAAGAGGGCACCATGACCCGCGACCGCGCCAAGGAACTCATCAGCTGCCTCTGGATAAAATTCAACAACCAGCCGGCACCTCCAAAGGTAGGAATCACAGCACTGGAGTCGGGCACATACAACGACTTCACCAACATAAACATAGGCGGTATCACACGCGACGGCAAAGACGGTAGCAACGAACTGTCGTACATGATTCTCGAGATTCAGGAAGAACTGCACGAACTGCAGCCGGGCCTCTCCATCCACATCAGCAAGGTGACCCCCGACGAGTTCCTGCTGGCCGGATGCCGCGTCATACGTCAAGGCCACGGCTACCCGTCGGTGTTCAACCCCGACATCTACACCAAGGAACTCATGCGCCAGGGCAAGAGCCGCGAAGATGCCAACGAGGGCGGATGCTCGGGATGTATCGAGGTGGGTGCATTCGGAAAGGAAGCATACCTGCTCACCGGATACCTCAACACACCAAAGATACTCGAGATAGCACTGCACAACGGCATCGACCCCGTGACCGGCAAGCGGCTCGGACTCGAGACAGGCGACCCACGCACATTCACCACATTCGAACAGATGTACGACGCATGGCACCGCCAGATGGTGTATTTCGTCAACATGAAGCTGGCCGTCAACAACTACATCGAGCGCATGTTCTCGCTCTACGCTCCGGCCACATTCCTCAGCCTGTTCATCGACGACTGCATCGTGAAGGGTAAGGACTACTACAGCGGCGGTGCACGCTACAACACCACATACATACAGTGTACCGGCCTCGGCACCCTCACCGACTGCTTCACCACAATGAAGAAACACATCTTCGAAGACCACCGGTTCACGATGGACGAACTGCTGCATGCCATCGAGGGCAACTTCGTGGGCGAAGAGAAGTTCCGCCAATACATCGTCAACCACACTCCGTTCTTCGGAAACGACGACGAATATGCCGACTCAATCGCCGTACGCATATACGACGACCTGGTCGATGCCATCGAAGGAAGGCCAAACACCCGCGGCGGCAAGACTCAGCTCAACATGCTCTCGACCACATGCCACAACTACTTCGGCAGTGTGTGCCAAGCCACACCTAACGGACGGTTCGCCAAGTTTGCAATCAGCGACGGCACAAGTCCGTCACACGGAGCCGACTCGCAAGGACCGACCTCGGTCATCAAGTCGCTCGGCAAGCTCGACCAGACAAAGAGCGGCGGCACATTGCTCAACGTGCGATTCGTGCCGAGCCTCATGAAACGCGAGGAAGACCTCAAGAAGCTGGCAAGCCTCATCCGCACTTACTTCTCGCTGGGAGGACACCACATCCAGTTCAACATCGTGGATACCGACACCCTGCTCGACGCACAGAAGCACCCCGACCAGTATAAGGACCTGCTCGTGCGTGTGGCTGGATACAGCGACTACTTCAACGACATGACCTCGCAGCTGCAGAACGAAATCATCGCTCGCACAGCCAACGAAGAATTCTAAGCGACCGACATGACGAATCAGAACCTGATATTCGACATAAAACGTTTCTCGATAAATGATGGTCCTGGCATCAGGACCACCATTTTTCTGAAAGGTTGTCCGCTACACTGTGTGTGGTGTCACAACCCCGAGGGCATCGACCCAAGGCCCCAGCGCATGTACACAAAGAAAAAGTGTATAGGCTGCAAGACCTGCGTCGATGAAGGTCCCGCACGGGCACTCACCCTCACCCCCGACGGCATTCATGCCGACGAAAACCTGTGCCAGCAGTGCCGCCACTGCGAAGAGGTGTGCCCCACACTGGCCATGAAGTTCGGCGGCAGGCAGTGGGCTATGGACGAACTGATGGAGGTGATAGAGAAGGAACGCAAGGTGATGGAAGACAGCGGCGGCGGAGTGACCCTCTGTGGCGGCGAACCCCTCATGAACCATGCCTACCTCACCGAGCTGCTCACCGAACTGGGACAGCGACGATTCCATCGATGTGTAGACAC
>JAFUSD010000017.1 GCA_017480685.1 Bacteroidaceae bacterium
AAGGTCGTCGCCTGCGCATACCGCTTGCCGACCCCGAACGCAACGAAAAGATATGCTCTTTCGACTGGCATGGCTACCGCATCACCAACTTCGAGATGGAAAGCGCTGCACTTGCTGGCCTCAGCCGTCACCTCGGTCATCGGGCACTCACCGTGTGCATGGTCATTGCAAACCGCATTGCCCACGATGCCAACGCAAGCTACAAAAACCAGATCGGCGACCTGATAAAGATAGTACTCGACAAACTGTAAATGATAATATAAGTACAGCAATTCCTATTATCAATCATGTAAATATCATCAAGTGTTAGTGCGGCAAGGTTCGGCCTTGCCGTCAAGCTATAATATGACCAAACAAGAAACCTACACACAACTCCTCGCCGACCTCAAGACCCTCATCTCTGGCGAACACGACCACGTAAGCATCCTGGCCAACACAACCGCTGCCATACGCGAAGCCTTCCCATTCTTCTGGATAGGCTTCTACCTCGTGAGCGAAGAACCCGGCTACCTCCATCTCGGTCCCTTCCAAGGCACCACCGCCTGCTTCAAGATTCCCTACGGCCGTGGCGTATGCGGCACTGCATGGAAGGAAGGCAAGACTCAAGTGGTGCCCGATGTAGAGCAGTTCCCAGGTCACATCGCATGCAGCAGCCTCTCGCGTTCCGAGATTGTTGTGCCTATGTTCAACCCTGACGGCGATGTAATCGGTGTGCTCGATATCGACAGCACCAACCTCAACACCTTCGACGACATCGATGCCAAAAACCTCGAGCAACTCTGCAAAATCGTAGTCGACAGCCTCTGACACCATTTGCAGACGTGATGATATAAAATAGAACCCCGAAAGTCTCTTGATTGACTTTCGGGGTTCTTTCGATTTTAGCCTTAATCTGTCATCAGCACATGATATCACCTGACGTTAATGACCGATTTCCTCTATAATAGTTAGACGTTTGTTATTCCACTGGTGTAAAGGAAATGCTTTATATGCTTTTAGGTTAAAACTCCAACTGGAATCCGCCCATCACCGTAGCGCGAGGCATGGGGTAGCCGGCGTTCACTTCATATTTCTGAGCCAGCAAGTTGTCGCCTTTCACCCAGAGACGGAGTAGGGGACTCACGCGGTAGCCCACTGTGGCATTGAGTAGGGTGAATGTCTCTTTCTCAGCGTTGGCACCGTTCGATGTATAGAGTCCGCATACTTGCTGCACACCTACGTTGGCATTGAAGGCTCCGCTGGTGAACATACCGCCGAAGTAACCCTTGTATTTAGGAGATGCAACGAGCGGACTGTGCATGTGGAGGAAACTGTGGTTGGTGTTCACGCTCCAATTGCTGTTGATGCGATACGATGCTTCGAGCTCCACGCCGCGATTGTTAAATTCGCCCGAATTGATATTCTTGCCTGCAACAGGTTGTATCAGGTTCTTGCCGTCGATGATGAAGAGGTTGATGCCGTAGTGCAGACGACCGCCTACGAGGCGCTGACTCCATGCTACTTCATAGCTCACCATGCTCTCAGCCTGTAGTGTTTCGTGGTTAGCAGTACCGTAGAGATACATCTCGCGCGTGTTGGGGTTGCGGAATCCCTTGCTTATCGAGCCTTTCAGTTCGCCATTTGCCACGGGGCGAACCACAAATCCGCCTTGCGGAACCCATTCGCCGCCAGCGGTGGAGTGGTGGTCGTAGCGGATGCCGGCATCGAGGGTGAGCCAGTCGGTGATGTCTTGACGCACGTCTATATAACCAGCCACCTCGTTCTCATGGGCATGAGCGCTCTGCATCAGTCGGCGCGGAGTAGTCACGATGGCGTTTGTCTGGCGGTCGGTGTAGTATGCACGTCCGTAGATGTGTTGATAGTCGGCACCGATAGTGGTGTGGTTACCTTCAAACAGGTTTATCGTCTGCCACAACGAGACACCAGCCACGGCATCCTTCGAGCGGAAGAGGTCGGTCTGTGGAGTGCCGCCCACATCATATCCATCGTTTATCTTGTGTCGGCCAAAGTTGTCGTACACGCTCAGCGCGCCGTTCGTGCCACTGAAATGATTTTCGAGCACGAGGCTTGCAGCACCGCGCGTAATCCATTGTTTGTTTTCAAGTTTCGGTTGGCTGACAGTGCCAGGATTGCTGGCATTGAAGTGAGTGAGGTCTAAATCTCCATACACATTCCAGTGGTCGGAGAGATCGTAGTTCAGTTTCACGTAACCACCATACTGCTCGAACTTCATGTTCGGACGGTGGTTGTCGCTGCGGCTGTATTGAGCTGCCGTTGTAGTAGACAGCCTACCGATGCGACTTTGGTTGGCAGCTTCCACCTGCACGGTTCCGTAGCTGCCGCCACCAGCGTTGAGGGTGGTGTGTGAACCGTCGGTATTCATCTTCCTTGTAACGATATTCACCACTCCGCCCATAGCGTTTGAGCCATAGAGCATCGAGGCAGGAGATCGCATCACTTCCACACGTTCGGCCATCAGAGTCTGATAGCTGTCGGCTATGCTGTGTCCATACACACCGTTGTATTGCGGGTGTCCGTCGATGAGCACCATCACCTGTCCGCTGCCCGACGAGAGGCCGCGCACGTTGATGCCGCCAGCAGCTCCGGTGCTCACACCATAGCCCATCACACCACGCGAGGTGACCATGAGGCCGGGAACCTGTTCCATGAGTGTGGGAAGGATGTTTTGTCGTTCGTTGGCCGTAAGGGTGTTGCGGTCAACCGTGGTGATGGTCAGAGGTAGATGTCGTACATCCGAGGCACTGCGTGTGCCTGTCACCACTACTGTGTTAATTCTTCCTCCATTGATTGTGTCGGTGGGCTCGGCATGGAGAACCGCAGTCCACAATGTTGCAGCCATCGAGGCAGCAACGAGAGAGATTGAGTTACGTTTCATTGTTTTTTGGTTGGATTTATAAAAACGGTTATGAGGCCCACTATCGGGCTACTTTTCTTTCAAGCAAATCCCCTCGCCCGCTCTTCAAGGAAGGATGGTGCAAGTGGGAGGCTGGTCATGGTCTGAACAGACGGATTCCGAGTTGCGATGTCTGTTGCTGAGTGTAGTCGTAGAATGTCTTGGAGTCGATGACCACTTTCTTATAGAGCGACGAAGCATGCATCATGTGCAACTTGCCGTCTTGCCATATGGCGATTCCGATGTGTGAGGTGTCGAGTCCTGCTTTATTGGTGATGATGGCCATGATGTCGCCAGTGTGTATGCAACTTAGTTCTTTCTGTCCGCGATTGAGCAAGGCCTTGGGTATGTATCGGTATGTCCGTCCGTTGCTTTCGTGCTCAAGTTGTGCAATGGTGCTGACAAATCGAGGGTTCGACTTCAGATGCTTGTAGAGCGAAGGGTGTGTCGACATGTAGTTGATGTTGAGTCGTTGGGTTTCAGTAAATGGAAATGCATCGGTGCTGATGTTTTTCAAAAGTCCCATGCGTTCATTGTCCTCGCCCCACCATGTGAAGTAGTGCAGGCGCGAGGTGTAGTCGGTCATCTCTCCGTGTCTGTATCTTATTTTGCGCAGGTGGTTGCAGTATGCATCAAATGTTGTCTTTCCGTATTTGTGACAGAGGTAGAGCGATAAAACGGTCTCGACAAATGTGGTGCAGTCCAACGCGCGTGTATTAATAATAAGGTGTTCTGTCGAGCCTTCCTCAAGTGTGTGAGCCACGTATGGCACTCCGAGGAACTGCCGACCGAACCATATCATGGCTTCTTCAAGTGGCACTTTTCCTTTGGCTTGCTTCAGAATGCTCTCTATGCGAATGCTATCGGCTTGTGTATATTCCACTTGCTGTGCTTTGAGTGTGCAGACGTTTATGCATAGAAGTAGAGTCAGTACGTGTGTCTTCATCCATATACAATTATTCAACAGATGTGCTCTCATTGGTATATACTTTATAAGTTTTTTTGTATTATCGTCTGTCTGTTATGATTTTGCGGCAGCATTATTTATGGTATATTATGTCGTGGATGGTGTGTCGGCCCACGAATCGGCTTTGGTCAACATCGCCCTTGATGCCATCCACGCGTCCGTGACCCGTGTATTGCCATATGAGATAGTCGTCGCCGCCGTTGAGGTAGGGCTCTTCTTGCGGTGTGTATTGGGCAATCATGAACTTGTATGCCTTGAAGTTGGGGTAGGGGGCGAAGTACTTGTTGTAGAAGTTCTTGCCGGTGTAGATGATGGGTCGTTGGCCGTATTCGTTGGTCACGAGTTTCAGAAACTCCTGCAGTCGGGCATGCATGGTTGCAACTGCCACTCCGCCTGTTACTTCAACGTCGATGAGTGGGAGCAGGTCTTGGTGGCGTTTGTTCACGGTTCGCCTGAAGTTCTCGAATTGTGCCGAGGCGCTGACTCCCGGTCGGAAGAAGTGGTAGCTGCCCACTTTCAGTCCGTGGCGCTGTGCCTCGCGAAGGTTGTAGTCGTATGTATCGTCGACCAGTGTGTTCGATTCTGTTGCTTTCAGATACACATATCCTGCACTTCCGCTTTTTGCCACTCGTGCCCAGTCGATACGTCCCTGATAGTGGCTCACATCGATGCCGTGCATGTGGTTGGTGATGTTGACGAATTGGTGTATTTGTGGCTGTCGCGGTGTGTTGAGTTGTGTGTCGGTCTGTGCCTTGTAGTTGGCTGCCGGCTTGTCGGGCTCGAGCATGGCGTATGGGTCGGGCTGCGACTTTTTCGTCTTCTTCTTGCCGGCTTGCACAGATGGTGCGACCATCATCAGAGCTATGATGATGGTCACAATGTGTAGTATGTTATGTTGTATGTGTATAGCCATGTAGATGTATTAGGCTCTGGAGCAGTGTGTGTGTTTAGCGACTTTTGTGTACGGGGTCGCATGTCAGTCCCACTCCGAGTTTCTTGAATATCTTTTGGTCCACTTCGCTCAGCATCACGGTGCAGTGTGCCTGACATCCTCTCAGTTCGGGCAGGTGTTGCAGTGCCAGTCGGCAGTTGGAGTCGTGTGGACTGAGCACCGACAATGCTACGAGCACTTCGTCGGTATGGAGGCGTGGGTTGTTGCCACCCAGGTATTCGGTCTTGGTCTTCTGTATGGGCTCGATGAGTTCCTGCGGGATGAGTTTGAGGTTGTGGTCGATGCCTGCGAGATACTTCGTGGCATTGAGTATGAGTGCTGCGCTGGGGCCGAGCAGCTGACTCTCTTCGGATGTGATGATGGTTCCGTCGGCCAGTTCGATGGCAGCTGCAGCCCTCTTTCCCAGCGACTGCTCTTTGCGTTCTTTGGCTGCAACGGTGGTTTTGCGGTATGCGCTGTTGATGCCTGCCTGCTTGAACAGCAGTGCAATCTTGCTCACTTCGCTGTCGGTTCCTTCGCCGTTGGCCAGCCGGTTGAGTGCTGTGTAGTATCGGCGTATGATTTCGTTCTTCGATGCATCTTGACACACTTCGTCGTCGCTGATGCAGAATCCCACCATGTTGACACCCATGTCGGTTGGCGACTTGTAGGGGTTTTCGCCGTAGATGCCTTCGAACAGGGCGTTGAGCACGGGGAATATCTCGATGTCGCGGTTGTAGTTGATGGCA
>JAFUSD010000201.1 GCA_017480685.1 Bacteroidaceae bacterium
CTCGGCCGAACCCATTGGCAGTTCTATATCGCCCGAATCGAACACGCTGATGTCTTCGAGGTCACGATCAAGGTATGGCGAATAGGTCTCAAGACCATACGACTCATGACGTATGGCAGCACTGCCGAAGCGAGCACCAGGCCTATAGCTGGTTGTGGAATCGAACGGTGCACCGAAAAGCACGATGCTTGCATCGTCGAAACTGGCATCACAGCCTATGAATGTCTCTATATTTGGTTTCATCATTCTACCTTTGAAAGCATTTTCTCCACATATGCAGGCAGTGCAAAGCATCCGCGATGGAGGTGGGTTGTGTAGTAGTTGGTCTCAATGCCACGTGCGTCCCAACGCTCGGCATTCATGTCGTTCACAGGGTGATACTTCTTCGAAGCAAAACCGAAGAGCCAGTAGCCCGATGGATATGATGGTATGTGTGCCTGATATACACGGCTTATCGGGAAGCACTCCACGATGCGCTTGTGTGCTTTCTGTGTTTCGGTACGGTCGTCAGCATAGAATGGCGACTGATGTTGGTTGACCATGATGCCGTCTTCCTTCAGGGCTTTGTAGCATGAGCCATAGAATTCGCGCGACAGCAAACTCTCACCAGGTCCGTAGAATCCGGCCGAGTCGACAATGATGACATCATATTCACCCACGATGTGGCGCACATATCTCAGTGCATTTTGCGTGTAGATAGTCACCTTGGGGTTGTCGAGTCCGCTTGCCGAGAATGGCAGGTAGCGCTTTGCGGCTTCCACCACTCCCACATTCACTTCCACCATGTCGATGCGTTCTACCTCGGGATATTTCAGCAACTCGCGCACCACACCGCCATCGCCTGCACCAAACACCAGAATCTTCTGCGGGTTAGGGTGCACAGCCATCGGTATGTGGGTCATCATTTCGTGGTATATAAACTCGTCGCGCTCGGTCATGACTATATATCCGTCGGCGGTGAGCACCCTGCCGTATTCGGGCGACTCGAAGATATCAATGCGATTGTGGTCGTTTTCTTCAGAGAAGATGTGTTTGTCGACCTTCACCGAAAACTTCACATTCTCGGTGTGGGGTTCAGAAAACCATAAATCCATCTGATTGATAATAATATATAATAGTTAATTGATAATATATAATAGCCATCCGGCACATATGTCCACATGACGTTGTGGTTTTTTAATATATCGTTGCTTCTTTTATCACGTTCAGCCGTTCAATCTTGGGGTCCTCGGGGCCGGTCATTGAGCATCCTTTCTCCTTGGCATAGAGTATGTAGTCGATGATTTCCTGTGTGATACGCTCGCCCGGTGCCAGTATAGGTATGCCTGGAGGATAGCTCATCACAAACTCCGTACAGATACGGCCGTTGGTTTCACGTATCGGTATCATCTCTTCTTTCGGAGCATAGAATGCCTCTTGCGGACTCATCACGATCGATGGGTTGATATATTCATGGTCGAACAGGCCACTACGTGAGCGCTTGAAGCGACGACGTATGTCGTAGAGGGCACTCACCAGGCGTTCTATCTCGCGCATGCGATCGCCTATAGATATGTATGCCAGCGTGTTGCCTATATCTCCCAGTTCCATCTGTATGTCGTATTCATCGCGCAACAGGTCGTAGACTTCGATGCCTGCCAATCCCACATCGAGGGTGAAGACGGTAAGTTTTGTCTTGTCGAAGTCGTAGATGGAGTCGCCGTTGATGAGTTCGGGACCATAAGCATAGTAGTCGCCTATGTTGTTTATCTCGGTACGGGCATATTCAGCCATGGCTAACACTTCCTTGAATGCCTCGCGTCCGCGCAATGCCAAGTTGCGCCGCGATATGTCGAGCGATGCCAACAGGAGGTATGATGCGCTGGTAGTTTGTGTGAGGTTGATGACCTGACGCACATATCCAGGTCCTACGGTCGAGTTGGTCAGCAATATGCTACTTTGGGTAAGGCTTCCGCCCGATTTGTGCATCGACACACACGACATGTCGGCCCCGGCAGCCATGGCGCTCAGCGGCATGTCGTCGCTGAAGTAGAAGTGGGTGCCGTGAGCCTCGTCGACCAGTACCAGCATGTTGTGCTCGTGTGCCAGTTCTACGATGAGTTTCAAGTTGGAACAGATCCCATAGTACTTCGGGTTGTTGACAAGTATGGCCACTGCATCGGGGTTTTCCTCAATGGCCTTCTCCACCTGCGATATCTTCATGCCGAGAGCTATACCCAGGCGGTTGTCGACATCAGGGTTGACATATATAGGGGTTGCTCCGTTTATAACCAGAGCATTGATGACACTGCGGTGCACGTTGCGTGGCAGTATTATCTTCTCGCCCTTCTTCGAAGCAGTGAGCACCATGGTTTGCACGGCCGATGTCGTTCCACCCACCATGAGGAAGGCATGTGCTGCCCCGAATGCCTCGGCAGCCAGGTCTTCGGCCTCTTTTATCACAGATATTGGGTGACAGAGGTTGTCGAGCGGTTTCATGGAGTTCACGTCGAGTTCCACACACTGCTTGCCGAGCAACTTCACCAACTCAGGATTGCCGCGGCCGCGCTTGTGGCCAGGCACATCGAAGGGCACCACGCGGTTCCTCCGAAACTCTACTAACGCCTCGTAGATGGGCGCATACATCTGATTATCCAAATCTTCTAACTTATTTGAGGTTATGATGTCATGTGGTTTTGAGTGGGCAAAGGTACGAAAAATAAACGATTAGCGCCTCCTTTTTTCTATGAAAAAAGCTGCAACCATTGTTTTTTGCAGCTTTTATATCAGTTTTAACGTGATAGAACGCCAGTTCGATGAACTACCATATTTTTCTTTACTCACTACATGATGCGATAAACATCCACCCCTTCGACTCTCTAAGGAGTAATTGGAGGAAAGAAGAAGGATACAAATCTATGCGGATGCTCTCACTTTACCATCACCGTGACTCCGTCTTGGTGATTCACGTTCGGCATAGCTCAAACATGTTTGGCTCTGCACTCACTTAACCATCACCTTGCGGCTGCGGCCATCGCCGCCCACGATGACATTCAGCCCTGGCTGGGCAGCACGTCGCAGACGACCTACGAGGTCGTAGACCCTGCGGGTGGACGACGATTCATCGTTAATGGCTATGGGACCGATGGCTGTCTCGTCCTCTATGGCTACTATCGACTTGAACTCGCTCCAGGGATAGGTGTTCTTGAAGCGGTTGAGCAGGGATTTGTGGACATGAAGGGTGGCTTGCTCAGCGATGCCAGTGGGGCTAATGCATTGACCTATTATATATCTCATAAAATCATTATTATTTTTTATAAGCTCATACTTCGCAAAAGCAAGAGAGTCTGCTTTGGGTACACCATCGGTCAGACAATAGATGTCGCTAATGGCATGGCAGCCTACAAAAACATTTCTATCGAGTTCCACTTCCCCACCTTCTATCCTCACAGTCTTTAAATTTTCACAGCATTCAAATGCAGACTGTTTAATGGAGGTGATATTGGGCATTATAGTTAGAGTATTAATACCTGCATAATGAAAAGTGTATTCACCAATCACCGACAATGCAGCTGGTGACGTGAAAGACTGTATTCCACATAAAAAAAAAGCCTCTCTACCTATATAATCAACACTTTCTGGAATATCTAAATGGGATAGTCTGCTACAAAATTTAAAAACTCCGGCACCTATTTCTTTCAGACCGTCTGGCAAGTGTAAGGACTCTAATTGAAGACACATCGCAAAAGCATTCATATCGATTCGTTTCAGTGTATTTGGCAATTTCAGCGAATTTATTCTACAACCAACAAATGCCGTTGCTCCTATAGAGGTCACTCCTTCGGGTATATTTACTTGGTCCAACGCTTCACATCCACTAAAAAGAGATGATGGTATAGATGTAATGCCCGGAGGCAAATGCACAGTCTGCAGCCTTTTACATTCCTCAAAGGCTCCCATTCCTAAATAAAATACGTCATCAGGGATATATACGGACCGTAGATTGGCGCACTCGCTGAAAGCATAATTACCTATAGTAGTAACGGAATTTGGGATAGTAATAGAACTGAGAGGTTTTCGTCCAGAGAATGCATTGTCGTCAATATAGATTAACCCCTCGGGCAGTGTTAATGAAGACAGTGCCGGACATTGCGAAAAAGCACTCATACCTATTCCTATTACACGATAAAGAATTCCGTCATAACGGACCGTGTCGGGGATAGTTAAAGACTTGATTGACGCATTTTTTTCTCTCAACTCCTTCCAGCTAATCGTTTTGTCATACGTTATTTCGACACAAGGATAATCAACGTCCCACATTTCTCCGTCAACGAAATTATAGTAAAAACCATTAACCTCGAAGTCGTAGGAATAAGAGCTGATAGATAAAAAAAATAAAAAAGGCAAAATATATTTACGCATAGTACAATGAAGTATGAGGGTGTGTCAAAAATGAGTGAGTGTGCCCCGCAGAGAATCTCACAAAATCTCATCAAATATACAAATTGATTCTCGGATGGTACTATTTGGATAATTTGTTAAGACTTGCAAGTTTTTTCGCCCCACAAAGGGCGACTTCCTTGATTCTGACACACCCTCTCATGATTAATCCCTGAACGACACTCCCAATTTTACATGGTCGATGGACTCCATAAAACTGCCCACGCCATCATTAAAATGATCATAGAACAAATCCTCATATTGCCATGTAGGCTGAATATAATAAATAGAGTTTACTCTCTTTATAAAAGGAATGAGAAGAGTTGATGTTCCGCCAATTCCATAGCAATGCCAGTGCGTGCTATACTCTATGTGAGCATATACAGGGTTTCCTATTTTATATAATCCCATGTGATTATCATCTTCATCATAAAGATAGAGATTGATACCTATAGTTGTATAGGGATTATGCGTATAATAGTCGAACTGCCATGTAGATGGGAAATAATAATCTACATAATACTGAGTCTGATACGTAAAAGAATAGGTTGTTAATGGAGAACAATCAATGCCGAGATAACTGGCATACGATACCGTATAAGTACCCGTACTACCAGACATAACAGATTGGAGTATTGCACCGAGGTCAACTACTACATTGCCCGATGCATCCTTTACTTTTAGTACAAACCCATCATACAAGTCGGGATTGGAGAGATCGAATACCGCGCCATCAGGGTCGGCATTGAGATAGACGCCAGAACCATAAAAGGTTTGAGCTTGAATCGTGGTCGTTACAATGATAAGCAACGAAAGGATTGTGATTTTTTTCATAATGTTTTAGTTTTTATTGTTTAATAAAAAAAAATTACTTCGGCATCGCCTCGTTGCGATTCCGTTGCAAAGATAAGGATGTTTTTTGTATTATCCAAATTATTTGATGATTTTTTGTATAAAGAGAGTTGACAGCAGTCCTTCGGCCTGTCACAGATCCTCTCGCTGCGCTCGGGATGACAAGTTGGAAAGTCCTACAATAAGGAACGGCCTTCATTTGAGTTGATAGCAGTGCTTCGGCCTGCTAACGAGCCATTAATGCGGTCACACGCTCAGCAAGTGTGGGATGCGAATAGCTGGTGAATACCACCACGGGGTGTGGTGTGAGGTTGGCAAGGCTCTTGGCCGACATCTTTTTCAATGCCGATGCTTCGCTCTCTCCCACCCCATGCTGCTTTGCAAAGTGGTCGGCTTGCCGCTCGTTGTGGCGTGAACGTATGCTCGATACTACTCCGAGCAGCATCGACAGCGGGGTATAAAGCAACGAGAATATCGTGAGGTTGACATGGAACGATGGTGCCTCACAACCAGCGGCTTGCGCCAGCTGAACACTGTCGAGACAGAGTCCGAGCAGATAAAAAGTGACGAGCGAAGTAAGCACACCGGTGAGCATTGACTGGAGGATATGGTGATGCTTGTAGTGACCAATCTCGTGAGCAAGCACCCCCACGATTTCGTCGGTGGTTAGTTGCTCGATGAGGGTATCGTAGAGCACTACCCGCTTCTGACGACCGAAGCCAGTGAAATAAGCATTAGCATGGGTTGAGCGCCGCGAGCCGTCGATTACGTAAATGTTTTTCAGATTGAAGTCAACCTTGCGTGCAAACTCCTCGATGGCGGTGCGCAGTTCGCCATTGGGCAGGGGTGTCTGCTTGTTGAACAGCGGCACGAGCAGCACCGAATAGAAGTATTGCAACACGGTGGTTATGAGCGTCATCACACCCCAAGCGATGAGCCAGAACCACTGCGGCCACATGCCATATATCCACACCACGAGCGACAGCAATCCACCACCGAGCACGATGCTAAGTCCGAGGCTTTTCAGGGTGTCGAGTATGTATGTGCGCCATGTAGTAGTGTTGAATCCATAGCGTTGCTCGATGACGAATGTGTCGTAGAGGTCGATAGGCAACGACACCACCCACCCCACTGCTCCCAGCAAACCGAAGAAGCAGAGGGCACGCAGAATCTCGCTGTCGGTCCATTCGCTCACCAAGCCGTCGAGCCATCCGAATCCGCCAAAAGCGAAAACCATCAATACAAACAGCGTGCTGACCATCGTGGATATAAACCCTATGCGCTTGTTGTCGCGGAAGTAAGCCTGCTGGCGGGCATACTGTGCATCGTCATACAACCCACGAAGCACCTCTGGTATCTCATTTTTCGACGCCCTAATGTTCAAGAAACTCAACGTCAGGTCGTACGTCAGTTCTATTATTACAATTGCAATTACAATCCAGAATAACATGTTTTATCTTACTTTATCTACTATCGTTTTATGCTACCTTTTTATTATTTTTGCAAAGTTACATCATTTTTTTGAGAAAACGCATTGCCAATAGCAAAAAAATTCGTAACTTTGCACCCGCTTACGAAAAAGCATCGGGCCAAACACCCGTTTACAACACTTTTATCGAAAGCTTCATAGCAAGGTTAGACTCGCTAGCTCAGTTGGTAGAGCATCACACTTTTAATGTGGGGGTCTTGGGTTCGAGCCCCAAGCGGGTCACACACAGGAAGGGAGTAGCACGTCAGTGTCGCTCCTTTTCTTTTTCCACACATATATATATTGTATATATTAAACGAGGTTATCCTCAACGGGCTGCGAGGATATCCTCAACGGGCTGCAAGGATATCCTCAACGGGCTGCGAGGATATCCTCGTTTTTTTTAACATACATCTTTAGCCATTTCTGGATACATACATATAATTTATGACGTTATGGAAGTTAACAAAAAAAGGAGTTATCGAGATAACTCCTTTATTCTTGCTTAGAATAGTAAAAGCGATTTGGTTGTCTTACCACAACTGGCGGCGCAGCTCGCGAATTGAGTCGGAGTGTACGTAGTCGTCGTAGGTCATGAGTTTGTCGATGTGTCCCTTCGGGCCGAGTTCGATGATTCGGTTGGCCACGGTTTGTATGAATTCGTGGTCGTGGCTGGCAAATAGTATGTTGCCGCGGAACTGGCGCAGGTTGTTGTTGAATGCCTGTATCGACTCGAGGTCGAGGTGGTTGGTGGGTGTGTCGAGGATGAGGCAGTTGGCGTTTTTCAGTTGCATGCGTGCTATCATGCATCGCATTTTCTCACCACCCGAGAGCACGTTCACCTTTTTCAGCACTTCTTCGCCCGAGAAGAGCATGCGGCCGAGGTATCCCTTGAAGAACACATCGTTTCCTTCGCCGAACTGCGAGAGCCACTCCACGAGGTTTTTCTCGCTTTGGAAGAAGGCTGTGTTGTCGAGTGGCAGATAGGCGGTGGTGATGGTCACGCCCCATTTGTAGGTGCCGCTGTCGGCTGTGCGGTTGCCGTTGATTATCTCGAACAGGGCAGTCATGGCGCGGGGGTTGTGGCTGAGGAACACCACTTTCTCGCCTTTCTCTACGTTGAAGGAGAGGTCGCGGAAGAGCAGTGTACCGTCGTCGTCGGTGGCGGTGAGCCCTTCCACTTCGAGTATTTGGTTTCCGGGTTCGCGTTCCATCGAGAAAATAATGCCTGGGTATTTGCGTGTAGATGGTTGTATTTCTTCTACGTTGAGCTTTTCGAGCATCTTCTTTCGGCTGGTGGTTTGCTTGCTCTTGGCTGCATTGGCCGAGAACCGGCGTATGAATTCCTCCAGTTCCTTGCGTTTCTCTTCGGCCTTAGCCTTTTGGTTTTGTGCCTGACGCAGAGCCAGCTGGCTGCTTTCATACCAGAACGAGTAGTTGCCGGCAAAGAGGTTTATCTTTCCGTAGTCGATATCGACGGTGTGGGTCGATACTGCATCGAGGAAGTGACGGTCGTGACTCACGACGAGCACCGTGTGTTCGAAGTTGGCCAGATAGTCTTCGAGCCACTCCACGGTGTCGAGGTCGAGGTCGTTGGTGGGCTCGTCGAGCAGCAGGTTGTCGGGGTTGCCATAGAGGGCTTGTGCCAGCATGACGCGCACTTTCTCCTTTCCCGAGAGCTCGGACATCTGGCGGTAGTGCAGGTCTTCCTTGATGCCGAGTCCGCTCAGCAGTATTGCAGCGTTGCTTTCGGCGTTCCATCCGTCGAGTTCGGCAAACTTCTCTTCAAGCTCGGCGGCGCGCACCCCGTCGGCCTCGGTGAATTCCTCCTTGGAGTAGAGTGCGTCCTTCTCTTTCATGATGTCCCAAAGCACCGAGTGACCCATCATCACGGTGTCCATCACGTTGTATTGGTCATATTTGTTGTGATCCTGACTCAGCACCGACAAACGCTCGCCCGGACCCAGCGTGATGCTGCCCGTAGTGGTTTCGAGCTCGCCGGTGATGGCCTTAAGCAATGTGGATTTGCCGGCGCCGTTGGCGCCAATCACTCCGTAGATATTACCATTTGTGAACTTCAGATTGACATCTTTGTAGAGCACTCGCTTGCCAAACTGAATGGATAGATTTGTTACTGTTATCATCTTCGTCTGTATGCTTTAACTTAAAAAAACGATGCAAAGTTACGAAATAATTATTAATTGCAGGTTGTAATTAGTCAATTATTTATTAACTTTGCATCCAAAACAGATTAATGACAGCATTATATACATGAATAGGACTGAAGAAATAGTGTCGTTCTTATCCGACCTCGACAAGAACAACGACCGCGCATGGTTCGGCCAAAACAAAGAACGATACCTGAGAGTACAGAATGAGTTTTACTCGTTAGTAGACGAACTGATACTTGGCATATCGCAGTTTGACCCTACCATACAGAACCTGTGTGCCAAAGATTGCACGTACAGGATTTACCGTGACATAAGATTCTCGAAAGATAAAAGCCCATACAAGATACACATGGGGGCTTACATCTGCAGGGGTGGCAAAAAGTCGGGCTATTCCGGCTATTATTTCCATGTAGGCACGGGGTTGGGCAACGAATATCCCCACTCTCACATGCTGGCCATAGGCGACTACATGTGTGACCCTCGGGTGTTGAAGGTACTGCGCGAGGATATTTGCTATGACGGCGGTGAGTTCCAGGACATAATAAACAGGGCAAAAGAGGCCGACCTTATGCTCGACGAAGATAATTCGCTGCGGCGCGTACCCTCCGGCTTTGCTGCCGATTCGCCCTTCGAACGATATCTTCGCCTGCGCAATTTCTGCCTCTACTGCAAGCCTGACAATAAATTTATGATGAATAAAAACGTGGTGGCTAACACTTTAGACATATTCCGCAGTGCCAAACCGTTTTTAGACTATGTGAACCGCGCCATAGAATATGTGAATGACGCTTATCAGAACTGATGACAAGCAGGACTGTTGCAATTATTGTTACACCATTTCCAAAAACTCTCTGACCACTCCAAACGATTTGTCGGCAAGGGTTGACCAGAAGTTTTCATATTCTTCCACATGTTGTTCGGCACCGATGGTGTCGCTTATGATGCGGAACGAGATGAATGGCACTCCATAAATGCGGCATGCATGAGCAATGGCGCACGACTCCATGTCGACAGCCAATCCTTCGGGATGTCGACGTTTTATGTCGTCCAACTTTGGCCGTTCGGTCACAAACTGGTCGCCTGTGCAGATTTGTCCAATATGTATCGGCGTGGCAGACGTGTGGCTGAGTCGGGCTGCAGCTGCAACCATCTGTGTATCACACTCTATTGGGCTTTCAAGCTCATCCTCGGCAGCTTCGCCAAGATATAAGTCGTGATATACCACACTTGATGCTGCCACCACATGCATGATGCCGGCTTCAGGACACAAGCCGCCTGCCACACCCGAACTTATGATGCAGTCGGGGGCAAATCTGTGTATCAGCTCGGAGGCTCCAACTGCCGCATTCACTTTTCCCATACCACATTGATGGAGTATCAACCGGTTGCTTCCCATCTTGCCTATGATATATTTAAATCCGTCTGACGTCAGAGTCTCTACGTCGGTAAGTAGTGTTTTCAGGCAATCAAGCTCTTTTCGCATTGCCACTATCAGTGCTATTGTCTTCATATATTGTATTTTATAATTTTAGGTTTTCCAGCCAGTCGCTTAAGTCGTTCAACATGCTTGTATGGAATCTGAATGTGGAACGAAAGCCCCATCCATGTCCGCCAGAAGGATATACGTGCAATGTGGATTTCACTCCTGCCTTACGCATGGCCATGTAGTATTCTATGCTGTTTTGTGATGGCACTGCAGTGTCGTCGTCGGACAGGAGCATTATTGCCTGCGGGGTTTGAGGTGTTACCTGTGAGGCGTTGCTATACAGTTGGTTTTGTTCTTCCGTGGCATTGCGTCCGAGCAGGCAGTCGTGCGACCCTTGATGGGTAATGCCCTGTTGCATGGAGATTACGGGATAGAAAAGAATCTGGAAGTTTGGAGCTGTGTCGGCATCGGTGTGTGTAGCTATGGTCGAAGCCAGATGTCCGCCGGCCGAAGACCCCATGATGCCCACCTTGGTTTTATCTATATGCCACTCGGTTGCATGTTGCCTTACGATACGGATTGCTTCCTTGGCATCGCTTATGGGCACATCAGTGACTCCACGTGGCATTCTGTACTTCAGCACCACAAATGCAATGCCACGTTCCAGGAAGAATGGTGCCCAATCGTAGCCTTCATGGTCGGTTGCAAGATGGCTGTATCCTCCGCCAGGACAGCATACCACAGCCCTACCGGTCGACTTCGATGCATCGGGCAGGAATACACGTATTGACGGTTTGAAGTTCTGACGTGCATCGTCGAATGGTTGGGTGCTATCTATGCCGTTGCTGTTGGGCAACCCTTCGGGCCATAAATCAATATCAAACGATGCCTGGGGTTGTGCCATTGAAATCATACTTGCTGCCATTAAGGCTAATAATGCTAAAAATTTCATGTTGTTTCCAGTTGTATTTACATTTGTGTGGATGCAAAGGTATGAAAAAAAATTGATATGTCTGCTATTATATATGAAAAGTTTATCATAATTTTTTATCTTATTATAAAATAATTTGTAAAAACAGCATTGTTGGTACGGAAACATTTTGTAACTTTGCCGTCGACAAGTAAAAACCAAATCAAACAAGTTAAGTCATGAAAACAATCATTTGTACAATTTGTGCGCTGGCATTTGCAATGAGCATGACCGCACAAGAAGAGAACAAGACAGGCTGGGTTGTAGGTGAACAAGAGAGTAGCTTTCCTGGCGAAATGATTGAGTATGCAGTGAGCCAGGCTCGCGAAACCATTGAAGGCGAGGACGGCCCTATTGTAGTATCGCTCAATGCAATGATTTTCAGAGGAGCTTTGCGCTATTTCCTTTCGTCTAAGGGCGAAAACTTCGTTGTCGACCACCTGCAGATGCAGCGTGTATTAATCAACATCGACGACGGGCGTGCAACCAACTACGCTCTTGTGGGTAACAATACCTACACGTCAAACTCTCTGACTTTCGACGGCTCTTACAAGAATCAGTTCAAGAAGTTGTTAAAGAAAGGTGGTAAGATTTGTAATGCTGTAGTAGAATTTGAGAAGAGCGGACAGAAGACCGTATCGTTCAATATCGAAGGCTTGCCCGACAAATTCCTGAAGTAAACATTGCTTAGCGATTGATAAAAAAAACATTGCTTAGCGATTGATAAACAAAAGTAAGAACGGGGATGCATCCTGTAAAGGTGTGCATCCCCGTTCCTTCGTTTATTGTCGATTTCCCCGTCCTTCACGTTTCGTTATGAGTGACTGGCGGGCTTGTATTCCATCATTAATTGTCGCTACGTCGTTGCGGCATCTGGTCGGCCACAGTCTTCAGGGCTTCCTGCAATCCTGATATGGCCTTATCGATGAAGTCATGTGTGCCGCTACCGTTGTTCACATAGTCTACCACCATGTCAGCATAGTCTATTGCCTCGCGCAGTTCGGTGGTTTTGTTGCGTATTCGCTTGGCTTGTGTGAGCAGTGGTTGCAGTTCATTCAGATCTTCGGGTTCGGCCAGGTTGCCCGGGCGCATAGTGTTTATGACTGCATTCAGAGCAGACAGTGCAGAGTTCACCTCGGCTTGTGTGAGCGACTTTGTGGGCTTGGCTCCTACGGTCTCGGCTGTAGCCAGAGCTTGCATGAGTCGTGCATATCCGTTGGGTGCCCATGGTGCATGTGCAGGCACTTTCACTGCCATTGCATTCCACGATTCTTGCGCCTCCCTACGCTCTTGTGCTATCTTTATAGCCGATTCCAGTTCGGTCTTCGTAACCTTGCCGCTGCCCGACTTGCTTGCCGACTGCACGTTGAGGCGTAGGTAGTGGGTTGATGCTCCTATCTCATAGTAGTCGGGCACAAACGTCTTCCCTGCAACCGACAGTCTGTAGATGTTGCCGTTGGTTCCGCTGTCAGATGTAGGACCTTGAAGCAGTATGTCGCTGAGGTCGGCACTGAGGTCTATGTCGGCCTGGCTCCATTCGGTGATTTCCTCGGTTGTCATTACGAGCGGACCATACATGATGGCTCCCTCCCATTGTGGTGGAAATGGTGTGTTGGCGTTTTCGCGCGTAGCTGCCAGTTCCATCTTGTCGGGACCGAAATTTATGTGACGAGTAAACGGCATGATTACTTCTACCACGTCGCCTACCTGCCAGGTTCGTGCCGGGATTTCAATGTATGAGCATGGCTGATATTTCTTTGCTATCGACTTGCCGTTCAGTTTCACGTCGAAACCTTCGGTTGCCCAGTATGGCACGCGCAGTTTCATCGTAAACTGTGCCGTTCCTTCCGTTATCTTTATCGTGGATTTCTCGGCAGGCCAGAGGCATTGTTGTTCAAGTTTTATGCCCTTTTGTGCCCAGTGTGCAGTGGTTGGCATATAGAGGGCTATCCACATGGTGGCATCGTTCACGAAGTAGGCTGCTTCCTGATATTTTACGTGGTTCTCCACTCCGGTTCCACCACAGCAGGTGGATTGTGGGGTGTTGCTTCCAAACTCTTTTTGTGCGTCGATTCCTACTGCATACTGATATGTTACAGCAAAGTGCTCGGGATGAACGGAGCCTACCAGCTGGTTGTAGAGCACTCGCTCGTAGTAGTCCATGTAGGCAGCATCGTCGGGGTCGAAGCAGTTGAGGTCTTTGGTCAGCTTAGCCAGGTTGTAAGCACAGCATGTCTCGTTTATATTAGGGTTTGGATTGGCACCACCGCCCCATCCGCGTTCTGCGCTGGTGTTCATCGAGAGCATCTGACTGTATGGCTGCCTGAACATCTCGCCGTTTCCCACACCGCCCATTGCGTATGCATATCTGCCTTGAATCATGTTCCAGAAGTTGTAGGCAATATTGTAGTAGTATGGATTGTTGTTGCCGCGATATGAGCGTAGCGCACCAGTAATCATTGGAATGTGCTGGTTGGCATGGCGAGTACGTATGTCGTCGATGTTTTGCGACAGCGGCTGATAGAAAGCAGGTGCATCGAAATAATTGGCTGCTTCGAGCAGGTGGGCCTTGTCGGTTGGGTTGGTTGCCATTTCCGACAGGCGGCTCAGGCTTTCCTGCATACCTCCCACCTCGCCTGCTATATACATGTTCCACATTTCGTAGCGGTTGCCCGGGCGTGCCTGGCGCTCCTCGCGTGTGCCGTCGGTCTTCACGTAGGTGCGGTAGTGCAGGCGGTTCCACACCCACAGTCCCATGTCGGTAGCTATGAGCAAAGCCTTGTCGGCAATTTCCTCATCGTCCACGTTGTTGGATATATCTATCAGCCCCGCCAGTTGCTTGTGTATGGTGTAGTATGGTGCCCATACCCACTGGTCGTTATTGTAGGCACGATAGCATTCTATCAGTGCAGGGTGTGCAGCCGGTATGGCGTTGATATATCCATATCCGTAGTGCTGATAGTCTTTTTTGTATTCATCGAATGCAGCCCACGTACCTTTCATCTCTTTCAGTTCTGCCTCGGGCGCATAGTCGCGCGCTTCAAAATAGCGGCCGAGCGAGTCGCTGTAGACAAACGTACGTTCCTGGCACTCGCGCATCTCGTCGACCATGCGTTTTATATTAGCTTTCAGCTGTGCCTTCAAGGCGGCATCATCGGTACCCGCGTATGCAAAGGCGAGCGCCGAGAGGTAGTGGCCCGTGCCGTGCCCCTTCAGCTTGGTTGTTGGCGAATCCCATCCGTCAGAACGCTTGTAGCCCTCGGTAGGCAGGCCGTAGGTGTCACGATAGTTATACAGTTGCTGAGTCACATCGAGCGACAGCAGTCGCCTGATATCGATGTCGCGGTTTGAGGTCAGGCGGTTGTTGCCTGTGATGTGTACACTGCCCAGTGGCAGGGGTTCGGCCACCGGTCTGTTTGACGGTACGCTCCACTGTTCTGCCACGACACGCACTTTGGCACTGAGCGGATAACCATTGTCGGTAGAGTTGTCGCCGATGATGTAGCCCTCAACCGTGTACTCCTTGCCTACGGGGTATGCCGACTGTTCTTCCTCTGTGGCACGTGCAGAGTTCATCCACTTGGTTTGGCGCCACTCGCCAGTACCGTCGGAGTACTCCACCCATACCTGCCATGGCAGGCGCGGTGCCGTGCCTTGTGGTGTTTCTACTGTGATGGATTCAATTTTCTTGATAGAGCGTTTCTTTGCCTTGGCAGTCGATTTCACCACGCCTGGGACATTCCACTCCTCTGCGGCCTCTGCGCTGCCCATAATCATCAGGGTTGCAATGCCGCATAACAACACGTTTAGTTTTTTCATCGTAAGATATGGTTTTTATAGATATTAAAGTTTCTGCCTGCAAATTTACGATAAACCAACGAGATGACAAAAGGTTTTGCTCTTTTTCTTTATCCGAAGAATGATTTTTTTACTTTTATCGTTTGTGCATCTGTGGTGATGGCAGGCTCAGAGCCACCACAACAGCATACAGGCATGGGGTGAGCCATTGGGCAGCAGTGGTGTTTGGAGTGAGCAGTTGCATATAGCTGATGCACGACACGAGTTGCGACATGAGTATGACGCTGGGCACAAGGGTGAGGCTCTGGCGCAGGAGTGTGAGGTGTGCTCCGACTGCGTCGGCCATGGTGACGAATGTGCCCGATGACAGTCCGTATACGTTTCCAACTACGATGAGTGCCACGCAGAGTATTCCGTAGAGCCCACGCAGGAGGGGTGAATGAGCCAGACCGCCAAAGGGGTTGAGCAAGACCATGGATGGCGGCAACAGAAGTACGAGGACAATAGCAGTCTCGATGAGCAGTACGAGCAATGCTACAGACAGAGCCCGCCGCTGTTTGAGAGATGCACCGTGCTTCATACTGCTCATTATTCCCGACCTCCACACCACGCTGCAGGTCATGAGTCCGACGAGTATTTCGCCCCATGGGGCTGATGCTACGTTGGGTATGAAGCTGGAAAAACTCCATCTTAGTCCGTCGGCGCTGAAGAGCGAGTGTATGGGCAGACCGCAGGCACTGCCTATCCAGCTGAAGAGGGCGAGGATAACGATTAGGAGCAGGAGGATGAGCGGAAGGATGTTGGAGGTTTTTGTTTTATTCATCGTCGGGTTCGAGGTTGTCAACATCGAGTATACGTAGTTCGAATGCACGGGTTATGAGTCGGGGCACATTTATGCGAGTATCTTCGCACCCGGGGAAGAGACGGCTGATGAGCTCGGCTTGCCGTTTCTCGAGGCTCTTGGTGCCGAAGGGCATGGTACGCAGAGAGGCTATCATGTCTTTTGTGTAGCCAAGTGCCAGATGACGCAGGAAGATTTCGTCGTACTCGTCGATATCGTATTTCACGAATGATTCCTGATGGCGGTAGTCGGCGAGTACCGACTGGCGGAATCGTTTGACGAGTTTTTTGAGTATGGGCTGATTGAAGACGTAGCGCTTGCCACTGAGCACACTTGCAACGTCGCCGGGTGTGAGCAGTTCGCCACTCTTGAGTATGATACCATCTGCTCCGGCATCGAGTGCATCGACCCATAGTTTCTCGTTGAGTACTTCGCCGGTGAAGATAAGCACTTTCACTGGCAGTTGTTTTTCGCGGATTTTACGGCAGATGTCGACTCCGACGGTGGTGGAACCTCCGAGACCGAGGTCGAGCAGTATGAGGTCAGCGCTCGAAGTTTCAAGCAACGACCAGAACTGGGCTTCGGTCTGGGCGGTGCCCACGATGTTTGCCTCGGGTATCTCGTTACGGAATATTTCGATGGTTCCACGCAGTTCGAGCATGACATCTTCTACGATAATTACATTGAATTGTTGCATTGTCTTATTTTATTTACGATTTACAGATTTACGATTTTATGATTTTCATACGAAAATTGAAGTGAATTGTATCCGTGAGGTGATCATCTCCGCATGTTCAATCTTCAATGGTCTATATTCAATGGCCTATTTTTCTATTTCATTGTTTTTCAATCTTTCAGTGGGGGGGCTCATGTTATCTTA
>JAFUSD010000018.1 GCA_017480685.1 Bacteroidaceae bacterium
ACACCACCGATGCCACGCTCGACCGGCTGGGCATCACCCGCGACCAGCTGGCACACCAACTCGAGGCATCGCGCGCCGAGGTGAACAACCTGCTGCCCAAGTTTGCACAACTCACCGCCTTCGAAGTGCGCAACGAGGAATTCATCAAGACACCTAAGAAGAACATCAAGCGATACCTTTACAAGTAAGGCCCGCTCCTTGCCACTTCACAATATCAAAATGCGCCGTAAGCAGAAAAAAAATCTGTCTTACGGCCATTTATGTATCATAACAATATCATTATAAAGTAAAAAATCACTACCTTTGTAGCATGAAGACATACACACTTATCAACATATTCATCATCGTGATGCTGGCATCATGCACAGGCAACCAGTCGGTTCACACATTGCTCGACGAAGCACGTGTCACAGCACGCTATTCCCCATCCGATGCCCATAAGTTCCTGCTCGAACACAAATCCGACTTCGATGCAGGCAACACCGACACACGCATGCACTACTACCTGCTGCTGGCCGAGATAGCCTACGAGGCCTCAACCACGATGCCGTCCGACACCATCTGCCATCAGGTGGTCGACTACTTCGACATCTCGGGCAGCACAAACGAACAAATCAAGGCCAACTACGTGATGGGACTCAAATACCTCACCATGCAGTCGGCACCCGAAGCCATGCAATACTTCTACATGGCATCCGACAAAGCACGCAACCCCGACGCTTCAGCACTCGACTACGAAACTCTCATGTCGCTCTACAAACAGATGTCGCAACTGCTCCACTACCAGGAGATGTATGACACCGAAATAGAAGTGAACGACCTCTACAGCAATGCTGCCGACCACCTCGACTACACCTACGAAAGCATCATGGGGCAGGAACGCAACATCGAGGCCTGGCTGCAACTGGGCGACACCACAGCCGCACTCGAGCAGATAGAGCGCGTCAACAGCCTCTACTCCGAAGCAGGATACGACGAGCAAGCAGTGGCAACCTACACACACGCCATACCTATATACATAAGTTGCGGAAAATACCAACATGCCGACAGCCTCATGCAAAAGGTGCGCACCGAGAGCGGACTCTTCAACGACGACGGTACCCTGCGCTCCGGACACGAACTATACTACCAAACCATAGCACGATACTACTACGCAACAGGGCGCACCGACTCGGCCACCTACTACTACATGCGCCTGCTCAATGCCGGATACCGGCTCAACGGCAGTCGCGGACTTCTGGCTATATATCGCGACCAACACCCATCCGACTACATATCGCAACTCTTCTCAACCTATGTCGAAGCCTCCGACCACATGAAACGCATGATGGCAGGGCAAGACATACACAAACTGTCGTACCTCTACAACTATAAGCGCTTCCAACGCATAGCCGACGAAAAAGCAGACGAGGCCGAGCGCACACGCATCACCACCACCATCATAGGCATCATCATCCTGCTGGCAGTGGCAGGAGCCATAGTGTGGTTCATACTCTACCGCCGTCGCCAGAGCCGTCAGCGACTGGCATTGCAGCAAATTCTCGACGAACAATACCGCCGAAGCGAGCAATACCAGGCCGACCGTCAGCACGAAATCGACGAAGCAGAGGCGGCACTGCGCGCCATGACCAACGAAAACCGCCAGCTGAAAGACATGGTGGAAGCCGAGCGGCTGAAGGCCGAAGAGCAACAGCGCACCGTCGACGAGCAGAAACACATGCTCGACATCCACATGCGCCAGCTGCAGCTCGACCAGGAACGGCAGAATGTGGCCGAGTCGCACTTCTTCGACTCGGGCATCTACAGCCTGCTGCGCCAGCATCTCAATGCCGAGACCATACTGCCTGCCGACCAGTGGACCATTCTCGAGCAGCGCATACTGCAAGTCTACCCCACATTCCACGACAAGCTCTATTCGCT
>JAFUSD010000202.1 GCA_017480685.1 Bacteroidaceae bacterium
GCTTCGTGCCCTGCACCATGACAGTGGCTCCAATGCAAGGCTCACCGGTGTCCTCCAAGACCGTACCGGTGATCTTGTTCTGAGCGAAGGCTATTCCCAAGGAAAGAAACAGCCCCACCAAAAGCATTGTTAATCTTTTCTCCATAAAATTAGTTATAAATTATTGTATATTCAGTTTTTTAGAGTTCAAGTTCCCCTGTTTTTTCTATATTTTGGCATAATCTTGCATTTTCTTTTCATTTTTAAGACCTCCGCGGAGGAGGTATGCAGGAAGACCCGATTAACCATTTGGGTTGCAAAGTTATATTATATTTTTGGGAAAAACAAATATTTTAAAAAAAAACATTGTTTTGGGGCGCGTTTTTTTACATTTCGTGACTTTTTTCTTACCTGACATAAGCAAAAGAGACGGTTTATGTATGTGTTTTACATGTTTGGTTGGTATTATTCAAAGATGGCATATTTATTTCTGAGGCGGAATGTGAAGGTGTAGGACAGCTCTCAGATAAAACCGTCGAGCACCTGCATGTTGGCTTCCTTGAGGCGTGAGTCGTCGAGCTCCTTCACGTAGACGAGCGTAGTATTGGGATTGGTGTGGCCCAGCGCCTTCGAGATGACTGGCAAGTCGACGTTTTTCCGATATGCTTCGCTGGCCCAGGTGTGGCGGGCCACATACGACGTGAGGTTGTGAGCGATGCCCGCCTTGCGGGCGATGGCTTTCAGGGCTCGGTTATATCGGTTGAGCTGGTAGAGATAGTCGGTGGCAGGATTGTGTTCAGAGAGCTCGGTAAGCAGCGGAAACACCCTGTCGGAGCCATCAGTTTTGTGCCGCTCAATGATGTCGGTCATACACGGCAAGAGTGGAATGCAGATGCGCTGCCCAGTCTTGTGGCGGTAATAGATGATGTCGCTGCCCACGATATGAGAATGGCACAAGTGTGCCGCATCGACGAAGGGCATGCCTTGTGCGAAAAAGCAGAAGAGGAAGACATCGCGTGCCAAGGCGAGGTATGACTGTTCGGGCAGGCTTAGGTTTCTCAGTTTCGACATGACTTGCGGCGTGACGGCACGCTTGTCCGTCTTGTTGCTGCCCGTGAACACATGGCTGAAGAGGCTGTCAGTATCGTTGCCGACGGTTTTTAACATGGCCCTGAGCGATCTCATGTAGCAGGAAACCGTGTTGGGGCAGACCCCATGGTCGCGCAACCATCGCTCATACTGCCCGATGTCGGTGGCCGTGATGTGGCAGAGGAGCGCGTCGCCCTGCATGAATCGCAGGAAAGAACGCATGGCCGTGCGGTAGTTGTAGATGGTTTTCGGGCTTTTCAGCCTCTCTGCCTGCTCAATGGCCAGAGCGAGAGCTTCGGCGAGCATCAGGGCGTTGTCGCTGTTGCCGTCGGGTGCGCCGTCTTCCGTAGTCTCTTCTGGCGGAGTCTTCCTGCCGAAATGGAAGTGTATGCTAAAGTTCCAATCAATATTCATAAAGCATCTGCATTATTTCATTACGTTGCAATAGCTAAATATACATATTCAGATTGCTGATTCTAAAAGTATGGTGCAAAGGTAGGAATTTTTCTGCATACCTCCTCCGCGGAGGTCTTTAAAAAGTGAAAATAATTTATACTTTAAAACCAAAAAGGGGGATTTTGATAACAATAAAACTATAAAAAGCAAAATAAAACAACAATATTTATAATTTATTTTTATGAAGAAAAGATTAACAATGCTTTTGGTGGGGCTGTTTCTTTCCTTGGGAATAGCCTTCGCTCAGAACAAGATCACCGGTACGGTCTTGGAGGACACCGGTGAGCCTTGCATTGGAGCCACTGTCATGGTGCAGGGCACGAAGC
>JAFUSD010000203.1 GCA_017480685.1 Bacteroidaceae bacterium
CTCGTAGGTTTCGGATGGGCAGGTGTCAGCTTCTACAACTACATCGCGAGCCCCGTGTTGCTCACCTTGCTGGCGTTCGTAGTTGGGTGCCTGTTCGTAGCCATGTTCGTACTCATCTACCGACAAACCCGCCGGCTGGAACACAATGGTGCATTCGATGTGAACGACGTGGTGGGCAAGACCGTGAGCGTGTATCTGCGCATTCCCCCACATGGCGAAGGCAAGGGTAAGATACAGGTAAGCCTCAACGGTTCGGTGCAAGAATTCGATGCTGTGACCGACGGGCTTGGCATCCCTTCGGGTACAAAAGTGACCGTACTCGAACTCGTTGACAAAGAAACCGTGAGAGTGTGACCCGCTATTCATTATTCATTAAACCCCAAGCATCCGCTATTCATTATTCATTATTAATTATTCATTAAAACAACCAATACTATGACATCCTTTTATCTCATCTTAGCCGCAGTAATAGTAGCTGTTGTGCTGTTTGTATCAATCGTGAACAGATACAGACGTTGTCCGTCAGACAAAATTCTCGTGGTGTATGGCACCACCGGTAACAAAGGTTCAGCCAAGTGTATTCATGGCGGTGGTACATTCGTGTGGCCAATCATTCAGGATTATGCCTACCTCAGCCTCACGCCAATAAGCATCGATGCCAACCTGACCAATGCACTGTCGCGTCAGAACATACGTGTAGACGTGCCAAGCCGATTCACAGTAGGTATATCAACCGACCCCGAATACATGACCGCAGCCGCCGAACGACTGCTGGGTCAGACCCCAGGTCAGATTCAGGAACTGGCCCGAGACATACTTTTCGGTCAGCTGCGTCTCGTTATCGCAACCATGAGCATTGAGGAACTCAACAACGACCGCGACAAATTCCTTGAGGCCATCAGTGCAAACGTCGAGGTGGAACTGAAGAAGATAGGTCTGCGACTTATCAATGTGAACGTGACAGACATCAAAGACGAGTCGGGATACATCGAAGCACTCGGACGCGAAGCTGCTGCCAAGGCTATAAACGAAGCCAAAGTGCGTGTGGCTGAGCAAGACAAAGTGGGTGAAATAGGTAAGGCCGATGCACAACGCGAAACCCGTATCCGTACCTCTGAAGCCAATGCACAAGCCGTGAAGGGTGAGAACCAAGCCAAAATCGAAGTGGCAAATTCTGACTCCGAGCGTCGTGAGGCAGAGGCCGAAGCACAACGTCGTGCAAGTGCTGCCGAGAAAGTGGCACAAGCCCGAGCACTGCAAGAGGCATACGCAGCAGAGAAAGATGCCGAGGAAGCACGTGCCGAACGTGAACGCTCTACACAAACTGCCAACGTGCTCGTGGCACAAGAGATTGAAAAGAAGCGCCGCATCATAGAGGCAGAGGCTGAAGCCGAGAAGATTCGAGTTAAGGCCAAAGGTGAAGCCGACGCTATATTTGCCAAGATGGAGGCAGAAGCAAAGGGCTACTTCGAAGTGCTCACCAAGCAAGCAGCTGGTTACGACAAGATGGTGCAGGCTGCAGGTGGCGATGCCGACAAGGCTTATCAACTCCTCCTCATCGAGAAGTTGCCTGAACTTGTCCGCACTCAGGTCGAGGCCGTGAAGGGCATCAACATCGACCACGTAACCGTTTGGGACAGTGGAAACGGTGCCGACGGAAAGGGCTCGACTGCCAACTTCCTCTCAGGACTCATGAAGAGCGTACCTCCACTCAACGAACTCTTCGACCAGGCAGGACTCAACCTGCCCGAATATCTGGCTAAGAAAAAAGAAGATGTTCAAATAGCCGAACCAACAGCAGAACCTGTAGAAGAATGAAACTAATACTCACATCCATACTCATGGCGGTAACACTGGGCATTAACGCCCAGACGCTGAGGAAGGAAATCACAATCGACTCGTCGCGTGGCGGCGGGCCGGTTGTGCTGCGTTTGTCCGATATAAGAGGACTCAAATTCGATGTGAAGTCGGCAACTATTCATGTCGGATTCTTTACTCCGCCCAAAGAAACGAGAGGAGCAGACGGCTCGGTCACCATTTCATATCGAGATGAAGACTTGATGCTTTCAGGACAGCTCGATGACCTCGATGGCGACGAGCGTGCCGACGAGCTTGTATTCGTACCTTCAGGCAAGGAATACACCGTTGATTTCTATGCCGACAATAAAGGAGTCACAAAGTTTGGTGTCCCCACATTTGGCGACAAGCGATTTGTATATGCCGACATGATGCTCGACGACAAGAAAGAAGTTCATCCGTTCATCACAGCACTCGAGGCTCCGGGCGACAGCTACCTGTATAACGACCTCTACCATCATGGAGCTGCATTCGAAAACGCGTGGTGCGGCTTCCGTGTCTATTTCGATGCACGTCAGAACATCGACATATACGGCAAGCAACATCCACGTCTCGAACTGGCCGACACACACTTCTACACCACAGCCGAGCAGATGAAGCAAGGCTATGGCAACGACGTGCTGTGGGCAGGCAACTCGGTCGGCTGCGGCACGTTCAAGGGATGGAACGGCAAGGCTCCTGCAAACATCGAGCCAGTCAAGACTCGCGGCCAGCGCATCGTGGCTGCCGGCCCTATACGCACAATCGTAGAAGTGAAGGACATAGGGTGGAACGGACTGAACATGCGTCAATACTACACACTCTATGCTGGATGTCGCGAGTGTGAAGTGCGCATCACCTTCGACCGTCCGCTTGGCGATGAAGTGTTTTGCACTGGTGTGCAGAAGATAGGTGCGAGTCCCGAAGGCTTCGTTCGTGCCAACGGACTTGCAGCATCGTGGGGCAGCGACTATCCCGAGATGGGCAAGAAAGAGCAGTTTCCGCCCGAGGCAGTAGGACTGGCCGTGTATGTGCCGAAGCGATACATACATTCTGTCACTGAGTCCGACCTCAACTACCTCATACTGCTCAGTGCTAAGGGAAAGACCGAACTGAAATACTATGTAGTATTCTGTGCCGACAAGGAAAAGCCCGACAATCGTCCATCGACTCAGCGCTTCACTTATCTCGATGCACCAGCCGGCTACCACAGTGCCAGTGCGTGGTTTGATGCCCTTCCTGATTGGAAGGCGAGTATCGACAATAAGATGAAAGGACCGAAAGTGAAGATAAAATCAGTGAAGAAAAAGTAAGTAAAAGAATGGAACATCCGTCACATCCTCAGATGCACAACCCGCATCATCATCAGTCGGAGCCGTTTGTGATACGCCGACTCAACACCCAGGGACGAGTGATGGCACACCCCATACCATCCACTCAGCGCACTTCGTATGCTTTCTTCTACCTCAGCGAGGGCGAGGTGCTGACCGAGGCAGGTGGTGAGTCGTTCTTGTTGCGCAAGAACACCATGTTCATCATCCCGCCTCATGTGCCTTATGCTGTGAAGTGGTACGACAATGTGGATGCGATGATGGGCGGATTCGAAGAGTCGTTCTTGCTCGACCCCTCGTATCAGTTGCTGCATACCAACAAGCCTGAACTCATCAACATCAACCCCGACGATGCATCGCTTATAAGTGTGTCGATGATGCGACTTTGCGGTCAGCAACCTAAACCACACATAGTGCAGTACACGCTCGACTTCATATTGAAGCTCCTGAACGAGACCATGGACACATCCCGACACGAGAGCGACAGCCTTGCCGTGCGTTTCATCGACGAGGTGTTCAACCGCAGCGGGGTGCCCGAGGGGGTTAACCAATATGCACAGCAGTTGGGAGTTACGCCCAATCACCTCAACAAGGTGGTGAAAGCACACACGGGGCGCACTGCGTCGGAGTGGGTGCAGATATCACGACTCAACTACGCTAAGTACCTTTTACGCGACACTCAGTTGCCAATCATAGATGTGGCGGCACGTGTAGGACTATTCGACCAGTCGTATTTCTCGCGCTTCTTCAAGAAACACACGGGTATGTCGCCTCTGGAATATCGCGGCGAAGCTCACCATTAATGAGTATTTTCAGTGTTTAGGATTGATTTGTCCTAATCTTTTCTGTCTTTGTCCTAACTGGAACCAACATAAATTCGTACCTTTGCACCCGATTTCGTGCAAAGGTGCGTTTTTCGTATCCCCATGGTGTACCCAGATTTCGTGCAAAGGTGCGTTTTTTCGTATCCCCATGGTGTACCCAGATTTCGTGCAAAGGTATGTTTATGAAACAACAAATAGTATATATATTAGCGTGGTTTTTCACCGCATTTATGCCGACAGCAGTGTATGCAGAGTCGGTCGATTCACTTATTGTAGTATCGCTCGACGAGGTTGAAATCATTTCTTCGCCTAAGGAGACGGGCTCGATGAGGCAGCAACCCACGTCGGTGAGCATCATAAACAGTCGGTCGATGGCTGAACATCATGTCACTTCGCTGAAGAACATAGCGCCCATAGTGCCCAATTTCCATATCCCCGACTATGGAAGCCGCCTTACGAGTGCGGTATATATCCGTGGTATCGGTTCGCGCATCAACACTCCAGCCGTAGGACTCTATGTCGACAACATGCCTTACATCGACAAGTCGGCATTCGATTTCCACTTCTATGACATCGAGCGTGTGGATGTGTTGCGTGGTCCACAGGGCACACTTTATGGACGAAACACTATGGGTGGACTTATAAAGATATACACCAAGAGTCCTTTTTCGGGCACCGGAACCGACGTCGCACTCGATTTCACCACACGCGACAACCGCTACACGGCATCTATCACACACTATCATCGCATCAGCTCGTTGTTTGCTTTCTCGGCAGGTGGCTATTATCAGGGGGCTCGTGGCATGTATACAAACAGCACCACAGGTCAGCGAGTGGACAACATGAAGAGTGGGGGAGGGCGTCTGCGCGCTATATTGAAGACCGATGGTGGCACACAATTCGACTTCTCGCTCGGGTACGACAACAGCGACGAGGGGGCATACCCTTATTATTATAATGGTGTGGTATCGGGCAACGAGGATTATCCCGAACTCATCGGGCTGATATCCATGAACCGTCCCACGGGGTATCGTCGCAGCATGCTCAATGCAGGCTTGAACATAGAGCATGAAGCCGAGAGGTGGCAGCTGAATTCGTCGACTACGTACCAGAACATAGGCGACCGCATGACCCTCGACCAGGATTTCATGCGCCCCGACATCTATACTATGCAGCAGAATCAGCGTATTAACACGGTGAACGAAGAACTCACACTGCGCAGTCGTCGCACTTCGACTGAGAAACCCCTGTGGGAGTGGGTGAGTGGTGTGAACATGATGTATCAGTGGCTACACACCTATGCACCAGTCACTTTCCACACCGATGGCCTTCGATGGCTCGAGCGAAATGTGAACCGCGTGATGCCCGATGTGGCCACAATAGATATGCTCAACCTCATGGGTTTCGAGTCGATGGGCATCAACTTCCGTGGTAATCAGCTGCACATGGGCAACACGTTCGATACTCCGACCCTCGCACTGGCTGCATTCCATCAGTCTACATTCAACGTTACACAGCAACTTTCGCTCTCGCTCGGACTCCGACTCGACTACGAACATCAGTCGATGGACTATGACGCACCAGCCGATGTTGACTACGGTTTCCGTATGCCCAACCAGTCGAACCCACGAATGGCAGTCGACCTCAATGCTCTTGAGTCTCACATAGCCTTTGGCGGCAACATGCATCGCAACTATCTGCGCCTGTTGCCACGTCTGGCTGTGAAGTACGACCTTGCATCCGACCGCGGCAACATATATCTGTCGGCTTCCGAAGGTATGCGCTCGGGTGGATACAACCTGCAGATGTTCTCCGACTTGCTGCAAGGAGCCATGCGTGTTGACATGATGAACGGCGTGAAGCAAGGTGTGACCGACTATCTTACCGACCTTGCAGCATCGGGCACAACCACCATGCCGGCCTTTGTGCCTGGGCTTGTGGCTGGTATCATGGACGAAAAGATGCCTCAGTTTGCTACTCCCACCACCGAACAAGTGGTCTATAAGCCCGAATACACATGGAGTTTCGAGGCTGGCACACACCTCAATCTTCCTGGTCACTCGCTCACCCTCGATGCCGCTGCATTCATCATGCTCACTCATAACCAGCAGATTGCGCGATTTGCCGATACAGGTCTTGGTCGCATGATGGTCAATGCAGGTCGCAGTCGCAGCATCGGAGCCGAGACTTCGTTGCGATATGCCCCCGATGTACACCTCGCCATCGCAGCAAACTACGGGTTCACACATTCCACCTTCACCCGCTACGACGACGGAACCGCCGCCAACTACAGCGGCAACTACATACCGTTTGCTCCGATGCACACCATGAACCTCGATGCATCCTACACCTGGCAGCTTTCGCGTCCCACTTGGTTGCAAGCCATAAGCCTCGGTGCTAACACACAGGCAGCAGGCCGAATATATTGGACAGAGGCCAACGACCACAGCCAACCGCTCTATGCCACACTTGGTGCACGCCTCATGCTCCATACACCCAGCGCCACCATCACGCTTTGGGGCAAGAACCTCACCGACAATCACTTCGATACATTCTATTTCGAGTCGGCCAACCATGCATTCAGTCAGCATGGCATGCCGCTGCAATTAGGTTTAGACATAAAACTTAGCATAAAATAACAACACACAGATGAAACGATTTATTACACTATGTTCCATACTCCTTTGTATGGCCGGCGGGCTGATGGCCCAGCCACACTCAGTTATGACATTTGCAGGTCCATCGCGTTTCGGCGTAGAATCCATGGACGCATGGCAAGACAACGAGACCGACACCATCCTGTTCCTGATGACAAGCGGCACCGAAGCCGACATCACCATCCCCTCGCTCACCTATGATGAACTCAACTACACCATTCCGTCGTTCACGATACATGGCGCCAAGTTCACCTTCAACATGTCGACCCACAATGCCGAGTTTGCAGAACAGACATTCAGCGAGACAATCCATGCAGACGGAGAAGAGAAAACCGTGACAGGAGTTTCGTTCACAGCCACTTACAACGGAGCTGCACGCCAGTTGTCGATACACTTGGTGATGAAATACGGCCGTATGCCACTGCCCGTCACGTTCTCCATCACGGCCGATTATGTAAGTCCGTCGAGTGCAATCGATGGCATCAGTGCCGATGCAAGCGTGTCATCTTCGCGCCAGGGCACCTACACCCTTGCAGGACAGAGCATCGTCCATGCCGGTCGTGGACTCGTCATAGCAGGTGGCCGCAAGGTGCTGCTGAAGTAGACGATGCACACCATGTGAAAGAGACGTACCCCGCAAGGATATCCTCACGACCTGTTGAGGATATCCTTGCAGGCTTTTAAGGATATCCTCGCGGGCTGTTGAGGATATCCTCGTTTTTTTACATCCTTACGCTTGTCTTCTTTTCTCTAAGGAGTATTATGAGTAGAGGAGTTTATTCATACCCTCCTTTTCTCTTTCTACTCCTTAGAGCTAATAACCAGAGTTACCCGCAGTCTCCCTCCCCATAGAGGGGGAGGGCTGGGGAGAGGGTCTTTGTCCAGCGCAGGGGCAGCCTAACGACCGATTTAGGTTTAACGTTTTTTAACTGTGATAAAACACTACATACTACGTTATATATACAGAACTCACGAAACAAAAGACAGCAACGGCTATGAAATACGAGACTCCAACACAGTTTGCCAGGCAATACTCCAGGCTCACACCACGACTCATGAGCATGGGGCGTGAATTCTTCGGTTCCGAGCTCGAGGCCGAAGAGGTTGTGCAGGAGACATGGCTGCGAGCATGGTCGGTGCACGAAGATACGACCCTCACCGATGCCTACATCCTGCGCATAGCACGCAACGTCTGTGTCAGCATCTGGCGTGGACAGCGTCCTACCGTGGAACTCGAGAGCATTCGGGCTGCGGGCATGCCTGTCATGAGCATCACCCCTCAGGAGGAGGTGGAGGAACGCGAGAATTCTGAATGGCTGGCATCACGTGTGGCCCGGCTGCCTAAAAGCGAGCAGGATGTGTGGAAGTTGTTTTATGATGATGGGCTGACCATAGAAGAGATTGCCAGAAAACGTGGAATCTCGATTCGCAGCGCACGCAACATCATATCCACAGTACGTCGCAAACTGCGCAGCGACTTGCGCCGGAGGTTCGTCAGTGTCCGTGCATTGCTCATTATGCTCCTCACCGCTGCCTGCGCTGGTGCAACCGTTTCGGCTGTGGTCAGGCATGAACAGTTGTTGGAGGGTGTGAATGGATTTATCGACCATGTTTTCAACCTGCCTGTCGACACCATGGTATATCGTATTGCCGACGAGATGCCTACATTCGGCAACAACGAACTCGACTTTTATAAGTTTATTGCAACAAACGTCAGTTATCCCGAATCGGCCAGGGCAGACAGTGTCGGCGGACGGGTCATGGTGCTCTTTGTGGTCGAGATGGATGGCACACTCAGCAACTTCTCCGTTCATTATTCGCCCGACGAGCGACTCTCGGCCGAAGCACTGCGTGTTTTAAAAAAGATGCCACCATGGCATCCGGCGCGGAGAAAAGGTAAGGTGGTGAGGTGTATGTACACCGTCCCGATATTCTTCAGGCCTTGACCACAGGGGTAGCCTCAACACTATACACATCTCCATATCTCCAAAGGTAATTCCTTAAATACTATACTATTATATGAACAGAAAACTATTGTTCTGTACGCTGATATGTGTACAGTTCCGGATGCTTAGTGCCCAATCTGTAGTAGAAGGTTTAGTGACAGATTCTTTGTCGCATCCGCTCGATGCCTACATCATGCTGGCCGCCCATGGCTCAGGCACCATATTGGCATGGGCCGATACCGACCCCAATGGATACTATCGCCTCTCGTTTTCCGCCGATGCCGACTCGCTGACCGTCACGGCCAGCAGTATGACCATCGGACACCATGTGCGGGTGGTGCCGAACCGCAGCCAGACTCTCAACTTTGTGGTCACGCCACAGACCTTCGAAATAGCAGAGGTGAGCGTGAAAGCCGACAAGATACGTCAGACGGGCGATACGATTGATTATAACGTGGCTGCATACACACAGCAGGGCGACCGAGTGATTGGCGATGTGTTGCGACGGATGCCGGGCATCGAGGTGGCCGATAACGGCACGATAAAGTACAACGGCAAGGCTATCAACAAGTTCTATGTAGAGGAGATGGACCTGCTGCAAGGGCGATATGGCATCGCTACCAACAACATCAACGCCGGCGATGTGGCTACAGTGCAGGTGTTGGAACATCATCAGCCGAAGAAGATGTTGCAGGGCAAGAGCATCACCGACGATGTGGCCATCAACCTGAAACTGAAAGACTCGGCCAAAGGAACCGTGGCGGTGAACTCGATGCTGGGAGCGGGGGCAGGGCCGAACCTTCTCTGGGCAGCCGAACTGGTGGGCATGTATTTCGGCAAGGCACGTCAGAACATGACGCTGTATAAGGGTAACAACAGCGGCGACGATGTGTCGGCCGAACTTGCGTCGCACTACGGCATCAACTCCGTGGGCCTCTATCCCTTCTGCCCCACGGGTGTCATAATGCCCGGCGGGTCGGGCCTGCCGCTGAAGCGCACTTTCGACAACCGCAGCCACATAGTGAGCATGAACCACCTCAGGAAACTCAATGCCGACAAGGAGGTGACCTTCAACATAGGTTACTACACCGACCGCATCGGCCGCGAGGGCTTCACGGAGAGCGACCAGTTTGTGAGCAAATCGCAGCGCCTGCTCACCCAGGAAAGCATGACGAGCCGTACCACCCTGCACAACCTCTCGGCACAAGCCCGCTACTGCAACAACTCGCCGACCGGATTCATGGCCGATGTGATGCAAGTGGATGCAGGATGGAACACCGACCGTGTTGGCAGTTCCCTCTCCTCGTCGCTTACAGGACAGACACCTGCCGATTATGGGTCATCTGTCATCAGCCAGCACTTCCATCGCCCCACATTCTCCATCACCAACACCATCAACACCACTCAAAATATTGGTCGCAACACCTTCGACCTCCACTTCTCGGCAGGATATGCACACCGGCCCAACACCCTGAGCGTAGGCATCGATTCGTTAATGCAAGCTACGTCGGCCAGATACCAACAGGATGTGAACTCGCACCATATAGCCGGCCGCTTCAACACCAGCTACAACATACGCGTGGGCGACTTCTTCAAGTTCAACTACGGCATCAGTGCAACCGCCAACCTGCATGGCATAGAGACAGAATTGGGAGGATGGTCTTCTGCCTCTCAGCTCAATTCCCTCTGGTATAACACCTATTCGCTCTCGCTCGGTCAGAGCTATAAGTATGAGCGTGGTGTCCTGCGTGCCACGTTGGGCCTGCCCCTCAACCTCTACATTCAAAGCCTCGACGACCACATACGCCACGACCGCCACAGCTACACCCACCTGCTCTTCTTCCCGTCGCTGTCGTTATCGTGGGATGTGATGCGCGACGTATATCTCACGGCAGGTGCCGACTATTCGAAGACGGTGGGCGACCCGGGCGGCATATACTCAGGATATATCATGTCGAACTACCGCACGTTCCAGCGCTCGTATGTAGAGCAACTATCGGAAACCAAGAACTACGGAGCCAACCTCTCGCTTCGCTATCGCAGTGCCCTCCATGCCCTCTTTGCCAACATGGCATTCAGCTACCGCCGCACTCGCGACAACCAGATCTACGGCTATAGATACGAGGGTGCCACCAGTGTGGTTCAAGCCTTCGACCAACCCACCACCAGCGACAGCTATAGCATCAGCAGCGAGGCGAGCAAGGGCTTCGACTTCATGCGCTCCACCATTCGCATCTTCGCCAACTACAGCCTTGGCGAGAGCGAACGCCTCATTGCCGGCAACATCTACAAGTATCGTACCACCAACCTCAACTACGGCGGCAACCTCTCGTTCAGCCCCACGGGGTGGATGGGCATCATGTATAGCAGTGGATTCAGCCGCAGCCAGAGCAAGAACCGCTCGCAAGATGATGCAATGACAGATGGCGCGACAGTTGTGCGCAGTAACACCCAACGCCTCTCGATGAGCCTTTATCCCACCAAGACCCTCACCCTGACACTCTCGGCCGAAGACAACTACAACAACCTCACAGCCGAGAACCGCCATGCATGGTTTGGCGATGTATCGGCCAAACTGAAGCTGAAGCACATCGACCTCGAACTCCAGATGAACAACATCTTCAACCAGCGACGTTACACCCGAGTCGCCTACAGCGGCCTCGATATCTACACCCAGACCTCGCAACTGCGAGAGCGTAGTGCCGTCCTGAGCGTGAGGTTCAAGCTATTGTAAAATGCTTTCGACTCTATCCGTATAACAACTAAATAACAAAAACTATGAAACAAATTATTCTTTTCCTCGTCCTGCTCCTCTCGTTGCAGCCGATGTATTCACAACGGAAAGAAGCAGGTATCATAATCCTCGATCGCTATCATCTCGGTAAGGCCACTGTGGTCGATTCAAGCGATGTGAGGGTGTACTATGCCCTGAATGCCGACTCGCTCGACAATAAGGACACGTATGTCGATATGCGGGTGTTGGAAGTAGGGCAGCGTATCACGAAGTGTAGCAGCGAGTTCATACGCGAAGGCGAGGCACATCAGAAGGAAGTGCTGAAAACATGGAAGAACCTGCATCCTAATGCCGACGGGCTGCCGCGTGCTCATCCCATCCACGGAATACGTCAGGATTATTGGAACGAAATCCAATATACCGACATCTACATCGAAGGACAGACGGCTACCGAGTATCATGTGATGCCTCATGGCTTTCAGGGCGAGTGCGGATATGTAGTCAGTCAGTATCCCTCACAGAAGTGGGAGCTCTCAACCGAAACGACCACCATACTCGGCCATAAATGCCAGCGCGCCACATGTCACTGGCACGGCCGCGACTTCATTGCATGGTTCGCTCCCGACATACCTATCCGTCGCGGTCCCTGGCTCTTCGGCGGTTTGCCAGGACTTATACTGAAAGTTTACGACAAAGACCGCTTCTACACCTTCGAGGCCGTGGGTATCGAGCGCAGCAAGCAACCCATTGTCCGCTATGCCTACGATGGCTATCGCAAGGTAAACCGCGAACGCTACCTGCGACTGAACCGTGAGCTGAATGCAGAATACATGAATACCATGGGCCGCATGGGTGGCAAGATGCAAAATGCAGCAGGCGAGTGGGTCAGTGCCACAGGACCTGTGATACCGTACGAACCATTAGAAAATAATATGCAGTTAATCATAGATAAAAGAATCATTAATCTCATTGCCGCAGCTGCTGTATGCACTGTAGCAAATGCTCAACCAAAGAATGGTGGACGTTGTCCGGCACCTTTTTACGCCAGGGATTTCTCGAAGATGGAAGTGCTCGATACCACACAAGTGCGTGTGCGCTATGCTTTTTGTGCCGAACGCATCGACGACCCAAAGACATACATCGACCTGCAACGACTCGATGTGGGACAACGTGTGGTGAAGTATTACAGCGAGTTTGTGTATCAGAGCGACTCGCTCCGCACAAAGTATGACAAGGAGCACCCCAATGCCCAGGCTGCACCTTCGTGGATGGGTGTGATGAGCAGGGACTATGACCAATGGAGCGAATATGAATGGAGCGACTTCTTCTTCGAAAACGGCCAGTTGACGGAATACAGCCAGATGCCACAGTGGCTGCACAAAGACAATTCGTGGTACACCGAACCGGCACCAAGGCAGGCATGGAAGCTTAGCACCATTGCGACTTCAACCGAAGGAACTGAGACTCAAACCATCCTCGGACATAAATGCCAGCGTGCCACATGCCGATTCCGTGGTCGCGACTTTGTGGCATGGTTCGCTCCCGACATCCCCGTGAGGTGCGGGCCGTGGAAGTTCCAAGGGCTACCGGGGCTTATACTGAAGGTCTATGATACAGAAGGTTTATACAGCTTCGAAGCAGTAGGAATTGAAACACGGCCACATCCCATAACACGTTTCATGGAGTACAAGAACTACCATCGCTCCACTCGCGAACGTGTGTGGAAAATGCAACGTCAGTATCACGAGAACTGGTTTAAGGCAGTCGATTTTCATAAAGGTCACGTCGATTCGGCCGGTAATGTGGTGGACGACGGACCGATGAGCGTGTTTACAAAATATAATCCGCTGGAGCTGGAGTAGAGAGTGGGGGGAGTGAAAAGTGAATAGTGAATAATTAATTGAACGCAAAGATAGAAAGAATTGGAATCGTTTTTGAGAGTGTCATAACACTGCAAAGTGTCGCAGAGCCCAGCGGATGCCTCTCTGCATACTCCTGCAAATGCACCGCATTTCTCAAGACATAAACTCGAATTTCTTCATTACTTTGCGTTCAACAAAGAACTCAAAACCTTAAAC
>JAFUSD010000204.1 GCA_017480685.1 Bacteroidaceae bacterium
CAGTTCGACACCCAGGCTGTAGCGGTCGCGTGTGTAGTTGTCGCCCTCAGATATGGCGGGGTTCCATGCAGCGGTGCCGACAGCGTGTCCCCTACCCTTTTGTCCTGATGCCACGAGGCGCAGGCCTTCAACGGGTCGCACGTCAAGTTTTGCTATCACATCCTTGTCGCGATTGCCGTCGCGGCAGTTGATTCCCTGTCCGTTCATCAAGCCCAGTTCGTATGCCAGATGTCCGTCAAAGAGTTCACCATAGACCTTGAGGCCTATATCGCGTCCGAACTGCTTGCCCAGCAATGGGTCGCTGCCACATCCTGCAAGGTATGTGACCGATTGTGAACAGACGTCTACCAGTTCGAGCGATGATGGCGACATGGGGTTCTCCATCGAAAAACTGTTCTTGAATTGGCCGAGGCGCACAGCGACCGACTTGTCGGCCGTGAGCCTGTAGTCGGTATAGAACTCCTGCACCTCGCTGTTGAAGTCGACCATGAAGAGGAACGACCATCGGTCGGTGATGTCGGCCTTTGCCCACAGCAGTGTTCGCTTCAGGTTGAAGTCGCTCGTTTCGGCATTCGGCTGATCCTGATAGGCATATCCCGCCTGAGCATATCCGTTGAGGGTGATGCGTTTCGACAGTTCGCCCATCCAGTCGGGAGCCGACGATGCGTTTTGAGAATACATGGCAACGCTCTGTGTCATCGCTATGACTGAGCAAGCTGCAAGCCTGAGAAAATGTGTTGGTTTCATTTCGTTTGTGTTTTGTTGTGACTAATCTAAAATTGCGATGCAAAGGTACAACCATCAACACACATACCAACTAACATATTTACAGAAATAACGACCAATATCATCTTTCACATAGATAATTACCATTTTTAACTACCAATTATACTTTTTTATCGAAATAAATGCGTAACTTTGCAGCCATGACAACACACAGACAGACACAAGACATCGAGGAGTTTAACACATACTTCCGTCAGCCAACCACCCATCAGCTGGTGGCTGTGGGCGACTTGTCGCGCACACACCTGTCGCTCTTCGACCCCACCGACTTCGGCATGTATTGCATTGTGCTCATGGATGCCCACTTCGGCACACTTGCGAAAGATGGCAGCAACGTGAACTATGGGCCACAAACCATATTCTGGCTGCGGCCAGGGCAGGTAGTCTCCATGCAACTCGACTACGCTGTGCGTCCGCAAGGCTGGATGCTGGCATTTCGCCCCGAGCTGCTTGAGAAGTCGGGACTTGGCCGCGACTTCTACATGTTCAGTTATTTCAATCGCGATGTGGACGATGCGCTGAAGCTCACCAGCGATGAGCGCGGTGTCATCATGAACTGCTTTGCCAACATCTTTGCCGAGTTGCAGTCGCCGCGCGACTACCTGAGCAACCACATGCTACGTCTCGGCATCGGACATCTGCTGAGCTATGTGAAGCGTTTCTTCGAACGCCAATATGATCGCGACAGCACACGACCAGGCAACATGCAAAACAGGCTCGACACGATGATTGACAACTACCTCTCGAGCGGACTGCCTGCACAGCAGGGACAACCCACCGTTGCATGGTGTGCGGCCCAGTTCAGCCTCTCGCCCAACTACTTCGGCGACCTCGTGAGGCGCGAGATGCACATAAGCGCACAAGACTACATACAGCAAAAAATCATTGTCAACGCACAGTCGTTGCTCAAAGGCACAAGCATGTCGGTAAACGAAATTGCAGAGGAACTGGGGTTCGCCTACCCCAACCATTTCACCCGTATGTTCCGCCGCAACACAGGACAAACACCCATGCAATTCCGAAATTCTGTGTTAGGAAATTCGTAGCACATTATTTGTATTTATGTAGCACATTATTTATACATATAATGTAAAGAGGTTTCCCTGTGCGAACACAAAGTAGTTTTACGCGCTAACATCTAATGATTTTCAGCGAGAGTATATAAACATTTTATCGCGAGAGTACAGAAGTTTTGCTGCAAGGACATGGTGATTCTTAAATTTACGTCACAAATTATTAAATTTTCGGCCGAAAATCAGTAAATTTACGTCGAGAATTTAATAATTTACGTCGAAAATTAAAGTTTTCAGATATCCTCGCAACAAAATACAGACATCCTCGCAACAAAAAAACAATATCCCAGCATGCAAAAACCGCATGACGGAGCCATAAGACCTAATACGAAACAAACAAAGCAGGCACCATGTCTGGTACCTGCCCGTTTACCTATTGCGGTCATCGGCTTACTTGCCGTGATTCTCGCTCGATACAGAGAGTGACTTGCGTCCCTTCTTGCGGCGTGCCGAAAGAACACGACGACCGTTCTTTGTAGTCATGCGCTGACGAAATCCATGCTTGTTTACTCTCTTGCGGTTGTGTGGTTGGAATGTACGTTTCATCTTTATTTGTTTTTGTTGTTATTCGTGATTGAAAACCTATAATGCTGCGCAAACAGCGTGCAAAATTAGTAATTTTATGGAAACTGACCAAAGAAATGACGGTTTTTCACGCACTTTCTTGGTCATTTTATGAAAAAAGACTACATTTGCACTCGATTTCGTGACAATACGGGCTCAATTAACAGAGGAACGTCGGCATAAAGCGTGACGGGCCGAAGACAGGTAAATCATTCATAAACCAACAACAAAGATTATGGCAATATTAGCAGGCGACATCAAGAAGGGCGTATGCCTTCGACTCGATGATGGTAAGATTTGGGTAGTTATCGACTTCCTCCACAAGAAACCAGGTAAGGGAAACACAGTGATGATAACCAAACTGCGTAACGTGGAAGACGGACGCGTGTTGGAGCGCACATGGATTGTGAGCGCTAAACTCGACGACGTGACAGTTTCGCACCAGCAGTTCCAATACCTCTACAAAGAGGGTGAAGAAATGGTGTTCATGAACACTGAAACATTCGAACAAGTGAACATAGCCAAGGACCTCATCACCGGCGGCGACTTCCTGAAGGAGGGCGAGACGATGGTGATGGCATCAATCGACGACCAGACAGGTGCTATCCTCACAGCCGAGGCACCAGTGAAGATTGTGCTCAAGGTGACTTACACCGAGCCCGGACTCAAAGGCGACACTGCAACCAACGCAACTAAGCCAGCAACACTGGAAACCGGAGTGGAAATACGCGTGCCTCTCTTCATCAACGAAGGCGACCTGATAGAAGTGGATACACGCGACGGAAGTTACGTTTCACGCAAGTCGTAAACCCCACACAGAAAACAAACTGGCACCTTGACATCGGCGGACTTTGCACATGCAAAGCCCGCCGATGTGTTTAATGGCAACTGACAAGAGAGCACCAAAACAAAAAAAATATAAAGATATACATTTTTTTTTCGTTTTATGCTTGCACAATATAAAACAAATGATTATATTTGCCACGAAATATTAATACTTATTAATTACCTAAAACAACAAAAAAAGAACACTATGAATGCTACAAGAACTATCTTAATGCTGTTGTTCGCAGCCTTTGCTGCAACAATGAGCGCCCAAAGCGCCAGCGAGTTTGCTGCCAAATACAAAGGCCAGGAAGGCATAAACTATCAGGAGCTGACCCCCATGATAAGCGATGCCAAGAAACGATTCGACGACATGGCAGCCAATCCACCTGCCGTGGGACAAATGCCCGAAGGCATGCCTACAATCGAACAATTCAAGCAATTCTTCGACTGCATAGCGACGGTGGAAGTCATCATGTCAGCCGACGGGGCAAAAAGCCATGCAATGAGCGAAGCAGTGAAAGCAATGAAAAACTACGTGCCCCTCATCATCTACACCGACGAGGTGGAACAGCCCACACTGATTGACTGCCCCGACAACGTGCGACGCATTCAGATGCCTGCCAACCCTTGGTCGAACGAAGCGACGTATCAGGCCTACGGACTGGTAGACAACAAAGACGCAATCACCAACCTCATCATCGTGTCACGCTTTCAGCAGTTCGGTTCGGCCACATGCGTAACAGGCAGATTCACCGCCGATGACATTCCGATGTTCTACGGAATACAGAGGATGACCCAGATGATGAGACATCCACGCCCATAAGGGTTTATGCAATGCTTACTGCCCCACAGCAGTGGTCTTCAACTTCAAAGTGCAGCCTTTCAGAGTAGGCGATGAAACGGTAAGGGCGACATTACCGGCAGTGCGTGTTGAACGAAGAACGACCAGCACCTGCCCCTTGTAAAGTGTCTTCGGATTGACATCGAACAGCTCGTCGGTATAGTGGTCGCCATTATCTATAGCATGTATGGTTGCCTCGCCAGCTAAGTCGACCTTCACCTCGGCAGCAGCAGTAGGCACCATGTTGCCTTCTTTATCAACCGCACAGACATGAATGTACTTCAGGTTCATGCCGTCAGCACGCCATCCTGCCTGCTCTTCTACCACTTTCAGACGCACCGACTTACCCGTGGTTCGCAACTCATGGCGTGCCACCTCGCGGCCGCCGGTGCGGGCAATAGCATGGATTTCGCCACCATTGCCATACTCCACATCAGCCCACAGCATGCGGTTCTTACCCTTTCCTGTACCGTCGTTGCGCTTCGTTCCAAGCGATTGTCCGTTCACAAACAGCTCGGCCTCCTCGGCATTAGTATAGACATACACCTGCTGACGCGACCCTGCGGCACGATTCCAATGCGACGAAATGAACGTAGTACCCACCAAGTTGTCGTTCCACATCATCTCCTCACCCTTACCATCCTGCACACCCACACAACAGATAGGCTCGTCGGTCATCGCGCTCTTTATGAGGTATGCTTGCGGATAGGGGTCGAGATTGTGGCTGAAGAACGAGTAGTTCCACCCTTTCTTAGGCCATCCGTTCGATTCGCCCCAGTATTCCACTGCTCCCCAATAGGCAAGTCCCACCATCTTCTGGCGATCCATGCCTTCCCAAGGGCCGAGCAAGTCGTTCACGGTTGCCTCGCTTTGGTAGATAATGAGGTCGGGATTATGTTCAAGATACCCCTTATATGCCGGATATTGATAGTTGTAGGCAGCAACGTCGGTCACACATGAAAGCTCGGGCGGAGTGAAGTTACCCGCCCATTCGGGGTCGTTGCGAATTGCGTTGGCTCGTGCTGGAAACATGGCCACCATGGTGGGACGTGTGGCATCGTAGCGCTGCGACAAGGTCTTCATCAGGCGATAAGTGGTCACACCCCAGTCGTTGGTAGGCAGTCCTGCCCACGATTCGCTCGTCTGCAACTCGTTGCCGAAGCTCCACATGATGACCGAAGGATGGTTGCGGTCGCGACGTATCCACTCTGTCTCTGCCTTATACCACAGTTGGTCGAATGGTTCGGATGCCACCCAGCAGCTTCCACCTTGCTGCCACTTATCAAACAACTCATCGACAATGAGTATCCCATACTTATCGGCCAGGCGCAGAAATGCAGGCGAATAAGGGTTGTGGCTGGTGCGTATGTGGTTGTAGCCAAACGCTTTGAGAGTCTTCATCAGGCGTTCGATACCATCTTCGAACGCAGCAGCACCAAGCACACCGAGGTCGTGATGGTTTGCAATGCCTCGCAGGAATACTTTCTTGCCATTGAGCAGGAAGCCTTGCTCCTTGTTGAACTCTATGGTTCGTATGCCAAACTCATCGCTCACTCGGTCTATTATCTCTCCATCTTTCTTCAATACCACCTCGGCACGATAGAGGTTGGGCTCTTCGCACGACCAGAGGCGCGGCGATGGGACCGACACGACGGGCATCTGCACCTCGTTGACCAGCAGCTTGATATACTTCGGAACATCACACTGTCCGCTTGCCACTTCGCGTCCGTCGGGGTCGTAGATGTGGCTCTCGAGTGTCATGTCGAAGCGCTGAGCACGTGCACCCTCTATCTCAACTTGCAGGGCCACCTGTGCCTCGGATGCGGAAATCCGGGGTGTTGTGATGTAAAGTCCGTGGCGGGTCACACTCACGGGATTCTTCGTGTAGATATGTACATCGCGGAAAAGGCCGCCACCGGTGTACCAACGCGAGCGGTCGGATGGTGCCACATGACACACCACCGTCGCTATGTTCTCCCCGTCATAATCGAGGAATCGGCTGATGTCGAACTCGGCACCGAGATATCCGTAAGGTATCACACCTAAACGATGACCGTTGATGAAGAACTCGCCGCTGGTCATGATTCCCTCAAAGTCGAGCAACACCTTGCGATCGCGCCATGAGGGGTCGGCCTTGAAGTGGTTCTGATACACGGCCGAACGACTTTCCTTGAAACCACGCGCACCACCTGCACGCTGGCTCCACGGCAGTTCCATCTGGTAGTCGTGGGGGAGGTTGACAGTGCGCCACAAGGCGTCATCCTGCACTCCTGCAATCTCTTCGCCATCTTGCAAGAGGCGGAACTTCCAGTCGAAGTTGAGCAAAAGGGCGGTACGTTCCTGTGAGTGAGCTAATGCAAATGCTCCTGCACAGAGAATCAAAGTAAGCAATCTACGTATTTTCATAATAGTTTCGGATTGGTTTCACGTTAGTTTCAGATTGGTTTTACAATAGTTTTTGATTAGTTATACTTGGTTGTACCTGTAAACTTCACATCGTATGGCCACTGGTTGGCAATCGATGCCGAGTATGCCCAGTGAGTTGTTGGTGCTCCCATCACTACGAGCCACAAGTATGTGGCACTGGATGGGACCTGCATCTCACAACATTCGTCGCTATCGCTACACACGCTGCTATACACGCGCTGGCCGTTGCTGCAATATGCCACAAGGCCGTAGCGCCATCCTGCATACTGAGGACGGTCGCACGAATAGCCAGATGCCTGCATGGCACTGCGCAATTCCACCTTCACCGTCTTGCCTCGGGCCGATGCGCTGTTGAGACGTATGGCATTGTATCCGTAGTTTTGCGGACATTTCGATGCCGCAATGCGATACCACCCATCACCTACCGAGGTGAGCGAAGGGCTTACGTGTTGGTTGATATACGACCGCGAAGCAGTGCGAACACGGTTCCAATCCCATGTGATGAAGTGCATGTATCCGCTGCAAAGCTCGTCGCAGAACTCATCTTGAGTCAAACCCGTGAGGCGTTTGTAGCACTGCACGGGGTCTTCCGTCGATTTTGCTTTGCGCCACATATAACCTATATAGTCGCGACCGCGCAGGTTTGCCCACCACTCGAGCACGAATGGCGAGTGGTATTGGTTGTCGGGATGCATAAATGGCAGGTGTGTAGCTTGCATGAAGGCATCGAGGTGATATTTCTCAAACGTTATCCACGTGGGGTAATACTGCCACAGCATGAACTGCGATGTCATCTCCCACATCTGACCGCCTGCACCCGAAAATCCGCTACCGCCATCGTATTGACTCAGCTGTTGAAACGAGTGTCCCAATTCGTGTGCAATAGCTCCGTATGGGCCATATTGCACTCGGTTGGGCGTTATCCACATGCAACCTATCTTCTCCGATTCGGTTCCTCCACCATACACGGTGCCTTCATCGCTGTAGAAGAAGTAGAGGTTGACGCGCTTAGTGTCGGACACTGAATTGCCTTTTACCACAAATCGCAGCGAGTCGCGATAGAACTCGTACATCTTGTTGGCTTCCTGCATTATGTCGCGCAGAGGAAAGCGGTATTTCACCACACTGCACTTCTCTGGGTCGGCCCCGAAATCGGCTTCCCAGAAGGCGGCTATGTTGTCGTTCTCCATCATGCGCTGAATGCAGAACTGGCTTGTCTCGAGTTGGTAGTTGTTGTTGCGTGTCACGTTCCATACGTCGCGCGGAAAGGCTGTGACCTTCTCCACGATGGGCATTTGCGGTTCGAGTGTCACGCTGTCGGTCGATGCGTGTAGGTATGTTTTCGACTCGTGGTCGGCTCCTTTCATCCTCACTAGCATGGCTGTTTTTGTAAACTCGATGCTGTCGATGCTCGTAGTTTCAATCCAGTGCTTGGTGCCGCCTCGGCGATGTATCTGCAATGCCTGGGCATCGAGAGCCGTATTGAAGGCTACAGATAGTAATAAAAACAGTAAGATTCTCATGACAATTTGATTAGTTTATTAGTTATTAGTAGGTTATTCGGTATGAAACGACTGCGCGTGAATTCTTCATTCGCCATGATAGTGTATCAGGCCTTGCATGGGTGTACGAGCAGTTGTGCCAACCTTGAATCCTAATTGTGCGGCTGCCTCATGCAGTTCGTCGCTATAGTAGTGTGCGATGGAGCCTATGAAATTCACCTCGAGGTCGGGGCGTTGGTAGTTGGCCACATTGCGCACGAAGAACTGGCTGAAGCTGTCGACGAGCAGTTGATGTATGGCCGGCAGGTCGCGATGACGGCTGCAGAAGCGGCTGAGCTCGCCAAGGAAACGGTTGGCAAGTGGGCGTCGATACACGTTTTCCACGATGGATGCCGCGGTGTGGTGGGTCTCGTCATAGAATAGTTGGCACACCTGTGGCGGCATTTGCTGCTTCAACACATCGCCCACAAGGCGCTTGCCGATATATGCTGCACTCCCTTCATCGCCCAGTATGTAGCCGAGTGGCGACACATTGGCCACGATGTCAGTTCCGTCGTATAGGCATGAGTTGGCACCAGTGCCCAGGATGCAGGCAATTCCTTCGTTCCTTTGGCACAAAGCGCGTGCTGCTCCGAGCATATCGCTACCCACTTCCACACAAGTAGGACCGTCCAAAACGGCATGCAGAGCATCGACAAGGCGTGGCGACATCTGAGGTGTGCAACCTGCTCCATAAAACGACACTTCTGTCACAACAGCCTCAGCGGGCAGTTGTGGCAGAAGTTCGTCGTGCAAGATGCGGCGTATGACATCCTCCTGTTGGTGAAACGGATTGATGCCTTGAGTCTCAAAGTAAGCTCCGGCGATGTGCCACGCAGTCTTTGTAGAGCCGCTGTCTGCTATCAGTCTCATTCGGCACTGAATTCTTTTATGCGTTGTTCTTCAGTCAGTTTGCAGATAAGCAGCGTGTCGCCCTTCTCTGCCACGATGTATCCGTCGAGTCCCTGCACCACCACGCGGCGTTCTTCGCTGGTGTGTATGATGCAGTTGTGTGTTTCGTGCACCTCGATGCGAGGTCCGATGCATGCGTTTCCCTCGCGATCCTTGTCGGCCAGAGTGATGAGCGAGCCCCATGTGCCCACATCGCTCCATCCAAACGAGGCAGGGAAGACATAGATTTCCTCGGCTTTCTCCATCACTGCATAGTCAATCGATATGCTCTTGCACTGCGGGAAGCGTTCGTTGATGACGGCTTGCTCGTCGGGGGTGCCGTAGTATGGCAGCATGCCCTCGAATATCTCCGACACCTCGGGTTCGTAGTATCGCAGTGCCTGCACGATGGTCTCTACGTTCCACACGAAAATGCCCGAGTTCCAGAAGTATTCGGCTTGGGTGATGTATTTCTTAGCCGTCTCGAGGTCGGGTTTCTCGCGGAAGCGGTCGACACGGTAGATGTTGCGGTTGCTGAGCGAGGGCGACGACATGTCGGCTTGTATGTATCCGTATCCCGTTTCGGGACGAGTGGGATGCATGCCGAGCGTGACGATTGCGTCGCTCTGTGCAGTGAACGAGAGTGCCGACTTTATGACACGGCGGAATTCCTCAACATCGGTCACCATGTGGTCGCTCGGTGTGATGACGAGGTTTGCCCTGGGGTTCTTCTTCTTTATCTTCCAGCTCACGTATGCGATGCATGGTGCTGTATTGCGCCGGCACGGTTCGAGCAGTATATTCTCGGCCGGCACTTCGGGCAGTTGCTCACGCACTATGTCGGCGTATGCCTGCGAAGTGACAACCCATACGTTCTCGGGCGCCACCACGTCACGGAAGCGGTCGAGGGTGAGTTGTATAAAGGTGCGTCCACACCCCATCACATCAATAAACTGCTTGGGACATTCGGGTGTACTCATTGGCCAGAAGCGGCTTCCCACACCGCCCGCCATGATGACGAGGTTGTTGTTCGGATTCACGAAGTTATAGATTATTGTGTATTGTTTATAGTTTATTGTTTATTGTTTATAGTTTATTGCTTTACAAACATCCTGCATGGCTATTATATATTATAGATTATATATTATTATAGTATGAGCGATGAATAACGCAAAGAGTGGAGAAGCGACATCTTGTCGACTACCCCACTCTCGTGTTGCTACGCAATTTTATTCAGCTGTCTCGGCAGCAGGTGCCTCTTCAGCAGGTGCCTCTTCAGCTTGAGGTTCAGCGGCAGCCAATGCAGCAGCCTTCTTTTCAGCCACTTTCTTGGCTATTTCGTCGTTCACCTTCTTCTCGGCAGCGATGCGAGCTTCATATTCTGCCTTCTTGGCAGCAGCATCTTTGCTCACCTGAGCTGCAATCTTGCCTGCCTTGTCGGCCTTCCATGCGTCGAACTTTGCCTGGCAAGCAGCCTCATCGAATGCGCCCTTCTTCACACCGCCAAGTAGATGTTTCATCATATACACACCTTCTTTGGACAGGATGCTGCGAACGGTATCGGTGGGCTGAGCGCCAACCTGCACCCAATAGAGTGCACGCTCGAAATTCAAATCAATTGTTGCGGGATTGGTGTTGGGGTTGTAAGTTCCAATCTTTTCAATGAAGCGACCATCACGTGGTGCCTGAGGATGTGCAATCACGATTGAGTAGAACGCGTAGTTCTTACGGCCGTGACGCTGCAATCTAATTCTAGTTGCCATTCTTTCTTGATTTTGTTTTTTGTTTATTAATAATGATTTGAACATGTCGCTAACTCGTAACGACGGCGCAAAGTTACGAATAATTTATGAATAACGCATTAAGATTTACGAACAAAATGCTGTGCAAAACCTAAAATCACATGGTTTTACACTGTTTTTGCGTTTTTCGATGCCATCGACTACACATCCGCTGTCTGCATTCGCGGTCGGAAAATGATGCTGCCCTGGAGACTCGAATGAGTACGCCCGTGGCTGCAGCATCTCATTGCAAGGCCGCCCGACGGAAAAAGAAGAAATGCTTGCAAACAGCTATGAGGATATCGATAAAACGGCGCAAGGATATAAGAAAACATCTGTAAGGACGTCCTACTTCTTTATTTTTCGACGTAAATTTAATAATTTTCGACGTAAATTATTAAATTTTCGGCCGAAAAACAATAAATTTACGTCGAGAATTTAAGTTTTCCGATATACACGCAACAAAACATAAATATAGGCGAGGCAAAATACACACACGCGTGTTACATATATTTCCGTTCTCTCTACAGCAACATTGTTGCTGCCTATTCTTCACACGCGCACGCGCGTATATATAAAATAAGGTATGGATGTGTCTCAAACAACTCATCCACACCACATCGTTTCTATAGTTTATCACTCGTGATTCTGCCGCAAAGTCGCAGCACTCTCCACCATTATCTGGCTCATCACCACGCCTGGGTCCATGAAGCTGACACGCAAGTCGATGCTGCGCGAGTCGACACTCGTATAGTCAGCCACCACGTCGGCATATCCTTGCAGCACATTGGTGTTCCAATTGCCACGTGTAGCCACGGTTTTTATTGAATGCACCACCGGTCTCTGGCCATCGATGTCAATCGCCACACGCAGGTCGTAGCTGGAATTAATGGGGAACGTGGGGAGCATGCGCACATGGATGCGGTTGTTGCCGGGCTTCACGTCGACGCAGTATTGAGCAAACGGAGCCTTCGACACGTCGGTGTAGGCATTCATATCGAGCGGCCATACGGTGATACTGGCACTATCCAAGCCAAGACCATTGACCACGCTGATGTTGCCACTCGTGGTCTTAAATGCCGTAGCAGGAATTATGACACGGCCTATGCTCTCGGCACTTGCAGCCACGGTTGCCACGTCGGAGTCGGTAGCTACATGCGGTGCTTTAAACTGGTCGCGTCCGCGTGGCTGATGGTTCATGATTCCGTTCCACTTACCCTGCGCCGTTGTGGTGTTGTATACCTTGGTCAGAGCTTCTATCTGCCGATAGGCATTGTTAGCTTCGTCGGCATATCTGAATGCTCGTTCAAGCTGACCGTAATGCGCCAGTTCAAGGCTTTGCGACGCTCGCAAGACTTTCACGTTCATGTAGTAAGCACCCTTCACAGGGTATTCCACCAATTGGAAGAATGCATCTTGCAATGCATCGGGCACTCGTGGTTTGATGTTGTCCACCTTGCGGCTTATTGCTGCATAATCGGCAATGCGACGGTCTTTCTCGTCGCTGCTATAGGCCACCCTGTGCACGTGTTCGGGCTTTCCGGCAGCAGCAAGGCGGTAATACTCGCGTTTGATTGCAGCGATGTCGCTTGCCAGAGGTTCACCAAAAGTGCGTGCCGCCCAGGTGTGTATGTAGTCTTCTGCTTGGCAAGGGGCCCAGCTGTTGACATCCCACGCCAGATCCATGCAGAATTCCAGCTCCATCTCGGCCGGTTTTATGTCGCCCACGTTGATTACCCACAGAGTGCGGATGCCTTGGCTATATGCCTTTGTGAGCTCATAGCTTATCAGCGAAGGCGAATGTGAACAGAGCCACAGATAGTCCTCGGGCGTCCCCCAATAGGATATGTGATAGTACACGCCATTGCCCCCACTGCGTGCCTGCTCATTGGCATTTGGCAACTGACGTATGTAGCCGTGATTATCGTCTACCCAGCAAAGGGTCACATCGTCGGGGATGCGCAAACCAGCATTGTAGGCATCGAGCACTTCCTTATATGGTATGAACAACTGCGGCACCGACTTTGGGTTGCCCACATAGCGCTGGATGAGTGAACGTTGAAAGTTGATGATGTCGGTCAGCCCGCGCACCTTGTCTTCGGTCGACGGATAGCCGGATATCCCCCAATCGTGGACACCACGCATGCCAAGGGTATACATGCAGTCGAAACCCACACTCTCTTTCACACGCTCCTCCCAGTAACCTTGAATCTTGGCCGTGTTGGTCACATAGTTCCAGTCTTCGTTAGTGCCATTGTAGGGTGGTCGGCGCCATTCCCACTCATTGTCGCGCATCATCTGTTCACAGTGGCTGGAGCCCAGCATTATGTCATACTTCTTTGCTACAGGCAAATTGTCTTTATTATCCCAGAAAGCTTGTGAACAAGGATGCATAGCTGGCCACAAGGTATTGGCGCGAAGCCTGAGCAAGAGTTCCATTACTCGTGCATAGGTGTTAGGCCCTATGTTGCCATACTTGCTGTCTATACCTTTTGAAGCCCAGGGATGTAGTCCCCAATCTTCGTCGTTGATGAATATACCCCTGTATTTCACCGAAGGCTCTCCCACGGTCATGCTCTTGCCCGTGATGTAGAGTTCATCGGCTTTTGGCGGAACGACATCAGCCCACCACACCCACGGCGACACACCCATAAGGCGCGAGAGCTCAAGCAGTCCGTAGGCAGTGCCACGCGGGGTTCCACCCATCACCACCAGTGCCTGCTTCACCCCCTTCATGGGTCGGCGTATCAGCTGCAGTGTATAAGCCTCCCACCGGCCATGCACCACAGAGGCATCGACCTTGCCGCTCGATATGAGCGCATCGATAAGGGGCGAGCTTCCCACCGTACCTGCCACGATTGGCACATCGCCTGCATGTATGCTGTTTGCCACACTCAGCCGCCGTCCGCTGACAGCCTCAACATCTGAGGCCAGAAGATTTGCAGCAGTGGTCACAACCTGAGCATCGGCCGTATCTACCACAATCACTGCCTTAGATTTCGTGGTTATCAACGGCATAGCATCGTCAGACCTTTGCTGCGTAACTGCTATCTGTGCCTGCACATGTGCAACAAGTGCAAAGAGCAAAAACAAAGAAAGGGATAGTATTCTCATTTCTCGACAAAAGTATTAAACGAGTGGGGCGAGAGAGTCGCATTGAGATAACGATTTGCGAGTTTAATGGTCAGTATGTGCTCTGAGTCGGCAGTGTTTCCAGCAATGGCCACACGCTTGCCATCAGGCCTCATGAAGACGATGGCCTGCACACCACTACCCTGCTCCCATGGTTTGAACGCAAGCAAGCGACTGCCTGCAGGCAGAAAATGAGTGAAATGTTTCACGGCATAATACTCGGCTGTGTAGCGGTAAGTGCGTGCTTTTGAGTCTACCTGAATAAGTGCATTCTGTCGCCAGTCCCACGGACTGCGGCCGTTATCACACAAGATAAAGTTCCAGATGTAATACTCATCGCATCCACGACCCACATACTCATGCAGCAAATAGAAGGTATGCTCAACAGCTCTCCAATCCATCGAACCGTTTCCACATTCACTCTCGCTGCTCACCAAGTGCAGATTGGGGTAATGCTCACGCATGTAGTCGAGGTTTTCGCGTCCTTCCCACTGGAATCCAAGACCGTCTACACAGTCTTTAAGTTGTCCCACTATGTGCTGCACATAGTCCTGGCGATTGGTGTTGAACGTGCCAAGGTATAGCTTCACGTCGGGATGTCGCTGTCTGAGGGTCGGTGCAAGATAGTCGCGATTGAAGCGCACGGTACCATCGGCTGTCCATGCACATCCAGGATATGGCGTATAGGAATAGGCTTCGTTCTGATACATCACCATGTCGATGGGTATTCCTTCATCGGCATACAGCTCAATGAAGCGGCAGAACATATTGGCGTATGCCTGCAAGTAGCGTGGGTCTTGTATCATGTAATCCTGCATTGCCAGTTTGCGAGGGAATTGTCCGCTGCGTTCCCCATTAAATTGCATCTCGTTAGGGTCGGGTTGGGCACCATCGTCAAACAGCATGTAGTCTTTCTCCTTGGGTTGAGTGTTCCATCGGCTGCTAACTACCGGATAGTCGTGGTTTATCTTCATCCATGCAGGCGGACTCCATGGCGAGACCCAGAACGTCAGGGCTGGTTGCCATTGTTGTGCCATCTTGATGAGGCGTATGATATTTGCCTTGTCGTGCTCTATGTTGAAATATCGCAGCTGAAAGTCGCCATCAACGCTATCACACGAATACCATGCACGACTATAGTCGTTGGCATTCATGGTCAGACGTCCGCGAGTGAAGCGGAGGTCACCATCTGGAGCAAAGAGATTGTGCATTATACTCTGCTGTTCGCTGTCGGTAAGCAGGCTGATGGCATCGAGGTCGAGTTCGTTGAAGCATGTGCCCCAAGCACGCAACGACTGCTGGCCACTGGCGCCTGCATCGATGGCAAGCTGTGGCATTGCAGCCGGCTTAGTGCTGAGGGTCACGCGTCTTGAGCTCTGCCATGGTTGTTGCTCGGTTGTACCGTGTTGGTTAAAGGTCTGTGCAGCAACCGTTCCGGTTGCAACGAATACCATTAGTAGTACAAGAGTTCTCATAGTGTGGATGTAATGTAGTCGGTAGTTGCTGGTTTTTATCGTGTTATCCCTTTATACGTTTGTTTCACCTCTTCATAGCTAGCCACGTCGCCGATATCGTAGCGCTGACCAGGCATCTGCATGGCATGAACAGCGGTTTGGGTGCAGAGCCATGCGATGTAGGAGCCGGGCGCATCGGTGCCACATCCTGCCTCTATGCCTGCACGCACGAGTCGTGCGTCCGCGCGTGTGTAATAATAAAAAGGTGGACAGCACCAGCTCGATTCAGGCTCGGCAGGCTTTTCCACCATGCTGGTGATGCGGTCAGAGTCGTCGATGCTGAGCACACCACTCTTCTGCAGAGTCTTGAGGTCCTCGACATAGAATCGCATTACGCACGATGTCTGCTTCTCGCGAGCGTAGTCGATGAAGCGCGTCATCGAGAAGTCGAGCACGTTGTCGCCTGCAATGACCAGCATATCATCGTCGAGGTGAAGTTGGTCGATAGCGAATTGTATGTCGCACACAGCACCCAGTCGAGTCTCGTTGGTCGACGTACCATCGTCCACCACGGTTATCTTCTGCGGTTTCTGTGCGGCCCACTGCTCAAAGTGCTGTGCGAAGCGATGGTTTGATATCACTACATATTCGTCGACACATCCTGCCGTGTCGATATCGTCGACAAGCCAATCGAGGATAGTTTTTCCGTTGACGTCGAGCAGAGGTTTGGGGAAGTTCTGCGTGATGGGATAGAGGCGTGTGGCATATCCCGCTGCAAGTATCAGGCATTTCATAATAGTCCGTCGGCTGATTTACAGATTTTTACCATATATTTACCTTCGAGTGCAGGGAATGCCTTGAGGTATTCGGCTGTCACTTTCTCGATGATGCTCTCTTCAAATGCGGGGTCGATGAGCGACATGCAGCATCCCTTGAATCCAGCTCCGCTGAAGCGTCCGCCATAGATGCCGTCGGTGTGGGTCATGATTTCGTATAGGGTCTTGAGTTCGGGCGAACCTGTCTCCCAGTTGTATATGCTCGAGTGTCCGCTCTCGAAGCTCAGTCGGCCGTAGGTCTCGATGTCGCCACGGCGCCATGCTTCGGCTCCTTGTTCCACTCGCTCATACTCGGTCATCCAGTGTTCGGCACGTCGGCGCCATGTCTCGGGCAGGCGGTCGCGATATTGTTCGTACACC
>JAFUSD010000205.1 GCA_017480685.1 Bacteroidaceae bacterium
ATTGCTAACATCAATATATCCACACCTAATCAAGAGTTTGAGGCTGACATGGAAGGAACAATAAAAAGGTGGCAGACATCATCGCCCGATATACATTCATTCCTGGAACTTATAGTCAGCAATCAGGGAAAAACAATACTGAACAATGCGCTGAATACAAACAAACCAGTTCCTGACATAATAGCAAATCTGGGACTAATGCACTACAGCGGACTTATAGACAAGTCGGGCTCGTTGATGCAGGCATCAGGACAATTAGAGACAGAGACAGGCAATGTAGATATCGACCTGGCGTTCAACAACTCACATACCATCACTGGGGTCATCACATCTAATGAGTTTAACCTTGAAGCATTGACAAGGAACGACGATTTTGGCAATATCTCATTCACGGTAAATATAGATGGCGACATATCCGACAGCCATAATCCTATGGGCACAATTGCAGGAACACTCGCCGATGTAGAATACAAAAACTATCAATACAAGGAAATCTCATTCACAGCCACCAGGACTGGTGGAATAATCAACACCCAAGTAGATGTAAACGACAATAATGCCATGCTCGCTCTCAATGGCACCTACGATGAACAAAACTCACGTATAAGCGGTGTTGCCGATATTCAAGACTTCAATCCTCATGCCTTGAACCTTACCGACAAATATGCCGATGAGACAATAGACATCAATCTATCAACCGACATACAGGGTACCGACATCAACAATGTAACTGGTGAAATCAACATACACACTCTCAACCTCACCACACCACAGAACACATATACTCTGAATAATACATATTTGGACATTAAACAGGCAAACGGACAAAAGAATATAAACCTCCATTCAGACTTTGTCGACATACACATGTCAGGCAACATACAACTCGATAACATTGTTGATGCTTTCCAAAGTCAAATATCTACACACTTGCCAGCATTGCTTCCACAACAGTACACCAATAAAAATCAATTCGATTTCGAGGCAACCCTGATTGAGTCGGATTTCTGGCATCATTACATCAATACTGACTATGTGTTGTCACAACCAATACACCTGGCAGGACATATAAATGCTGTGGCAGATACTATGCTGTTGGTAATAGATGCTCCACTCATTACCAATGGTAATCGACAATACCTCAACACACATATTGTATCGACCAACGGACTACACATGCTCAGCATGTCGGGCACAACCAGCATGACCGATACACAAGGCAGCAGGCATATACTGATTACTGCAGATGCTCACAACAACCAATTACAGACATTGGTCAATTGGGAAGACCAAGCCGACGGGCAGTCTAATGGAATGATTTATGCTACTACTGCTTTCGTCGACAGTCTTGGAAAAGTGAAGACTGACATCAGTTTACACAAATCGCAAATTACTATTAACGACACGGTGTGGTATGTCAATCCCTCAAACATCTCTATATATGGCAAACAGATATGTTGTAACAACGTAAAAGTCTATAACGAAAACCAATATCTTATTGCAAACGGCCGACTCTCAGACTCTGCTGCCGACTCGCTTGTAATTGAAATGAATGACCTGCAAGTGGAATACATAACCGATATTATAGATTTCCATGCCGTACGTTTCAAAGGAGAAGCATCAGGGCGTGCAGTCATCAGTAATATATATTCCGACCTTAGCCTCAATGCCGACCTTGTAGTAAACGGCATGCACCTGCAGGAAGGTCGTCTCGGCACTGGTCATATACATGCTGCATGGGACAACGACATCGATGGAATCAAAATCAGCGGACATATCGTCGACAACTACAAGCAACTCGACCGCATCACCGACGTCGACGGATTTGTGTCGCCCAGCCGCAACGACCTAGACCTCGAAATCACAACCCACAACACCAACGCCGAATTCCTCAACGGATTCCTCTCATCTACATTCAGCAACATCAGTGGCAATACCAACGGAGTGCTCCACATCATCGGTCCGCTCAACGATGTGAACCTCGTGGGCAATATCAGCGCCGATGTCGACATGACACTGCGTGCCACCAACGTGACATATCATGTCAATCCACAAGACTCAATACACCTGCGCAAATACGGATTCGACTTCATCAACACCCGACTCTCCAACCGCAAGTCGGGCACTGCGGTCGTCAACGGTACCCTCGCACATCAGAACATGAAGAACTTCAAATACGACTTCGACATCAGCATGGACAACCTCACCATCTATGATGAACACGAATTCAATTCCGACAAGTTCTATGCCACGGTATTTGCCGACGGAACGCTCGGCATTCATGGTTCCGACGGCCATCCGCTGCGCATGACAGCCGATGTGACCCCTACCCGCGGCAGCGTCTTTGCCTACGATGCCGCCACCCCCGATGCCATCACGTCGGGCAACTTTGTCACCTTCCGCGACGTCACACCCGTTGCAACCACAAACGACGTCGCAGGCTCCGACCCTTCACCTGCATCCACACCAACAGCCACCGTATCCAATACTACCGACGACTACGAATACCAAGGTGACATATTCATGGACATCAGCCTCCATGTCAACCCCGACTGCGAGATAAAACTGCGCATGGACAACGTGGAGGACGGATATATGACCACCTACGGCAGTGGAACCCTTCTTGCACACTACCACAACAAGAGCCCCTTCTCGCTCAACGGCATATATCAGATTCACGGCGGACGCTACAGGCTGTATCTGCAAGACATCATCTTCCGCGACCTCGACCTGCAAGACGGCAGCAACGTGGTGTTCAACGGCAGTCCGTTCGATGCCAACATCCACCTCATCTGCCACCACACCATACCCTCGGTGCCGTTGCGCGACCTCACCTCGTCCAACACATTCAGCCAAAATAGCAAGGTGAAAGTGATATGTGTGATGGACATCACGGGCAAACTCGACAACATGAACTTTGCGTTCGACCTGCAACTGCCCAACGTGAGCGACGAGACACGCCAACTGGTAAAGAGCCTCATCACGTCGGAGGAGGAAATGAACATGCAGATGATTTACCTGCTGGGACTTCAGCGTTTCTATACCAACGAATACGCCCGTGCCAACGGTGAATCAGGGTCAAACCAAGCTGTCAACACCCTGCTGTCGTCCACCTTGTCGGGACAAATCAACCAGATGCTGAGCAGTGTGATAGGAACCAACAGCAAGTGGAACTTCGGCACTGGTATCACAACCGGCGAGCAAGGGTGGAACGACCTCGATGTAGAAGGCAACCTGTCGGGCAGCCTGCTCAACGACCGACTGCTCATCAACGGCAACTTCGGCTACCGCGACAACGCCTTGACCAACTCGTCGAACTTCATAGGCGACTTCGATGTCCGCTGGCGTCTGAGCGAGACGGGCAACACATACATCAAAGCCTACAACCAAACAAACGACCGCTACTTCACCAAAGCAACGCTCAACACCCAGGGAATAGGCATAACCTATCAGCGCAACTTCGATTCGTGGAAGGCCCTCTTGCGCCGCAAGATGAAGGAAGAAACTGATAAAAACAAGAAATAATGGAGCTAAGAAGACTGTAGGCATCTATAGCTTCTATAGTTTCTATAGTCAAATATAGTTTCTATAGCTTCCATAGCCACTATAGCTCCTATAAAAAAACAATAATAAAAATCAACGACATGCAGTACGGATTTGTAAAAGTAGCATCAGCAGTACCGGTGGTACGCATCGGCGACTGCAACTGGAACACTCTTCAGATAGAGAGTCTCATCGTGAGGGCCGAAGGCAAAGGGGTTGAAATCATCTGTTTCCCAGAGCTGAGCATCACCGGCTATAGCTGTGCCGACCTCTTCCATCAGCAACAGCTCATCGACAGTTGCGAAAACTCGCTTTTCCGATTGCTCGACATCACACGTTCGCTCAACATCGTTGCCATCGTAGGCATGCCGCTACGTGCGGGAAACTTGTTGTTCAACGTGGCAACAGTCATCCATCACGGCAAGATTCTCGGCATTGTGCCCAAATCATATATCCCCAACTACAAGGAGTTCTACGAGAAGCGATGGTTCACATCGGGCATCAACATCGACACCGTCACCACCCTATGTGCACAGCAAGTAAGGCTCTGCCGCAATCAGATATTCACCACCAGCAGTTGCTCATTCGGCATCGAGATATGCGAAGACCTCTGGGCGCCCATTCCGCCGAGTTCCACACTTGCCTTGCAGGGTGCCGACATCATCTTCAACCTCTCAGCCACCAACGAGGTAGTGAGCAAACACACATATCTTAGCCAGTTGCTCTCGCAGCAGTCGGCTCGATGCATCAGCGGATATGTATATACCTCGAGCGGATTTGGAGAATCGTCGACCGACCTTGTGTTCACCGGTAATGGCATGATCTACGAAAACGGGCACTTGCTGAGCGAAGGCAAGCGCTTCGAAATGACAGAACAACTCATCATGTCGGAAATCGACATAGAGTACCTGCGCAATACCCGTCAGACCAACATCACCTTTGCCGACTCGGCTCTTTCCGTCCCTGCTGCCAACTTTGTCAGCATCGACGACACCGCCACGGCTCCTCAACACACATCGCAACTCACGCGCACCATCGACCCAAGGCCGTTCGTGCCGTCTGGTCCGAAGCTCGATGCTCGTTGCGAAGAGATATTTGCCATTCAGGTGGCAGGCCTTGCACGCCGTGTGTCACAAATCAATGCCAAGACATTGGTGGTAGGCATCTCGGGCGGACTCGATTCCACCCTGGCCCTGTTGGTTTGTGCCAAGACTATTGACGAGTTGTCGCGCAGCCGCAAGGACATCGTGGCCATCACCATGCCTGGATTCGGCACCACCGACCGCACCTACAACAACGCCATGAGCCTCATGCAGTCGCTCGGAGTCACAATTCGCGAAATATCTATCCGCGAGGCATGCATACAGCATTTCAGCGATATCGGTCACGACATCAACGTCCACGATGTGACCTACGAGAACTCGCAGGCACGCGAACGCACCCAGATTCTCATGGATGTGGCCAACGAGACCGGCGGCATCGTGGTAGGCACGGGCGACCTCTCTGAGTTGGCTCTTGGGTGGGCTACATACAATGGCGACCACATGTCGAACTACGGAGTGAATGCATCCATCCCCAAGACCCTCGTGCGCCACCTCGTCAGTTGGGTGGCACAGACAAGTGTCGACGAATCTTCGCGCACCACATTGCTCGACATTGTCGATACACCTATC
>JAFUSD010000206.1 GCA_017480685.1 Bacteroidaceae bacterium
AACACTGGCTATGATCTGGAACTGAGGAGCGACGACGAAGTGAGGGCCGACACCGTGGACGATGTGTTTCCCTCGATGCCCACGATGGATTTGGTGCCGCGCTACGAGGAGTCGGACAACGAGTTTCTGAGGGAGGCACACGACTTCTTCAACACATGTGCGGTGGCCTACGATGCCTGGAGCTGGTTTGAAGACTACATACGCTTCAGCGGCGACGACTACATAGAGGCCAACGATGTGACCAACCCCGACTACATGACCGACCCGTGGCTTATCGACCGTGTGAGGAACACCGACATCAGCGTCATAAGCAACAGCGAACTGAGAGCGAGGGCCAAGAACTATATCGACAGCCTCATGTGGGTCATCAATGTAGACGATGATTATGAATTTGAAGAAGGTGAGACACCCGAGGACATCCTCGCCCAGTTTGTGATGGCGGTAAACGCTACACTGCATCCGTTTGCCGACAAAGACGTGCTTGCCAAGACCTACGAGCAAGAGATGAGCCGCCTGAAAGACCTCGCCTACGGTCCCTTGCAGCGTTTCGACTACAAAAGCGACGACCTTGTCGGACAGATGTTGCACCTCATGTCGGAATGCAAGGACTTCGACACCCAATGTTCACTCCTCCTCTATTGGGCCGACCACGAAGACATGATGAACGCACCCGAATGGCTCGTAGCTGCAGCCAGCCGCCTGCTTGAGAGCAATCACTACAGCCCATTGCTCTACGATATATGGGTGCGCTGGAGGGTGCTCTATCAGTACTGCTACCACGGCAATTCCACATGGTCGGACATCCCCAACAACTACTACAACCTCATACGCCTGCAGTGCTACGAGACATGCCTCAAGCACATAGCCTCCAACCCCGACGACATCATGGCCATGAACTGCGCCTCGCTGCTGGCCGGGCGTTCCAACATCCAACGCTTCGGATGGATATTCGGCAACAGCACCACGGTGGAAATCCACGAACTCATGCCCAAAGCATTTGGTACAGATGACGAAGAAGCTGTGGACGACGAGGTGGATTATGAAGCAGTGGACGACGAGGAAGTGGACGACGAGGTGGAATAAACGATCTTCAATTCATCGGTTCATCATACAATATTGCTGAAAATATCGGTGGATGAAAAACAGATGCAGCAAATAAAACACACAAAAAGTTTGTTGCAATCAAAATAATTCTCAACTATCAATTATATTTCTCAATTATTTACTAAATTTGCGCCCACAAAACAAAATGGGAAGCTACGCTACACATATCACACGACACGATACGGCCAGCATCACACATTCGATTTACTTCACGTGTGCCTTGCTGACCTTGCTTGCCGTATCGCTCCAGGTGGTTGCACAGAGCAACACCCCCAATCGCCTTGATGTAACGACTCGCACCTTGCCATTGGTGACACGCCTGCCTGCCAGCGTAGTGAACTGCATAATGCAGGACAGCGAGGGATACATCTGGTATGGCACCGACGGCGGAGGTCTGTGTCGCGACAACGGATACCAGATAGATATCATGCGTAGCAACTCCAGCCATCCTCATATCATAGCCGACAACAACGTGCTGCACATAGCCGAAGCGCCACACGGACAGATATGGTTTTCCACCAACGAAGGACTTTACTCCCTGTCAAAGCACGACTACAGCATCAACCGTATCGACATATCGAGCCGCAACGCGCGGGTGAACGACATGGTGTGCGACACGAGCGGCATGATGTGGGTGGCATTTGCCGACACAATACTACGCATCAATCCCGATAACCACAATATACAGTCGCGAATAGCATCGATGTGGGGAGGAGAGGCTCGCGAAGTGATGGACCTCGAACTGACACCCGACGGCAGTATATGGGCCGTACAATTCCGCGGAGGAATCGTAGAAGTAGTTCCCAACCAAGCAAGCACCACACCGATAACGCCATCCACGCCCGAGCAGGTAATACCCGAAGTGCTATATGCAGACCCCACAACTGGTAAGATATGGATGGGCACATGGGGACAAGGACTCTATCAACTCGGCGACACGTCGTGGATACACATGACCGACGACGACTCTGACCTGAACCTGAAAATACAGAACATATACATAAGCCGCGACCACACCCTGCTCTACACATCGACCTTAGGCGGCATACAAGCCTATGCCATGACCGACGGGCGCTTGCAGCACCTGCAACTCTACGGCTACGAGGTCTCAGACCTGAACTTCGTACCTGGACGCCTTGCGGCCGACATGTTCGAAAACATCTGGGTGCCAAGCATCGAACCACAGACTTTCATCATATCACGGTCGGACAAAAGTATTGACCACCACGAGCTCATAAGCACCGTGAACGGACACCGTTACGCCGCAAACATTAAAAGCATGATTGCCGAAGGCGATACAGTATGGATTCACAAACTCCACACACACCTGGTGGCCTACGACTTCGTGAGTCAGAAGGAAATACCCAACCCATTCTTCACATCATCCGGATTGCTGACCAAGCGCCACGACGGCGGTGTGTGGGCCACCGACCCCAACCGCAACATCTGGGGCATATTCTTCGATACCGAAGGAGTGATGCGCAACGTGATGGGTCCCACACACACAGGACGGGTGAGCTGTATGGCCGACGACGGATGCGGACATCTGTACTATGCATGTCTTGGCACACTCATGCGCTACAACATCGACGAACGCACCAACGACACCATATCCACCGGTCACGGTTCGATACCATGCATGAAAACCGACAGCCACGGACAGCTCTACTACATCTCTGCCGAAAAAGGGCTGCAAGCTATCCCCCCAGGTGGAACCGAAATGGGCATCTGCACCACCGGCCACCCCCTCGCCCTGCTTGCCATCAGTGCAACCGACAGTGTGTGGGTCATCGACGAATTCGGACAAGTATATAGCCTGCAAGCCGACACACTGTGTATGCAACCATCGGCATGCAGCGACCAAGGCGACACATACACCGACGCATGTTTCGACAACGATGGACACCTGTGGCTTGTAGCCGACAAGTATGTGAAAGAATACGACACACACCGCCACGCGGCACGCAAACTGACAGCATACGACCCACGCATCGACATGACCAGCTTCATCGCCATTACACAGGCAAGCAACTCAATAATGGTTGGAGGAGTGGGTGGAATGATAAGGTTGCACAGTGCCGAATTTCCCGTTGAGACACATGCGCACGACATAAATGCAGCCGTGAGCACATACGTGGCCGATGGAGTAGTTCACTACATGTCGCAGCACCATGCAGGCGGAACGACACACTTTGAACTAAGCCCCGACATAGGTTCACTCGAACTGCGGCTCACCACTTTCGACCACCTACGCACATCCGAGATACAATTCCAATACAGCATCGAAGGACTCACATCCGGATGGACGACACTGCCACACGGAGAGAACACAATACGCCTCACAAACATAGGTAAGGGCTCATACGACGTGAAGGTAAAGGTGTCGGAAGCAGGAGGCCCCTACTCCGACATAAAGACCATCGCACACTTCGTGCGCACCCCAGCCTGGTGGGAAACATGGTGGGCATATACCCTATACATTCTGGCAGCAATACTTATTGTAGCTGGCATCATACTGACATACCTTTACATAGAGTACCGTAAGCGCCAATTCAACAAACTGCTGCTACTGCTACGTACTGTGGTCGAACGCCAGATGCTGTTGGAAGGCAGGACTCAATATACCCTGCCCGATTCGGCTAAAGCAGAACCCGACCTTACCATCAGTACCACCGACGAGACAACATCACATATACTGGAGGAAGAAGAAATAAGTCTGTCAAGACTCGACCGCAAATTCCTCGACAAGGCAATCAATGCAGTCATCACAAACATCGACGACACGACCTACGGAGTCGACCAACTGGCAAATGATGTTTGCATGTCACGCTCCTACCTATATCGCAGACTTATGACCACTACCGGACAGACACCTACCGACTTCATCAAGACCATACGTCTCGAACGCGCGGCATCATTGCTCACCAACACAACAAAGAGCGTGGCCGAAATAGCCGACCTCACAGGATTTTCATCGGCAAGCTACTTCAGCAAATGCTTCAAAAAAGCCTACGGAGTGATGCCCAAGCATTATAAAGGATAGTATGTAAACATGTGTAAAAAAGACGTTTGCAACCATTTTACCATTTCCTGCAACCAAACAGCCATTGTATGTTATGCAAATTAGCGAACTTTGCAGCATAATTCAATATTATGTCAAACTAACTAATTTGTAATGCAAATGAAAAAAACAATTCTAACACTCATCACCACGGCGCTATGTCTGGCATCAAATGCTCAGACACTGCCAGAAGCCGAAACTGAGCTCGCTAAAATCAATATCGTGGGCGAACAAGGCATTGAGGTCGACCAGTACATACGCGAATCGTATGTAACCACGACCTATACTATCGAGGCACCGCAACTGGCTGCATTGCTCGACGTGGCTGATACGCTGATTGAGCAAAACATCACATCAATGGTCTATGCTAAATACATTGACCCTGAACTCGGACAGCTCACCAGCACACTCTCTAACAACTACAACGCCAACCCAAACCCAGGCTTCTGGTATAACCAGATGTTTGAAGAGGATGGCGAGACAGTACAAAATGAACTCATCCCATCAACATTCGGCGACGGAAGCCGCATATTCCTTGCGGGTATACGCTACACCGCCGAGACACAAACCGTAACCGTGCAAGTGGGACAGAACCCTGGCACTATGACCGATGGCGAGAACTATACTGCGAAGTTCTACATCGTGTGTGGCGACAAGGCATACATATTCAATGTGAGCATCACTACTCACACAGCACCCGTCTACGACTTCAACACAATGATATGCGTGGGCGACACAATGTTTGAGTATGAGACCGTGCCAAACAGCAACTATGCTTACAAAGCTTTCACCGTGCCGATGCACGAGATAGCCGAATTGCTCGGATGCGAAATCGATGCCATCGAGTTCAAGGCAAAAGAGTCGGAGAACACACTGTCCATGCGCTCTACAGCCAACAACGGAGGCTTCTGGCTTACTAAGGCCGAAGGTTTTATCTCTACATTCGGCGAGGGTTGCGGCGTATATTTCGAGCCATTCTCATTGCCCAACGTGGGCGACGGATACTACACTATGAACGTAGGTCAGTATCCCGGAGCTTTTACAGCTGATGACACCAACATATACTATTACAGCGTATATTACACCTACGAGGATAAATACTATACTTACACCGTCAAGTTCTCAATACGCCAGAAAAGCGACAACATAGAGACTGGCGACGAAAACATGGTAGCGCGCGAGTATTACGAAGTGCAGCTCAATCCAGGTACGCCGGCCAGCGACGGAACACGCGCCTATCATTTTGCCACTGGAACTACGTCGTGGGGATGGGTAGAAACCGATGTAAACCTCGACCACATAGAGGAACTCCTCGGCACACGCAAGCCCACATTCTTTGCACGAAGCAAAGACAACGTAGAGGGCAGTACTGTCATTTCACTCACATCGGAGTACACCAACAACTACACCAACTCATACTACGGCTACGACCATTACGGATTCTGGATGGATCCATCTGGCTCATACGCAGCAAGTGCAAAACTTGCAGACAGTGCTTACGGTGTGACATGGAACTCAGACCTCGGCAAAATGCGCTGGCATCAGGTATCGGGACTGCGACAGCCAGGCGACTTCTTCGAGGGTATATTCTACCTCGTAAACGAAGAGACAGGCAAATACATCGAATATCACTTCGAGATAGAGTTCCAAGACGAGTTCCCGGCAGCACCGACCGTTGTGGGCGAAGAAGACATCACAATCATGGCCGACTTCAACTACAGCATGCAGAACGACGAACTGACCAGTGCAGACCAGTCAATCAACGACCTCGACCTGAGCGGAGCTGCTGAGGCATTCGGAATCAGTGAAGACGAACTGACAGAACTCAGCACATTCATGGCTGCACGCAGTGCCAACTCGTTTACCTCAGCCAACTACGACGACATGATGGGCTACGCATTCAGCGCATACGGAACCTGCGTCAACCAGATGTCCGACGAAATCATGTTCTACATATACTTCGAACCAATAGACCGCCAACTCTGTGCATTCGCAATCGACGATATTGCCGACGGCGACAGCTATAAGGTGCGCCTCGCACTCGACTACGATGGTAAACGATATATATATAATGTGACCATCGTCAACCACAACGACTATGTAGCTCTCACATCCGCTATTCAGGGTGTAGCTGTCACCAAGCAAACAGCATCCGCCCGTTACAACCTCGCAGGACAGAAACTGGCAGCTCCGCAGAAAGGACTCAACATCGTAAATGGCAATAAAATATTGATTAAATAAAAAGATATGAAACGAATTTTTTTCTCATTTTTAGTTTCGTTCATTGCTCTGTGCGCCTCGGCACAGAGCAAGACCACAGTACGTGGCACATTCACCGACCTGGCCGACGGAACAAACGTATACCTTGTGTATAGCGGATTCTTCCGAAGCCCGAAGGTGCCGGCACCAATGCAAACCAAGCTGCAAGACGGTAAGTATGAATTTACGTTCGACCAGACGGAAACCACCGTATTTCATCTTGAAACCCCGAAAATGACATTCTACGTGGTGTGCGAACCAGGCGAAACCATCGAGTGTCGCGACAATGAGGTGGTGAAGCCAGGGCGTAGCCAGGAGACATACAAGAGCATTGTCACCGCTACATGGAATGCATACAATGCCGACCGTTCTGCTCTGTATACCCAATATAAGACAGTGACACAGAAGGTGAACGACAGCAATCTGCCCGACGAAGAACGCAAGGCTGCACGCGACAGCGAAGAGTATCAGACATTCTTGAAGGCACTCAACGACCTCATGCCCAAATACGAGGGCATCATACGCGACCGCATCCGCAAAGACCCCACCAGCCTGTGGAACATCATCTCGCTGGCTTCGTTCTCCGCAACCATGGCTCCATCGGCCGAGACCTACGAACTCTTTGCCGACAATGTGAAGAACACGCTCTATGGTCAGGTATATTGCGAGAAGTTGGGCATATCGCTCGTAGGCAAGCCGGCTCCGGCATTCACCCTGCCCGACCCCGAGGGCAACAGCCACTCGCTGGCCGACGTGCTGAAAGCAAACAAGTACGTACTCATCGACTTTTGGGCATCATGGTGTAAGCCATGTCGCAAGAGCATACCCGACCTCAAGGAAGCTTACGCCAAGTACCACGACCGCGGGTTTACCATCGTGAGCGTGTCGGTCGACTCCGACCGCGACGCATGGCTCAAGGCAGTGGGCGAAGAACAAATGCCATGGCTGCAACTGCACGACAAAGAAGGCGTGATGCGCAAGTACGGAGTTGAAGGCATCCCATCGGTGTTCTTCATGCGCAGCGACGGAACGGTTATATTCGAAAAGCTGTATGGCGATGCCGTGATTATGGCTATAAAGAAAGAATTGGAATAAACAAACAATCAGCGTGATACAAGTACAGCCCCTCTCCCATCATTTCAGGAGAGGGGCTGTAGGTTTATCAGCCATTCATTTATTACTTCTTGCGTGCTGCATTGAGGAAGTCGACCATCTTCTTCAGGTTCTCTTCGCTATACATACCCATGCCGTGACCACCTTCGGGCACGAAGGTTGCTTCGGTCTTCACGCCTGTGGCCTTCAGCAGTTCGTAGAACTTCTTGCCCTGGCAGCAAGGCACCACGTTGTCCTTCTCGCCATGGAAGATGATGATTGGAGGGTCGTTCTTGTCGACGTATGTAAGTGCGGTAAGGCTGCGGAACTTGTCGGGTTCGTCGCTCAACTTGGCACCACCCAGCAGTATGGCTTCAGGACTTGTTTCGCCAAACGACATGTGTTCGCCGCAATCCATGTCGGTGAGGTCTACAGGACCCGACCAGTCGCATGCTGCATTGACCATGCTGCTCTCCTTGGTATAGTTGCCGAGGTTGCCTTCGAGGTCGATTTCCACCGTGCCGACTTTAGCGGTCTTGGTGCCGCTGGTAGTAGCAGTGATTGACGACAGGTGACCGCCCGACGAGAATCCGCTGGTAGCGATGAACGAGGTGTCGAACTTATACTTCTTTGCCTCGCCGCGCACGAAACGCACCACTGCCTTGATGTCGTGAATCTGTGCGGGCCACTTGGCATCGCTGCTCGAACGGTGGTTGGGCAAAACGACAGCATAACCGGCATCGAGCAGTGACTTGACGATAGTACCGATATCGGCGCTGTTCTTACCGTTGTTGCTGAACCATGCACTGCCGTAGATGTGAATCACGACGGGATATTTCTCTGCTTCTTTCTTTGGCAGATAGATGTCGCAGGTGTGGTATGCCTGGTCGTCGCCTGCATAGTTCACGTCTTTCCACTGCTGAGAAGTCTCGATTTGTGGTTGCTGTACCTGAAAACCGCCGAATCCACCGAATCCGCCGCCAAACTGGGCCATCATCGAGCCCGAAGTCATCATTGCCATCGCGAAGATGACAGTCTTAATAGTGAGTTTCATAATTGTTTAGAGTTTAGTGTTTATTGTTTATAGTTTATTGATGATAGTTTATTGTTTATTGTTAATTGTTGTCTTCTTTAGCCTTTATCGACAGCAAAGGTAAGGAATTATTCGCTACCCGCAATGCATCGTCCCCTATTTCCTTGCGATTATTAGACAAAAAAACCATGCGAAGGTTTGATTTCGCATGGCTTATTGAGCATTATGGAAAGAAAGGATGAAAGAATGAAGAATGAAAATAGCCATCCTGCATGTGGTGCCTTGCACGCTCTGCCGGATGGCTATTATTATATATTCTCGATTATATATTATATCCTCGTGCTTTCAGCAGGCCCGAAGCATCGGGCTGTGCCATGCCGGTGAAGGCAGAGAACATCTGCATGAGGTCGCCGGTATTGCCACGGCTCAACACTTTTTGGCTGAAGTCGCTGCCTGTGGCGGGGTCGAGGGCACCTCGGTCGGCAAACACTTGGGCGATGTTGACTGCAAGCACTTCGGTCCACAGGTAGCTGTAGTAGCCTGCTGCATAGCCTCCGCCCCACACGTGGTTGAAGTAGCTGGTGCTGTAGCGAGGTGGTATCTGGTTGTTGAGCAGACCTACCTGCCCGAGTGCTTCGGTCTCGAAGTCGGCAGCTTGGTCGGCGGTGGGCACCTTGTCGGATGGCAGCATGTGCCATGCCATGTCGAGGCAGGTGGCGGCAAGATTTTCGCCAAGTGCGTAGGCGCTCTGGAAGTTTATGCTGCTGAGCATGCGTTCCTTCAACTCGGCAGGCATTGGCTGCCCTGTCTCGCAGTGCTTGGCATAGTGGTCGAATATCTCGGGTATGGATGCAAACGACTCATTAAACTGTGACGGCATTTCCACAAAGTCGCGAGCTACCGACGTGCCGCTCAGCCGCTCGTAGTTGCAGTCGGAGAGTATGCCGTGGAGTGCATGTCCAAACTCATGGAAGAGAGTTGTCACTTCGTCCCATGTGATCAGTGATGGTTTGCCTTCGGGCGTCTTGGCCATGGTTCGTTCCAATGAATAGGCAGCATAGTTGGGATAGCCCATGAGTTCGGCAACAGTACCACGGTGGAAATCAACGAACTCATGCCCGATGCCTTCGGTATGGATGACGAAGAAGTGGATGACGAAGTGGAAGAAATTGCTGCCGAAAAAGAATACAACTGATATGATTGTCCTTTGTGAGCAAGGAGCAGTTTAGTGCTATAAAAGAGAAGGAAAACTTCTCGTATGCAGAAGCTGATGGCTATCAAGTTATCAAAGGCATCAACAAAAGAGGAATGAGCAAATTTCATGTACTTACGACAAGAAACACAACGGAATGCCTATCGCTATTCATTTCATTAGACAAAAAGAGGATGTGTCTCCATAGTTGAAATGGAACACATCCTCTTTTTAGATGGGTTGAATCCTAATGACCGATTTGGGGGTGCATATGTCTGTGCACTTTGCTCTATGTCTGTGCACTTTGCTCTAATGCACTACAGGTAGAGCATCACGGCAGTTTGCTCATGTCGGGAGCGGTGTAGTTGTCGATAGCGAGGTGGAAACGCTGGAGGTCGGCGAGGTTGTGACGTGGAGCGGGAGCACCTTCGGGCAGGGGCATCTGGCTGAACTGCTGGAAGTAGAGTAGGCATGCATCGCGCCACCACCAGGCATCTTTGGCCTGACGTTCGTAGCGACTGCCGATGGCTGCGAAGCGCTCAGGGTCGATATACTGCTCGACGGTTGCCCACTTGGCTGCGAAGTCTTCGGCCTCGCGCACTCCTTCATCATATTTGGCACAGAGTGTTTCCCACAGATTCTTGCCGTTCGGCAGTGTCTGCTGCCATCCTACATGGTGGAACCACAGTAGGTATTTCTCGGGACAGAGATTGAAATCATCGAGTATTTTTGCCATTTCATCGGGATATTCTGCCACTGCACCCGTGCCTCGCATGGTGCGGTCGAAGCCCAAACCCACTGAATCGGCGCGGTGATAATAGCGTGGCAACCAGTCTTCGCGGGTGCCGCGGGGTGCATACCAGGGTTCGGGCCCATAGTGGTGTCCGCCTGCAAAGATGTGGTGCAGGCCCATAGGCATCATGTAGCTCACACAGGCTTCGTGTGAACGTAGCATGATGTCGGATATGACGGCCATTGCTTTCTCTTCTTTTGTGAGGGTCTGACTGATGAATTCTTGTGCTATTTTCTCCGATGAAATGGCCGGATTCCATGCTAAACGTCCGAAAGCGTACCAGTTGGCTTGAGCCATATCGCTGCCACACCAGTTGACAGAATTGCCGATGTTCGACACGCCTGCGATGGCTGGTATCTTCATGTCGGCAAAACTCCTATTAGCACCAGTACCGTATGTGCGCCAGTCGTCGAGCATTTCCTTCCACATAGGAGCGAGGAACACGTTGTGGATGCTGTGTCCCAGGTATTCCTGCGTGATTTGCCATTCGGGCATGACGGGTGTCTTCTTCATCGAGAGGAAGAGCGGATGTATCGGTTCGCGTGGTTGGAAGTCGACCGGTCCGTTTTTCACTTGCAGTATCACGTTGTCGGCAAACTGTCCGTCGAGTGGCATAAACTCTTCGTAGGCTTGCTTGGCACGGTCGGGCGAGTTGGCTGCATAGACGAATGCTCGCCACATGATGATGCCGCCGTATGGCTTCACGGCTGCTGCCAGCATATTGGCGCCCTCGACATGTGTGCGTCCGTAGTCGCCCGGGCCTGGTTCGCCTTCGCTGTTGGCCTTTACGAGGAAGCCACCGAAGTCGGGTATGAGGTCGTATATCTCCTTTGCTTTAGCCTTCCACCAAGCAGCCACATCCCCGTCGAGCGGGTCGGCGGTGGTGAGGTCGCCCAGTGCTTTGGGCGATGCGAAGTTGATGGAGAGATATACACGAATGCCGTATGGACGCAGTATGCGTGCCACGTGTGCCGTCTGTTTCAGATAGTCGGTTGTGAGCACTTTCGGACTGGCATTCACGTTGTTGAGTACGGTTCCGTTGATACCAATCGATGCGTTGGCACGTGCGTATTCAACGAGCAGTGGTGCGTTTTGCGATATGATTTCACCCTTATCGCTCCAGAATATGGAACGTCCGGCATATCCGCGCTCGATGGTGCCGTTGAGGTTGTCCCAGTGGTTGAGTATTCGCAGGGGCGATGCAGGAATCTCGGTGATGCTTCCGCTCCCAAGAGCATGGGTGTCTGTCTGTTGCATACGAATGAGTGCAAATGCACCATAGAGCAATCCTATGCCCGATGCCGAGCTGATGGTGATGTTGCTGCCTCGGCGTGAGATGGTGAATCCGTCGCTGCCAGGTGCGTCGGTTCGCTTCTCAAGTTGTATGTTCAGCTTTTGGCTGATACGTGCCTGGAGTTCGCTCATAGCAATACGCACTGTCTGCGACTCCGTGTCAGTTGCTGTGGGATTGAATGCCTTCTGTGTGACGTTGCATACGGGATTATCGAGTCCAGTCTGTCGCAGCCACAGCTGATGCCCGTCGTTGGCCATTGCTGCTACCGACGTTATAAGCAAGAGGGTGGCCATCGCCACCCTTTTAATGTTTTTGTTCATATCAGTCAAGTCCTTCGATAGTCTTAATCTTGCCGTTCTCGTCCCACTCGAGTTCGCACACCTTGAGGCTGCGCAGCCAGGTCTTGCCCTCGGATGGCACCGAGTCGTGGTGGAAGAGGTACCACTTGCCTTTGAATTCGATGATGCTGTGGTGTGTGGTCCATCCCACAACCGGGGTGAGTATGACGCCTTCGTACTTGAAGGGTCCGTAGGGGTTGTCGCCCACTGCATAGCATAGCAGGTGGCTGTCGCCGGTGGAGTAGGTGAAGTAGTACTTACCTTCTTTCTTGAATACCCAGCTGGCTTCGAAGAATCGGTGTGGGTCGCTGGCCTTCAGTGGTTTGCCATCTTCGCCAATGACCACTACGCGCCGTGGTGCCTCGGCAAACTGCAGCACGTCGTCGCTCATCTTGGCCACGAAGCTTGGCAGTGCAGGCATGTCGGGGTTGGCAAATAGTTCGTGCTGACGAGTGGGAGCCGAACCCATGTCGGTGAGTCCGTTTTCGTCGCCGTGTTTTCCGATGATGGGTTCGAATCCAGGTTCGAATGGTTGCCACCATTGCAGCTGTCCGCCCCACAGTCCGCCGAAGTAGGTGTAGATGCTGCCGTCGTCGTCCTTGAACACACACGGGTCGATGCTGAACGAGCCGCGTATTGGGAATGGTTGCGGAACGAACGGTCCTTCGGGCTTGTCGGCCACAGCCACTCCGAGACGGAACACGCCGTCGTAGCCCTTGCCCGAGAATATGTAGTAATACTTGCCGTCTTTCTCGACCACATCGCTGTCCCACAGTTGTTTCTCGGCCCAAGGCACTTCATTCACGTCGAAGATCATGCCCTGATCCTCTGCCTCGCCTTCATCGGGGTTGGAGAGTGTGAGCACGTGGTAGTCTTTCATCTGGAAGTGACCACCGTCGTCGTCTTCACCAGCGCCCGATTCCCAGTCGTGTGACGGATAGATATAGATTTTGCCATTATACACATGTACCGATGGGTCGGCCATGTAGTCAGAAGGGAAAAGATAATGTTTTGTTGCCATAGTATTTCTTTGTTTTGAGTTAAGATGTTTTGTTGATTAAGGTTTGTTGTTTTGTTGTTTTTGCGCTGTAAAGTTACGACATTATTTCTTTCTGACCAAAAAATAAGGGTTGAAAGATTGAAAAAAAATGTTTCATGCCTTGTTTCATGCATAATTCATAATACACAAAGTAATAATTGAACTGTCACTAAAAACCATAAAAACTCCACTCCATATAAGAAAAAGCTGTGTGTTGATACCACTATTTTGTTTTAAACTATTAAAATAATTCACTTTTTGCTGTTCTATTTCAGAATTATTAACTAAATTTGCGGCCAGAGAATATTGTCAAAAACAAAAACAATAATTACTATGCGCATCATTAAATCAGTTTTTGCAACCGCCATGATGGTTGCATGCGGCCTTTCTGCCAGTGCACAGGAGTGTAATGGCGAATGCCAGGAATTGGGATACAGGCCTTATCCCTACGGATTTGTTCAGGTTCAGGGTGGCTTGGCCACTACTCTTACCGACGTCACGTTCACCAAGTTGCTCTCTCCTACCGCCAGCCTTGGCGTGGGTGCATGGTTCAACTCGGCAGTGGGTGCCCGCCTGCATGCCAACGCATGGGAGTCGAAGGGTGGCATCAACATGCCGGGAACTCCTAAGTATAAGTTCAACTATGTGAACACCAATGCCGACCTCATGCTGAACCTTGCCAACATCTTCTCGCAGAAGAAGTATCACACACTGAACGTGATACTGATTGGCGGTATTGGTTTGAACTATGCATGGGACAACCAAGACTTCCTCAGTATGCGACTTCCCGCCGACCTCACCACCAACGCATGGGGCGAAGGCACTAAGCGCGAGCACCTGCTGAGCCACAACATACGTGCCGGCTTGCTGTTCGACCTCAACCTTGCCAAGCACTGGGCAGTGGGACTCGAAGTAGATGCCAACTCTTTGAGCGATGCATTCAACTCAAAGTATTCTAACAAAGACGACTGGATGGTAACAGCACAGCTGGGACTTACCTACAAGTTTGGTCACAAGGCTCCACACGCCAAAAAAGCTCCAGAGCCCGTGAAGCCTGTTGTGCCTGCACAGCCCGTAGTGGTTCGCGAACAGCCACAACGCGTGGTACAACCCGAGCCAGTGCGCCAGCCCGAACCGGTGAGAGTGGTTGAAGAACCATTCCGCGGTGTGCTACACTATGGAATACGCGATGCAAACATCGACCCCGAAAACATTGTGAGCCAAGCTGCTGAGTGGGCTAAGAAGTATCCAAGCAAGACACTGACCGTGAGTGGATATGCCGACAAAGGAACAGGTAATGCCAAACTCAACCAGATGTATTCTGAACAGCGTGTGAACAAGGTGGTTGAACTGCTGAAGAAGAAGGGCGTGCCTGAAAGCCAAATCAAGTCGACTGCATACGGAGACACCGTTCAGCCATTCAGCTCGAACGACGACAACCGCTGTGTAATCATCGAAGGAAAATAAGCACAGAAGAAAACGACGATATCGTCATAAGGCTGCGACGATATCGTCGCAAGGCGTTGAGGATATCCTTGCAGGGTTGCGAGGATATCCTCATTGTTTATATAACACGACCGACTTATTCATCATTTCCGTAAGGCTGGTATCTCAAACCACCAATCACAACAACACCCACCAATTCAATTACTCAATCTTTCATTTACTCGTTTTTTCATTCTTTCAGTCTTACTTTTGTGTGATTTATATGAAATGCTGCCATCGGTTTGCAAAATAATTCGTATATTTGCAGGAAATTGTTACAGAAAATGGAAGAACTGACGATAAAAGAGGTAACGAGCAAGAAGGAGATGAAGCGGTTCATACGGTTCAACTACGAGCTGTATAAGGACTGTCCCTACTCGGTGCCCGACCTCTACGAAGATATGGTCGAAACGTTTTCGACACGAAATGCCGCGATGGAGTTTTGCGAAGCCGCCTACTTCCTGGCATACCGCGGCAAGAGGATTGTGGGTCGCGTGGCTGCCATCATCAACCGCAAGGCCAACGAGCGGTGGGGCCAACGGGCAGTGAGGTTCGGATATATCGACTTTATCGACGACGAGGCAGTGAGCCGCGCACTCATCGACACCGTGGAACAGTGGGGCCGCGAGCGGGGCATGACTGTGATGGAGGGTCCGCTCGGATTCACCGACATGGATGCCGAGGGAATGCTCGTCGAAGGATTCGACGAACTGGGCACCAACGCCACCATCTACAACTACCCATACTATCCACGCCACATGGAGCGCCTGGGGCTTGAAAAGAGTGCCGACTGGGTCGAGATGCTGCTCACCGTGCCACGGGCTACGGGTGTGCCCGAACGGCTGGAACGCATAGCCAAGATTGTGATGGACAAATACGGCTTGCAGATAAAGAAGTTCACATCACACAAAGAGATAGCACGCCAGTATGGCCGCGAGATATTCAGCGTCATAAACGAAGCCTTCAAGCCGCTGTTTGGATACTCCGAGCTGAGCGACCGCCAAATCGACCAATACGTGAAGACCTACCTGCCATTCATCGACCTGAAACTCGTGTCGCTCATCACCGACCGCGACGGACGCCTCGTCTGTGTGGGAATATCGATGCCATCGCTCTCGCGGGCCTTGCAGAAAGCCAAGGGGCGACTGCTGCCATTCGGGTGGTTCCACCTGCTCAAAGCCATGAAATGGAAGAAGCCCGACACAATCGACCTCATGCTCGTGGGCGTGCTGCCCGAATATCAAGGCAAGGGAGTCAACGCACTGCTCTTCTACGACCTCCTGCCCATCTACATATCCGAAGGATACAAGTACGTGGAGACCAACCCCGAACTGGAACTCAACTCGAAGGTGCAGTCGCAATGGATATACTTCGAACGCAGGCAACACAAACGCCGCAGGTGTTACAAGAA
>JAFUSD010000207.1 GCA_017480685.1 Bacteroidaceae bacterium
GAAACAAAAATAACAATTCCTGAAGGTATAACAAACATCGGTACACATGCATTTTATGGCTGTAGAAACCTTAGTGTGATACATTTTCCCATCTCTGTTATTCATATAGAAGAATATTCATTTGGCAGCTGCAATGAGTTGTCGGAAATACATGTGAAATGGACGTTGCCATTAGATATCAACAACTCTGTATTTAAAGGATGTCAATTAAGTGGATGCACCCTTGTCGTTCCGCGCGGCACTCGCCAACTCTATGAGCAAGCCGAGGGCTGGAAGGACTTCGGACGTATTATTGAAGAATAACTATTAATAAAAATGACAGACCTTACCATCTGGCTCACATATCATGACGACAGCCACTACTGGAATTCGCAAATACTGGCATTACATAGTTAACATATCGGAGGTTCATGTGTACTAAATAAAATATAACCCAAATACGACCATAGCATGAGAATACTGCTTACGTTCATATTCGCCACCATAAGCATGACGCTGTCTGCTCAGCAGAGCAAAGGCAGCAGCTTGCCGGTTCAGGAAAAGGTATATCTGCACATTGACAACAACACGTACTTTCTTGGCGATACTATTTGGTATAAGGCATACGTAGTGCTGGCGGATGACAACAGCCCCGAGCCACTGAGCCGAATACTTTATGTAGAACTGCTCAACCAGCAGGGATACCTGATGGAGCGCCAGCAGTTGGTGGTGGACAGTAAAGGGCAGGCCGACGGACGCTTTGTCCTGAGCGACAGCCTCTTTGCAGGATATTATGAGATACGTGCATACACCAAATGGATGCTTAACTTCGGTTATGAACCGGCGAAGTCGTGGAACAGGTTTTCATGGTTGTATTTTGAAAAAGACCAAGGATACATGGCATGGGATTCAGAACAGGGAGGTGCATTGGGTGAAACCGTAGATGACTGGATTGCAGGTTCAACTACCAATGCTCAGATGTCACGTACGATAGATAGTATACCTATTATAGTTACCCATAGAAATGACCGTCTGATAATAGATGAAGCTACACGCCAACCATATTATATGATTGTCAAGACATCCGAATACAATAACGGGGCAAATATCACCCCCGACTCCCTTCGTACTACATATCGCCAATACTCCAACCTTTTCTCACGTGTGCTGCCTGTCTACTCACGCCCTGACAGCATGGAAAACTACCGACGCAGAATAATGCCTGTGAAGATTACGATGGGCGACTACTCGGTGCGGTGGAAGACTCCCAAGTTCGACGTCAGGTTCTATCCCGAGGGCGGGAGCCTGCTGGCCGGTCACCGCTGTCGGGTGGCGTGGGAGGCTATGAATCAGGAACTGGAGCGGCTGAACGTGAGCGGACTGTTGCTCGAGGATGGCAAACCTATCGACTCCATCCGCCCCACCCATGCAGGGCGAGGGGTGTTCTATCTCAATGTGCGGCACGGACGCAAGTATACGGCACGATTTACGTTTGGAAAGGATGAGTTTACATTCAACCTGCCCGCTGCCGAGGAGGAAGGTGTGGCACTGCGTGTGACGCAGGATGACGACAAAATACTACTGCGCACCGCACAGCAGTTTGCCACACAGCGCAGGCTCACTCTCGGAATCTACTGCCGCGGACTTAAGGTGACGGAGTTCGAGCTCGGCAAACAGGGGACCGACGAGTTCGAGATAGACAAGCGCGACATACCCGAAGGGGTGAGTCAGGCAGTGGTGCACGACCGGCAGGGCACCGTGTTTGCCGACCGCCTGTTCTTCGTGAACAAGTGCTACGAGTCGCGTGCTACGGTTGAAGTCTTAGGTATCCCCAACCGTCCCTACCGACCGCTGGAGCACATCCGCCTCAACATGCTGGCAACCGATGCCAATGGGCGGCCGCTTCGCGACGAGACATTCTCTCTTTCCATACGCGATGCCGACCAGCTCGACCCCTCGTTTGCCACGGGAAACGTGATGACCCACCTGTTGCTGGAGTCCGAGATTCGCGGGTTCGTTGAGACCCCCGACTACTATTTCGAGGCCGACGACTCACTGCACCGTCGGGCACTCGACCTGCTGCTCATGGTGCAAGGTTGGCGCCGCTACGACTGGAGGGCTGCCGAACGGCCCGAGACGGCAAGGATTGACTACCTGCCCGAGCAGAAAACCATAGTATATGGTGATGTGTTCCCACTGCGCAAACAGCTCTTCGGCAGCAAGGACAGGAAGATAGAGGTGTCGTGCACGCTGGTCAACCTCAATGACGACCTAAAGGAAGGCGACTACTACATCTACAAAGGCTTGGTGGATGCCGACTCGACAGGTCATTTCTCGTTTGCATACGACCCGTTCTACGGCACGGTGCGACTGAACATGAAGGCACGGTATGCAGGACACGGCGATGAGGCAGGCGGCATCTTCCACCACGACCCCAAGATATTCCTACGCAAAGAGTACTTCTACCCACAGGCACTGAAGGCATACTCGTGGTACGAGACACACGAGCCCGACACGATAAAGCAGCCCAACCTGTCGTGGGACGAATATATGGACGACATATATGCCTCGGAGTGGATTCCGATGGTGAGCATCAAGGCAAATCGAAGGGTGCACGCCAAGCGGCAACTGAACCGCCCTGTATACTCAGTGCCCTTCATCGACTTCATCAACGACGTGTGGGACCAGGGATTCTACAACCAGTTCTACCTTATGAACGGAGGTGAACTGCCGCTGAAAGACACCACTGGCTTGTCGTACCAGTTGATGCTCGACTCCTACGTGCGCATGCAATACGAGCCAGATGCCAATAACCATGAGTCGCATAAGTTCCACATCGACTGGAACGCAGCATGGTATTTTGAGCGGTTACAGAATGTGTCGTTCCTGCCGATAATCAAAAGCCTCGACATAGTGAGCGATGCTCCGCGCCGACCCGTGCCCTACGAGCACTACCACGAAGACCGCTGGGGCGGAGAGTCGGGATATGTTTCAGGTATCGATTCATATATCAACCTTACTACAACCCCATACGAAGAGCGTACGACCTACGACGGACGGCAGTACAACTTCCAGGGCTTCACGCGACCGGTGGAGTTCTACAACCCCGACTACAGCAAGGCCAAGCTGACGGAAGTGAAGGACTACCGGCGCACTCTGTATTGGAATCCGAGCGTGAAGACAGACCGCAACGGCCAAATCTCGATAGATTTCTACAACAACTCAGTATGCACCACCATCGATGTTTCGGCCGAAGGAGTTACGAAATACGGACAGTTTATAATAAACAAATAGAAACCATAACCGACCTTACCATCTGGCTCACATATCATGACGACAGCATGATTGGGCAATACAACCTTAAGGAGGACGAACTGTTCCGACTGTTCAAGGGCAACGAGCAGGTATGGCGGCTTGTCACCTCGCTCGTAACGATGAACCGCTTCACACTGTGTACCATAGCCAACTACCGGGGCCGTCTCTACAACCTGCCGTTCAACATGTACACCTTCCATCAGATGTGGGGAGTCGTCACACCCGACGAGGCACGATGCAAGATTGATATTAACCCTTAAAGAATTCGGCTTTATTCTGTGTAATTGCTCCGATATGACACACAATTTTACCTAAACACTTTGTCATGACAGAAATAACTTGTAAATTTGCAGTGAACAACGCAAACACTCAAATCATGCGTGCTCAAGTGAATCATATACAGAACAAAAGAACAAGTATTAATCTATTAAACAATATCACAACCATGAAGAGCTTAATCATTTCATTGATGGCGATGCTGTTCCTCCCATCAGCACTTTGTGCACAAGTAGGGTTCGGAACCTCGCAACTGTTCAACGACTCGTGGCTGTTCTCGCTCACCGACGAGGCCGGCTACAAGGAATCGGCGTATAAAGACAGTGGGTGGCGCACACTCTCGTTGCCACACGACTGGTCGGTGGAGGGCACTCCGTCGCGAGAGTTGGCTTCATGCACTGGCTTCCTGCCTGGGGGTATAGGCTGGTATCGCAAGCATTTTGATTCGTCGATGAAGACGGACGACAAGCTGTACATTTACTTCGAAGGTGTATATAACCGCAGCGAAGTATATCTCAACGGACACCTGCTTGGCAAACGACCGAATGGATACATTTCGTTCATGTATGACCTCACACCCTATCTTGTGAATGGCGACAATGTGCTGGCGGTGCGGGTAGATCACAGCAAGTATGCCGACTCGCGTTGGTACACCGGTAGCGGCATCTATCGCGACGTGTGGCTCGTCAATGCTCCCGAGACCCACCTTGCTCAGTGGGGAGTGAGCTATTGGGCAAAGAATGTGAGCAAGCAAAAGGCCGACCTCGATGTGACTGTCGAGGTAGATAAGGGCAAGGCGTCGAACCTCAGCGTGAAAGTATCGCTGCTTGATGCTGACGGCAAGCAGGTGGCAACAGCGCAAACGACTGCTTCCGACATAAAGAACTCATCCGCCAACAATCAACTGTCAGTTGCCAATTGTCAGTTGTCGATTAACCAAGCCCTTCACCTCTGGAGTACCGACACACCTTATTTATATAAATTAAAGGTGGAACTGCTGTCGGCCGGTAAGGTAATAGACAAGACGGAAAGCCCCATCGGCATCCGTTCGCTGCGCTTCGACCCCGACCACGGTTTCTATCTCAACGACCAGCAGATGAAGGTGAAGGGAGTGTGCATACACCACGATGCGGGAGTGCTCGGTGCGGCAGTGCCTCGCGAAGTGTGGAAGCGCCGCTTCCTCTCGCTCAAGCAGATGGGCGTGAACGGCATCCGCATGAGCCACAACGTGCAAGCCCCCGACGTGTATGAGTTGGCCGACGAGATGGGATTCCTCATCATGGACGAAGGCAGCGACGAGTGGGAGTTTCCGAAGCGCAAGTGGATTGAGGGATGGAACCGCGGCACGCCTGGATACGACGGTACGTTCGATTTCTTCGAAGAGTGGATCGACCGCGATATAGCCGACATGGTACGTCGCGACCGCCTGCATCCAAGCATCTTCCTCTGGAGCGTTGGCAACGAGGTGGATTACCCCAACGACCCATACTCGCATCCTGTGCTCGATGGCGGCAATGCAGCCATAAGCCAGCCGATGTATGGCGGCTACAAGAAGGATGCTCCGAATGCAGAGCGCATAGGCATCATTGCCAAACGTCTGGCAAAGATCATCCGCAGCCTCGATCCTTCGCGCCCGGTGACAGGAGCCATGGCCGGTGTGGTGATGAGCAATCAGACGGAATATCCCGAAGCAGTCGATGTGTGTGGCTACAACTACACTGAGGGACGATACATAGAAGACCACAAAGCATACCCCAAGCGCATAATCTACGGCAGCGAGACGAGCACCAACCTGGCTGCATGGAAGGCCGTTCGCGACAATGAACACATCTTCGGACACTTTGTGTGGACGGGATATGAGTATCTGGGCGAATCGGGAGCATGGCCGTCGCGCGGACTTGGTACGGGCCTTATCGACTTCTCGGGATTCCTCAAACCACGCGGATGGTACTTCGCATCGCTGTGGCGCACCGACCCGATGGTGTATGCCGGCACTCAGGCAGTGAGGAACAACAACTTTGGAGGCTTTGGCGGCAACAACAACAACAACCGTGGCGGACGTGTGAACCTCTCGACCGATGCCATGGATTCGTGGAACTATCAGGACGGACAGACGGTGCGCGTGCTTTGCTACACCAACCAACCATACGCCCAAGTGAAGGTGAACGGCAACATTGTGGGCGAGAAGAAGGAACGCGACGATCAAAACGGCATCATCTACTGGGATGTGCCATACGCAGCAGGAACACTCACGGTGGAAGGCATCGATGCATCGGGCAAGGTGACAGCAACCTACGATGTGAAGACCTACGGCGAAGCTGCCAGGATAGCAACCCGCATCGAGGGCGAAGCAGCCGACCGCGTGAAGCATCTGCTCATCGAAGTGGTCGATGCAAATGGCAACCGTGTGCTCAACGCACGTCAGGACGTGACGGTGGAGGTCATCAGCGGCGGTCGCCTGCTTGGTCTTGAAAATGCAAACAACGGCGACATGTCGGCTCCGAAGCAGAACCACCGCAACGCCAACCGCGGCCGATTGCTGGCATACGTGGAGCGCGCCAACCCGTCAACTCCTGCCAAGGTGAAGATCACTGCCGAAGGTATGCCTGCAGTTGAGGTGTCGCTTTAGAATGCTGCTACATACGATTCTATATAAACAATGCACCGTTGCAAATCGCGACAGTGCATTGTTTTTTTGTATATTCAAATAGTGTGTAACTTCATCGTATGAAGTTGGTTGCTATGCGTGCTGGCTCTTGTTCGGGCAGCCCGTTCTTCTCTTTTTCGGCAGCTATGGCCTTGATTAGGAATGCCATGTTGCGCCCCAGTACGCGCATGATTTGCTTGCCTTCTTCGTCTTGGTTAGCTTGCTCGGGTGTGTTGCCGTGTATCTCGTTCCAGTAGCGGCTCGAGGCAACGGGCATTTCGGCCAGGGTAAAGAAGTGGTTGAGTTGGTCGAAGGTGGTGATGGTGCCGGCTCGGCGTGCCGATGTGACCACTGCGCCCACTTTCATGCGTTTGGGGAATGGTGTGCTGTAGAACAGGCGGTCGAGCAGCGAGAGCAGTGTGCCGTTTGCTCCGGCATAGTAGACGGGTGAGCCTATCACGAGCCCGTCGGCCGCTTCAAACTTTTCTGCCAGTTGGTTTACTATGTCGTTGTTGAATACGCAGCGGCCCAGTTCGGAGCATTTGCCGCATGCGATGCAGCCTTGTATTGCCTTGCCGCCTATGTTTACTATCTCGGTTGCGATGCCGGCCTTCTCGAGTTCGGAGGCCACTATGCTGAGCGCAAAGCGTGTGCAGCCGTTGGTGTGGGGGCTACCGTTGATTAAGAGGACGTTCATTGGTGTATGTAATGAATGATGATTTATGATTAATGAATAGCGTGTGGGGGTCGGTCGTGCCTATGATGCAAGTGAGGTCCTTTTCATCAGATACCACACCAGCAGCCCCAGGTCGAGAGCGCCGGCTATGATGTAGCTCAGCGTTGGCGAGAGTTGCAGGCCTTCGGGCGCCACGAGTATGTAGGATGTGCATACGTAGGTCATGAAGAGGGCGGGGATGAGGGTTATGATGGCGCTTTTGTGTTGCTTGGTGAGGTAAACGGTTATTGCCCAGAAGGTGAATACCGACAGTGTCTGGTTGAACCATGCGAAGTAGCGCCACAGTATCTGGAAGTCGACGAACATCAGCACGATGGCTGCTGCGAAGATGGGCAGGCAGAGGAGTAGTCGCCACACAATCTTGTCTTGCCTCATGTGGAGGAAGTCGGCTGCTATGAGTCGTGCCGAGCGGAATGCCGTATCGCCTGTGGTGATGGGTGCTGCCACCACGCCGAGTATGGCCAATATGGCTCCCACGGTGCCGAGCCAGCTATGACAGATGGCGTTCACGATGATGGCTGGGTTGGCGTTGGTGGTGCCTCCGTTGGTCATCAGTGCCCACAGTTTTTGGTATGGAGTACCTTCGTAGTCGCTCACACTGTCGGCAAACTTGATTGCGGCTGCTGCCCAGATGAGGGCTACGAGGCCTTCGGTTATCATGGCTCCGTAGAACACGGGGCGTCCCAGCCGTTCGTTCTTGAGGCATCGAGCCATCATGGGGCTTTGTGTTGCATGGAATCCGCTCACCGCACCACATGCTATCGTGATGCACAATCCGGGGAATATGGGTATGTTGCTTGCCGGATGGTGGTTGCTGAAGGCCTCGGTAATCTCGGGCATGTTGCCGTCACCGATGAACAAAATGCCTGCCAGCATGCCCACAGCCATGATGAGCAGCGCAAGGCCGAAGATGGGGTACACCTTGCCGATGAGCTTGTCGATAGGTAGGAGCGTAGCGAGTATGTAGTAAGCCATGATGATTATGATCCAGAATGGTATCGAACCCACGAACGACTCGCCTCCACCTGTCATCGACGACAGCAGGCCGGCGGGTGTCTGAGCGAATACGGCACCGACCAGCACCATGAGTATCATCGAGAATACCCTGACTCCGAAGCGTGCAGTCGTGCCCAGCTCGTCGCCGATTATCTCGGGCAGGCTCTCGCCGTTACGGCGCAACGACATCATGCCCGATAGGTAGTCGTGTACCGCACCGCCGAAAATGCATCCCAACACAATCCAGATGAATGCCGCCGGACCGAACAGGATGCCTTGTATGGCACCGAAGATGGGGCCAGTGCCCGCTATGTTGAGAAACTGAATGAGGTAGACGCGCCATGAGGGCATCGGAACAAAGTCTACACCGTCGCGGTTGGTGTAGCTCGGAGTGATGCGTGCGGGGTCGGGGCCGAACACGCGCTCCACAATCCATCCGTAGAAAGCATATCCCGCTACGAGCAGGACGAGCGATGTGATGAAAGTAATCATTTGCTTTAACTATTGATTCGTTTTGTGTGTTAATTCATTCTGCAAAGTTACAAAAGTATGTGCAAACATATATTATGAAATGACGAAATAATAGCATAAGCCCTGCTTTTTTCTTAAAAAGAAACTAAAATGCATGCTCCGCTTACCAATTGTTGTATGCTGCGAGTATGCGTATTTTTTGCTGCGAAGATACGGAAGTTTTGCTGCGAGGATATCAGAATTCTTAAATTTTCGACGCAAATTTAATAATTTGCGACGTAAATTTACTGATTTTCCACCGAAAATTTAATAATTCTCGACGTAAATTTAAGAATTCCTACGTACGCGCGGCAAAATTCTTACGTTCTTTCAGGTAAATTCTTACGTTCTTTCAGCAAAACTTGTGTGCATGCGCGGGGATGTTTCGTTCTGCGTCTTTCGTTTTTCGTACCACGACGGTGCAATTTGTCAGCATCGGATGTGTGTCGTTTGAAGCTTTTTTCGTAACTTTGTGGCCATAATCAATACCGAATACGAAGGATGGAACTACCTGCTGGCTTTGTAAGCGAGATTGGGCGGCTGCTTGCGCCCGACGAATTCGAACGATTTGCGGCTGCGATGGACCAGCCATGTCCGGTGAGCATCAGGGTGAACCGACGCAAGATGTCGACCCGTGTGTGGGACGACATCAAGGCCAACTTTCACTTGAGCGACGAGGACAGGGTTGCGTGGTGCACCGACGGATACTACCTGGCGGAGCGCCCCCTCTTCACGCTCGACCCCCTGCTGCATGCCGGTGCATACTACGTGCAGGAAGCGTCGTCGATGTTTGTGGCACACCTTATTAATATATATATAGGCACTCGGCCCGTTCGCGCACTCGACCTCTGTGCCGCACCGGGCGGAAAATCCACCTTGTTGGAGGCTTGCCTGCCCGAAGGCTCGTCGCTCACATGCAACGAGGTGGTGGCAAAGCGTGCACGAATCTTGAAAGAAAACATGACGAAATGGGGTGGGGCGAACGTGGTGGTGACGAGCCGCGAAGCACGTGCATTTGCCCAGATGGGTGCCGAATACGACTTCATCCTGTGTGATGTGCCCTGTTCGGGCGAAGGAATGATGCGCAAAGACGCAGATGCACGCACACAGTGGAGCAGCGAATTGGTCGACATGTGTAGCCGCCGTCAGCGACAGATTGTGGCCGACATATGGCCGTGCTTGGCTCCGGGCGGCATCATGATATACAGCACCTGCACTTACAACACGCGCGAAAACGAGGAAAACGTGGCATGGATTGCCCGCGAGCTCGGTGCCGACATCTTGCCCGTCGACGCAAAAGCCGAGTGGAACATCATCGGAAACCTCATGCCCGACGCCGATTTCCCCTGCGCACACTTCATGCCACATCGTGTGCGAGGCGAGGGATTCTTCTGTGCGGTGGTGAGAAAGTATGGTGACGACATGGTTGTGAAACCGAAGAATACAGGGAAGGAGAAGAGAGACGAAAGGCATCCGACACCCGTTTCACCTCTTGTCGATGTCGACCGCTCCACAGCCTTGCACTATCTTCACGGCGATGCTATATGCTTGCCGGCCGATGCACCGCGTGGCATCGTGAGCGTCGCGTACTGCGGACTTCCGCTCGGACAAGCTAAAAACATAGGCACACGTGCCAACAACCTCTATCCCAAGGAATGGAGAATAAGACTCGACGTATGAAACCACGAATACTCATCATCTACACCGGCGGCACCATCGGCATGATGAAGAATGCCGAGACGGGAGCCTTGGAGCCCTTCGACTTTAACGGCATACGCGAACATATACCCGAGTTGCGCCTCTTCGACTATGATATCGACAACTATCAGTTTCGTCCGCCAATCGACTCGTCAGACATGACGCCCGACTTGTGGGTGAGCATGGCCGACATCATATCCACCCGCTACGACCACTACGACGGGTTCGTCTTGCTGCACGGCACCGATACCATGGCATTCACTGCCAGCGCTCTCAGTTTCATGCTCGAAGGACTTGCAAAGCCCGTGGTGCTCACAGGCAGTCAGCTGCCAATCGGAGCCATGCGAACCGACGGACGCGAAAACCTTATTACAGCCATCGAGATAGCCGCGGCGCGCACACAGGACGGCCGTCCGCGAGTGCCCGAAGTGTGCATCTACTTCGCAAGCCACCTCTACCGAGGCAACCGCACCACGAAGGAGAATGCCGAGAAATTCAATGCCTTTGCATCCTACAACTATCCGCCCCTGGCACGCGCAGGCATCAACATCAACTATAACGACACATTCATACATCAACCTCCGGCCAACGAACGGCTCATCCTGCATCGCACCCTCGACAACCGAGTCCTCGCCCTCACTCTCTTCCCCGGTATACGTCCACAACTGATTGAGAACGTGTTTCGTATGCCCGACATCCGTGGCATCGTGCTGCGCACCTTCGGCTCGGGCAATGCTCCGAGCAAGTCGTGGTTCATCGATGCTTTGCGCAGTGCGAGCGAGGCCGGCAAGGTGGTGATCAATATCACTCAGTGTCAGAGCGGCAGCGTCGAGATGGGACTTTATCAGACGGGCATCCGCCTGCGCGAAGCAGGAGTGGTGAGCGGCAGGGATATGACCGTCGAGGCAGCTGTGGCAAAACTGATGGTACTTTTCGGCCAAGGACTCGATGCCGACGAAGTGCGCCGCCGCATGGAGATTGCCATTGCTGGAGAGATTAGTTAGCCTTTTGGCACACAAAAACTCACAAAACATATACATCATATCACACAATTTTTGTAACTTTGCATGCAAAATCAAGAGAAAGCAACGATATGACACAGATGGTAATCAACATTTCCGACCGTAGTCTTGTACCGGAACTGAAGAAAGTGCTGGGTCGAATGGGTGGTATTGAGCATATTCAGGTCATACGACCTACCACTCAACCCTCAAAGCGCAAGAAGTTTCTGGCCGAGTTCACACATGCTGTGAGTCAAGCAAAGGACTTCAAGGAAGGAAAGACAGAATTTAGCACTTGGGAGGAGATGATGGATGAATTATGAGTTTCGTTTGTCTCCCGACTTCATAAAAGGAGTGAAGGCACTGTCCAAACGCTATCCCTCTTTGAAAGAAGACTTGAATGCTTTGCGACAAAGTCTTATCGTTAAATCAATGGATTTATAACATACACAGCTATGACAGCATTTACTAAAGAAACCTACATACAGCGCCGACAGACGCTGAAGCAGAAGTTGGGCAGCGGACTCGTGCTCATCTTCGGCCACAACCAGGCACCGGCCAACTATCCTGCCAACGCCTACACCTTCCGTCAGGACAGCTCATTCCTCTACTACTTCGGTCAGAACCAGGAAGGACTCGTGGGAGTGATTGATATCGACAACGACCGTGAGTGCCTCATAGGCAACGATATCGACATCGAAGACATCATCTGGACAGGCTTCGTGCCGTCAATCCACGACCTCGCTCAGGAGGTAGGTATAGAACACTCGGCACCGATGGCTGAGTTGCAGCAAATCGTCGATCGTGTCCGTAAAGCCGGACAAGAATTCATGTTCCTGCCGCCATGCCGCCACGACCTCATGATACAGATAGGCGACCTCATGGGCATCCATCCACTCCGTGTGCGCGAAGCTGCATCGGTGCGACTCATCA
>JAFUSD010000019.1 GCA_017480685.1 Bacteroidaceae bacterium
ACAGATGATGCATGTGGCTGCGAGAAAGAAGGTGGGCGACATGATCTGGACCCCGTAGTATATCATCGTGGGAACAATGCCGCTTATCATCCATGTGGCCGACATCATGCCAATCATCAGCAATATGCACAACGACAAAGCAGCGCTGGCAATGATGTCGGTTATGCCTTGCTCAAACTGCTTCCAAGGAGTCTTATATCGCCACATGGAAATGACAATACACGACGCGGTGGCCACAAGCAGTGCCACCTGAGTGCCACCGCCAAGGGCATCGCCGCCGAAGAGGCTTATCGTGAGAGCCATCATTGCCACAAGCACAACGATAGGAACCATGCTGACGAACGGATGTGGATGTGGCCGCGTCTCGGTTTGCGAGAGGTGGGAAAGGCTCTCACTTGATGTAGATTGGGGTTCGTAATTCACAGGTTTGATTGATAGTTTTTAAGGTCAGTTGTCTAATATGAAGTCTACTAAAACCTCGCGCGGGTCGCCATAGGGGAAAAGCTGCACGTAGTTAAAGTCATCAAGCACATCGTCGGGGGTAATGCCCGACTGATAGTCGCATTCACCCTCGGCATTGCATACGTATGCTACAGCAGGATAGATGGTGTAGTAATAGGCCGACGGCACTGCTTGCAACATTACATATTGCCCTGCAGTAGACTTCCCCACCACCCTCACGTTCGACGGCTGCAACGACTGCAATCCGTAGATGAGCCATTCGGCAGCACCACGAGTGTAGCTCGATGTTATGAAAAAGAGATGTATCCCTGTAGAGGCATTAATGTTGTATGTTGCATTGTTCTGGCTTTTTTTCTCGTTCCACACAGTGCGCAGGAACGGGCCCGAAGCGGTGGCTATCTGGTTGGCAACCGACACGACACAATCCATCGTGCCATAGTTGCACAAACGTAGGTCCAGAATGAGGTCGGCCGGACTGTTTGCAAGAAGTTGTGAAAGCGAGGCCCCGATAGCTGTATAGTCAGCAAGACTGGTTAGCATTATGTATGCCACATCGTCGGTCAGCATGCTGCAATTCATCACAGCAGGTATGGTTATCGGCTCTGACGCCTCCATGTATAATGTATCGACCGTAGCCCATAATATCTCAGTTGCCGTGTTGTCAACCCCCAGTCGGTTTACAACCAATTTACGTTCCAAGCCTTTATTCAGACGGTCGGCCACGTTTCGTGTAATCTTCTCCTCTCCCACCTGTGCAATAAAGTCGCCTCGCTGCAATCCGCATCGCATGGCAGGCGAGCCGGGAAAGATGGTAATCACACGTGCATATTGCCGTGTAGTTGCACCTGTGGGGTCGGTCATGAGGACGTAGTCCATGCCATACGTATTTGTTCTGTTTACCTGTCCTATAGGATAGTTGTCGGTCTGCACAGTGTCTACCGAGCAGAAAGACCAACTGTCATTTGCCTTGCTCTGTGCTGTGAGTCGACTTACAAACGTGGCGGGCGTAGCAAAATACTGACGCCATTCGAGTGGTTTGAGGCTGTCGCCCCACAAATACCACTCTTGCATGGCACTCTCCATCCAATGGTTGCCCTGTGTCTTCTCTTCATACTCGTAGGTACGGTCCTTGGCACACGACCAGAGCAACAGCAACGGCAGGATAAACTTAGCGGAAATTCTCATAGACTCTCAACACGTCTTGTGTATCTACCTTCCCGTCGCCATTCACGTCGAATGGTTTGGCATTATCACTCGTCTGAGCTTGCATATACTCATATATAGCAAGTACATCCTGCGTGTCTATATATCCGTCGCCATTCACGTCTTCCATATCGGTTGGTTCGGCAGAATCGGCTTGCGTCAGCACAAGGCGGAAATGGTCTACCTTATAGAAGAATCCTGCCTCGATACCGATTGTGAGCGTACCTGACTTATCTACCACGACATCTTCTATCGATGCTTTGGTCAGATAATGCTTGCCAAGACTGTGCGACTTCACAGTTGTTGTGGAATCGTTGGCAAAGAGTGTGATTGTATGTCCTTCGGTTGAGCCTACCATTGCGCTGACACGATATTTGCCTGGTAGCAGTCCTGTCACCGTCTGCGACAGGGCATCGGCCGTGCTGTCACTCTTGCAGCAATAAAGGTAGTATATTCCGTCGGCATTCACGCTCTTGTAGGTCAGATTCTCTGTGCGCTGTATCAGTCCGCTGGTGGTCCATCCGTCTGTATTACCCGATTCGAACGACGGGTTTACAATCATACTGGTGCAGTCGAGTTCGGCATCGGGATTGAATGAAGCGGCCACGAGCGCTGCCATTGCGTCCTGAAGTCTCACAGACATTTGTCGGGCCATATCGGTAGGATTCGTACGGTCAGAGAATACAATTTGTGCTGTATCTAATGCTGCTTCGAAGTCGTCTACTACACTCTGCGGAGCAAATGGTCCGTACTCGTCCAGGGTCTCGCAGGCTGTTCTTATGTTTTTGGCCAGTGTGAGGTAAGTGGGGTCGGATGCCAGTTGTGAATAGGCACGGAACGACTTCTTCACGTTTGTGGCATAGAAATAGCCACACATTGCCATTACCGTTGTTCCCTCGGCAACAGGATCGAAATACTGCGGTTCGGCGTCGTTGGGCATGAATGCCCCTTCGGGTACTTCAGCATTTACGAATGTACCTACCATAGCTTCGTCGGGGTTACCTCCTGGAGCCACTGCCACATCAGCATTGTGGCCATACAGCATCTGGCGGCTGTCACTCGTTGTCATGACTAGATATGAGCATCCGGCCTTCAGTTGCTTCACGTCGGTGGTCTTGTTGCTGATGCCACTCGATGCATGCGAGTCTATCTGTCTGGCAATTATGCCATCGGGCACATCGAGGTCGCATGGAGCGGTGAAGATAGTCCACATGCATGGTGTGAATCCGAGTTCTACACTTGCCTTGTCTGCTTTCATGGCAGACTGTGGCACGAAGTTGTAGCCTACAGTAAGTACCAGATTTGGGCAGGTGCCATCCTTTACATAGTTTGCACCTGTGGGTGTTGCATCGCTCGATACGTAGAAGAGCGCATTGGGGTTGTTCTCCAGTCGCGGCAGAGCTGATATTTTCTCCACTGCGGTGAGGTCGAAGTTGGTGGCGGTCTTGTAGGCAGTCTTCTTTGCAAGTGTGGTGAAAGCATTGACGTCCCACGTTCCCGTAAGCTTGAGTATTCCGTTCTCGAAACTTTCGACTGCCATGTCGCTGCCTTTCAGCGTGAAGCGCACGATGGTGTCGGATGCTTGGTCAAGGTTTATGGGGTCTGTAGTCTTTGAGTTGTTTATGGGGTTTACAAGTACTCCGTAGTAGAGGTTGCCTACATTTACCGGACATGATGTGGTTGAGATGATTGAGAAGTCGATTGTAGCCTCAGAGTTGGCTGGCACCGACAGCTTCGCCGATTTATATCCCACATACTCGAATGTCTGTCCGCCGTCCGTACTCTCGTAGATGGCAAGTCGTGGCGAGCCTTCGAAACCGCTACCGCTGCGGTCGGTGAAGCTTGCAACTGCCGTTGCTTTTGTGTTGTAGACCACGCTATACTGCAAGCCGGCATGTGTCTCGGTCTCACTGCTGCCATCTATTGCAATGCTGTTGAGGTAGAGGTCGCTCTCGGGCATGAGCACCTCGCGTGTTGTTTTGGCAAGCACATTGAGGTTGGCATCAGTCACTGTGACGTATGATGTACCGGTAATTGTAGGCTTGACACTGAAACTCAGTGTCACGGTTTCTCCGGTGTTGGGCACTATAGCATCGGTGTCGCTTGCCTTGGCGTCTGTCAGCTTTGTGGGGTTAGCCACCGTACTGCTTACGAAGACGTATATGCCTTTGTAGTCGAGTGTTCCCTTGTTTTTTATCTCTACATTAACCTTATTGCTGCGATTGAAATAGAGCTTCGACGTGAACTTCAACTCTGCTTCGAGTTTTGTAGACTTGGGATAAACACCAGTGACACACTCCTGCCACGATGCGTTGTATCCCTGCCATGCGGGGCTCTTGCCGCGAGCCACGGTGAAGTATCCGTCCCAGGTGTTTGGGTCGCCCCACCCCAGGTTGAAGTGGAAGTATCCGGTCGAAGCTTGATAGCCATCGACCACCACAGCGTGACCCTCGCCTTTCGAGTTGCATCCGCTGTAGAGTATAGGGCGCGAGTTGATTAGTTCCTTGTAGAGCAGGGCCGACCATGCATCGTCGGAGTAGTTGTTATATTCTTCGCCCCAGTCCTTGTTGTTCTCCTGACCTCCGTTCATTCCGAATATGTTGCTGAACACACGGCGGCAGTCGTCGTTATGACCCGCAGTGCTCGACCCGTAGGTCAGTCCTGCACCGCCGCCCACAACAGCCAGCAGTGTAGCCACTGCGTCCTTGTATTCAGCCGGTTCGCTTCCTGCATATTGCGTACGCATGAGGTCCCACTTTATCTTTGTACCCTTGGGGAATGCAGTTGTGGCGTTCATCTGGTCGCCATATATATAGCTGCTGGTAGCAGCCAGTGTTTCGTCGGTCAGGTCCTTGCGCCAGTAATATAGCACCTGACTTGCAGCGGTTGCCACACATCCGGTGAGGCAGCGGCCACCTCCGTCCTTGCGTGTAGGACACTTGTCGTTGTAGGGACCGGTCTGATGCCAGTGGGTCTGTATGAGGGGTGCTACGTCTACCCTTCCGGCTGCGGCTGTCATCGCCGGTGCTTCCATGCGCGGAGCTCCGGCTACCTGTGCTGCTTCGGCCGCACTGCCGTAATAGTCGAGATACCACTCGAGGAATGGCGGCATGTTGTTCTCGTCGAAATCGCCCCCTTCTGTATATCCCAGCACTTCGGGCAGTGCATCATCGCCGCTCACGATGACGAATCCACGATTCTCTCCCCTACTATATATATAATAAGGTGCACACTCTTGCTGAGTTTTCATTATCTTCATTGGCGACTTGCGTTTGCCGGCCTTCATCAGGCGTGGCTGGGCCAGGTTGTCGGTCATGTATTTTGCAGCCAGTTGTGCTGCCCTTTCAGGTGTTATTGGGTCGGCATTGCAGACATTTGTCATGCATGCCATTGAGATGATTGATAAAAGGATTCTACGTTTCATATCTGTTTTGGTTATTATTCATCGAGTTTCAACACAGCGAGGAATGCCTTCTGCGGCACCTGCACGTTGCCTATCTGCTTCATGCGCTTCTTGCCTGCCTTCTGTTTCTCGAGCAGTTTGCGCTTGCGGCTCACATCGCCTCCGTAGCATTTGGCGAGCACGTCCTTGCGCACTTGCTTCACTGTCTCGCGTGCTATGATTTTGCCTCCGATGGCAGCCTGTATGGCTATATCAAACTGTTGTCGGGGCAGGAGGTCTTTCAGTCGTTCACACATGCGGCGACCCAGCGTCACTGCGTTGTCGACATGGGTGAGTGTCGAGAGTGCATCGACGCTCTCGCCGTTGAGCAGTATGTCGAGTTTTACGAGTTTCGACGGACGGAAGCCCGCGCTGTGGTAGTCGAACGATGCATAGCCGCGGCTGATAGATTTCAGTTTGTCGTAGAAGTCGATGACTATCTCGCCCAGGGGCATGAGGAACTGAATCTCCACGCGGTTGCCCGTGATGAACTCCTGCTTCACCAGTTCGCCTCGTTTGCCAAGACACAGGGTCATGATGGGCCCTATGTAGGTAGCGGTGGTGATGATGGTAGCGTGGATGTAGGGTTCCTCTACATGCTCTATGAGCGTGGGGTCGGGCATCGACGAGGGGTTGTGCACCTCCTGTGCGTTTCCGTGTTTGTCGTATATCATGTACGAGACGTTGGGCAAAGTGGTAATCACGTTCATGTTGAACTCGCGGTCGAGTCGTTCCTGCACAATCTCCATGTGTAGCAGTCCGAGGAATCCGCATCGGAAACCGAATCCCAGTGCTGCCGAGCTTTCGTGCTGGAACGAGAGGCTGGCGTCGTTCAGCTGCAGCTTCTCGAGGCTGGTACGCAGGTTCTCATAGTCTTCGGCCTCTATCGGATACACACCGGCAAACACCATGGGTTTCACCTCCTCGAATCCGTCGATGGCTGTGTCGCTGGGGTTCTGCACGGTGGTGATTGTATCGCCCACCTTCACCTCTACGGCGTTCTTTATGCCCGACACGATGTAGCCCACATCGCCCGTGCGCAGTTCCTTGCGCGGAATCATGTCCATCTTCAGCACCCCCACCTCTTCGGCCAGGTATTCCTTCTTGGTGTTGATAAACCTCACCTTCTCGCCCGGGCGCATCACCCCGTTCACAATCTTGAAGTAGGCAATGATGCCGCGATACGAGTTGAACACCGAGTCGAAGATGAGAGCCTGCAACGGAGCATCCTCGTTGCCCACGGGGTGCGGAATGCGTTCCACCACGGCGCGCAGTATGTCGTCCACCCCCTGCCCCGTCTTGCCCGATGCCAGGATCACCTCCGAGGGGTCGCATCCCAAGAGGTCTACGATTTCGTCGGTCACCTCTTCGGGCATAGCGTTGGGCATGTCACACTTATTGACCACCGGTATGATTTCCAGATTGTTGTCGATAGCCATGTAGAGGTTGCTGATGGTCTGTGCCTGCACTCCCTGAGTGGCATCCACCACAAGCAGCGCCCCCTCGCATGCAGCGATGGAGCGGCTCACCTCGTATGAGAAGTCCACGTGTCCCGGGGTGTCGATAAGGTTGAGCGTGTATAGCCCCTTCCTAACCTCCCCCAAAGGGGAGGAATTAGTCCTCCGGATGGTATCACTCCCCCCTGGGGGAGCTGGGAGGGGGCTGTACTCATACTCCATCTGTATGGCATGGCTCTTGATGGTGATACCACGTTCGCGCTCCAGGTCCATATCGTCGAGCATCTGCCCCTCGGTCACCTTTATCGTGTTTGTACACTCCAGCAGTCGGTCGGCCAGAGTCGACTTCCCATGATCTATGTGTGCTATTATGCAAAAGTTTCGTATATTCTTCATAATCCGGCTGCAAAGATAGTAAATAATTGATAATCGACAATTGACAAGCAACAATTATTTTGACATTATCACATAAAAAAGTGCGCGGGAAGGCAAAAAGAGAGAAACGAGGAAAGATTGGCGGAGTCGGGAGAAAAGACACATGGCTGATGATGAGGATATCCTCTCTTCAGGGTGCAAGGATATCCTCAACGGCTTGCGAGGATATCCTCAACGGCCTGCGAGGATATCCTCAACGGCCTGCGAGGATATCCTCACAAATAGCCGCAGACAATCCATCGCGGACGGCCTACGGCACACAAATTACTAATTTTGAGTTCTTAAGTATCTGAGTTCTTGATTTGTTACCCATATTTTTCAATTTTCACTCTCCCCGACGCTACTCCAGTTCCATCGGGTCATACGGATGAGGGTCTGACTTGGGTGCGCCCATGAAGTTTGGGGCAGAGGGGTCGTACTCGCGCATGCCGGCAGTGAGTTGGTAGTTGCGGTTGAATGCCACCTGCAACTTCCATGTGTGTTGGCGTGTCGACTTCTTGAATTCATCCTCCGGATACTGCCAGATGGGGAACGAGCCCTTCTCAATGCCCACCGCCTCGAATGTGTAGAGATGGCGCGCATCGCTTAT
>JAFUSD010000208.1 GCA_017480685.1 Bacteroidaceae bacterium
AGAGCGATGCCCGCGAGTTTATCGTAGCCACCGAAAGCGGAATCCTGCACAAGATGCAGCTGGCAAGTTCCGACAAGACCTTCTATCCCGCACCGCCCGAAGTGACCGAAGGCATCGGATGCTCGTGCAACGAATGTAGCTACATGCGACTCAACACCCTCGAGAAACTACATCATGCACTCCTCACCGAGAGCCCCGAAATCTTCGTCGACCCAGCCATAGCTGAGAAGGCAGTGCGACCAATCAACAAGATGCTGGAGCTGTCGAAGTAGTTTTTTTTCTCTAAGGAGTTTAGGAGAATCGGAGTTTATGCCGTGCATAGCCTTTTTGTACTCGCTAAAGAATTCTCGTAGAAGCATAAAATATATAATGGAGATATTATAAACACATTATAGTTCGAGAGATGGATAGAAACTATACGTATCGCATACTGAAATGCCTTTATGAAGTCCATAGTCAATTAGGACCAGGATTGTTAGAGAGCATTTATGAGGAAGCCGTCGTACAGGAACTTTCTGATAATGGTTTTGAAGTGTCACGTCAGGTAAACATCCCTGTTAGATATAAAGGAAGGAAGATTGCGGCAGACTTGCGATTGGATGTTATAGTTGATAACAAAGTCATATTGGAACTGAAAAGTGTGAGTGAATATAAGTCTGTTTTTGAGAAGCAGCTGTACACGTACTTGCGGCTATCAGATTGCGAGTTAGGCTATGTGGTAAACTTTAATTAAGAAGAGTTGCGCGATGGGATACATTTAGTATATAATCCTTATTATAAGAAAACGTGGACACCAACCGCACAGCCATTATCCGAATCCTGAACGTAATGAAAGGAGAAATATGAATACTCCTTATCTCCTTAAACTCCGTAGATAATATAATTTTTTATCATATAAATAAGAAACAAAAAATAGTAGAGATGGGAAGTGTTGCAGCATTAGTATCAGGAGGAGTCGATTCGGCCGTCAGCGTGTGGATGCTGAAGGAGCAAGGATTCGACCCACACCTGTTTTACATAAAGATAGGTCCCGAGCACGACAAGGAGTGGAACTGCACGAGCGAGGAAGACGTGGAGATATGTCAGTGGCTGGCACGTAGGTTCGGCTGTCGGTTCGATGTGGTCGACCTCCACAAAGACTACTGGGAGAAGGTGGTGAGCTACACCATGGACAAAGCACGGCTGGGCCTCACGCCCAACCCCGACGTGATGTGCAACCGCCTCATCAAGTTCGGATGTTTCGAGGATGCAGTGGGGCATGAGTTCGACTTCACAGCCACCGGGCATTATGCTACAACGACAGTGATTGATGGCAAGACATGGCTCTCTACGAGTCCCGATCCGGTGAAAGACCAGACCGACTTCCTCTCGCAAATCACGTCGTTGCAGGTTTCGAAGCTCATGTTCCCCATCGGCCACATGTGGAAGCACGAGGTGCGTGCCATTGCAGAACGTGAGAAACTGCTCAACGCACAGCGCAAGGACAGCCAGGGCATCTGCTTCCTTGGCAATGTGGACTTCCGCGAATACGTGAAGCGACATCTGGGCGAGAACCCGGGCGATGTGCGCGAGATAGAGACCGGCCACAAGATAGGCGAGCACCGCGGCTTGTGGTTCTACACCATAGGTCAGCGCAAAGGACTGGGATTTGGTGGAGGTCCGTGGTTTGTGGTGAAGAAAAACCTGAAGCGCAACATACTCTTCGTCAGTCACGGCTACGACCCCGAACGGGTGTATAAGTCGCATATCAAGATGAACGACTTCCACTTCATCACGGCGAACCCGTGGGAGGAGGATATACAACATACGAATGACGAAGAACGGATGACGAATGAGGAACGCCACCCCGTCACTTTCAAAATACGCCATACCCCCGAATTCCTTACTGGACAGATATACCACGACCCCGACGGTACGTGGCATCTCGAGGCCGACGCACCCATACATGGTGTGGCGCCTGGCCAGTTCTGTGTCGTCTACGACACCGACCACCACCTCTGCTACGGAAGTGGAGAGATTGATTGAAGGTTAATGAATAATTAATAATGAATAATGAATAATGAATAGCAGACGCTTTGTTTTAATGAATAATGAATAATTAATAATGAATAGCGGACGCTTTGTTTTAATGAATAATGAATAATGAATAATGAATAGCGGACGCTTTGTTTTAATGAATAATGAATAATGAATAGCGAACGTAAAACTTTCCGGATGGTATCATCCCCCCTTGGGGGGATAAGAGGGGGGCTTCTCCTTCTTGCCATCCTCCTCACATCGTGCGACAGTCGCATGTCGCGCATCCTCGATGAGGCCGACCGCCTTTTGCCCGACAATCCCGACAGCGCCGATGTGATGCTGCGCGGAGTGACCGACTGGCAGTCGATGGGGCGTGGAAATCAGGCGCTCTATGGGTTGCTGCGCACCAAGACCGATGCCATGCAGGGACGCGGAGTAGGCAGCGACTCCATCATACGTCAGGCCTACGACTACTACAGCTCGCGTGCATCGCGTGCCAGCAGCAACACCGAGTTAGGGCGCCGACTGGGCCAGAGCGAGTTCTACTTTGCTCAATTCTATATCGCCACCGACAGCACAAAGCTGGCGGAAGACCTCCTGCGCAAAGCCATACGCCACAGCGACGAGGCGGGCGACCTCCGCACTTGCTACATGGCTCATCAGTATCTCGGCAACCTTGCCGGCCGAAGCAACCAACGCGAGGGTATCGAGTTGCTGAAGCAATCACTATATATATATAATAGGTGTAACGACAAACCTGCAAACCAACTGTCCATCCTGCTCGATATAGGCTACAGCTACCTTGCTTCGAGCCAGTTCGACAGCACCGCCGTCTATTTCGACCGCGCCATGCAGGTGGCCGACCTTCTCGACTCCGACGTGAAGCGCAGCGAGGTACATCGTGCCATCTCGTCGCTACACTTCTATCAGCAAGACTATCCCACAGCCCTGCAGTATGCCAAGCAGGGGCAGGCGCATGTGGGCGATGCTGAGCGCGATGCCTCGCTCTTCATGTTGGCCGAGACCTACCTCTACTGCGACTCGTTGCGTCAGGCCTACACGCTGTTCAGCGAGTTGAAGCAGTCGCATCAAACCATGATAGTATACGAGGCCTACCGCTATCTGTCGCAGATAGCAGCCATCGATGGCGACAACGAGCGTGCGCTTTCATACGGCGATTCGTCGATCACCGCATCCGAGGCCATGTATCACGATGCCCTGTCGCAGAAAGACCAGTACTATCAGGACCTGTTGCAAAACGAACTGCAAAACGAGCAGCTGCGCTACCAGCACCGCATGACAATCCTCTGGGTCATCATCATCCTGCTGGCCCTCGCCTTCATCATATATATAGGCTATCGCCGTCTGCGCATCTACATACGCCGCATCAACCTCAAGCGCAAGCGCGGACTCCAGATTCAGCGCGCCACCATACGCCAGGTGCAAGACCTGCAGGAAGAGGTGGTCGACCGCCGTAAGGAACTGCTCGAGGTGAAGCACATCACGATGGAGGAGAGCCGCATCTACCAGCAACTGCGCAGCGGTTCGATTGGTTCGCTCGACATGACACCCTCGCGCTGGCTGCAGGTGGAGCAACTGCTCGATGCCTGTTCCGACCACTTCGTGAGCCGCCTCAAGCTGAAATATCCCACTATCAGCCAGTCGCAACTCGAACTCTGCATGCTCACCCGCCTGGGCTTCAGCCAGAACGAACTGGCCGACTTCTATCTGCGCTCCGTCGAGGCCATCAAGTCGCGACGCAAGAAGCTCAAAGCCGAGGTATTTGGCGAGAAAGGATCGGCCATCTCGCTCGACGACATCATCGAGAACTTTTAAGTCCACCGAAAACATGCGTTGATAATCAAACGATTGTATTCTCAAACAATTTCTTGTGCGTGAGAAAATCGTCCCCTGTACGGGGGACGATTGTTTTCTGTACGAGGTACGACCGTACTCTGTACAGGGGACGACGCGAAACGACGTACGCGCAGACAAGGACATACATCGGTGCATGAACGAGCAATCACACACATTTCCGCGCTTCCGCACTCATACTTTATGGTGTAAACACAAGTTTTTACCCGAGGAAGCAGGTGCACACATCACTTTCACCCCCTATATCTTTTCTTTCCTATGTTCAACTATAGCTATAACATATTAATTATCAACCTGTAGCAAAACGTAATTCATACAAAATTCACTTCGTCATTTTCACCCCCCCAAACGTTTGGAAGTACGGAAAAAACCTCGTAACTTTGCCGCCGAAAAGCAACAAAGTCACACGTTATTGCGTTTTTCGGGCCACCGAAAACTAATGACATTGCGATTTTTGATAGCTTTTGTGTCGCCAGACGTGCGTAAGAATACCAGTTTTTATGGGTCTGATGCGGCAGAACGAGTGAGATGATTACTTTGAATTTTGATTGATTATTAACAATAAAACATTCGTACTTATGAACAAATTTTACTGTATCAGCATTGTGGCACTAAGTTTTGTATCACAATCATCATTTGCTCAACTCCACGTCGACAGCCTCGGACATGTCGGAGTAGGAGTAACCACACCGCTTGTTTCCAATTTTACTGTTGGCGCAACTATGACAATTAAACCGTTAGAATATGTAAACTACTAATAACTATTATTATGAAACAGAAAGTAATTATTATGTTAATGCTATGTCAAATACAAACATTATCGTTATTTGCACAAAGTGAGCATTATTCCATGTTAGAGGGCAATCCTGAGTGGGTATATCATTTTATGCCTCCTTCAGAGTCAACCTATAATTCTAAAGCATACGCACTATGCTCTTATCCGAATGAGATGTATATGCGATTATATGCAAACAGTGACACTATACACTATCAAAACCATGTATACAATCCAATATATTTCGAAGCGTATGATGCATCAAATCAATTGATAGACGGAGGAAAATATTTTTTGTTTCTACGTAAAAATCCTAGTCCTTACATGGCTATGCGCGAGTCGGGCGGTAAGGTATTTGCGACAGGGGCAACCAGTGGCTCTAGATTCACAAGACAAGTCTTGAACGATGGATCTACGTATGACCCTAATGAGGTTATGATATTTGACAACGACATTCATAAAGGAGATACCGTGTATGAGTGCACATACTACGACTACTCTTTAAACCCTGATTTAGGTAAATATACAGTCGTACCAATAATAGGAGATACACTGATCCAAGTAGCTGATGGCAGCATGAGACGTATGCTGACCTATGAATGCAAGAACTATAACAAGCAATTGCAATACATGGTTGAAGGTATTGGATTTATCAATCCTGACAATATGCCATTATATGCCATGCTTGAAACTCATGATTTTGGGATGTACGACAACAATAGACACTTTTGTAATCTTATAATGTTCCGACAGAATGGTAAAGTGGTATACATATCTCCGAGGGCAAAAGACGATGCCAGTTATGAAGAGAAAGCAATGTCGTTTGCACCTATGCCCTTCTATCCCGACATCACTCCCGAGAGTGTGGCCGACGGTACATACACCTTGCCTGCGGCTGTGGATGGAATAGCAGATAACAAGACATCGAAGGGAAAACCGATTTATAACCTGCAAGGGCAGAAAACGAACGGTTTGCAGCGAGGAATCAACATCGTTGGAGGCAAGAAAGTGATAGTGAAATAACACTTTCACCCCCATCTATCTGGTTGTAATTGTGATATTATAACGGATAAGTGGTTGCAGTTCAAGGCATAAAGGCTGATTGGATTGTGGTTTGACTGAAAGCTATTTTCACCCCCAAAACACTTGACAGGTCTTCGAAAATGTCGTAACTTTGCAGCCGAAATCATGAATTATCGGCGTGCAAAGTTACAAGAGTCCGTTTCTTAGGCAGCCGAAATCATAAATTATCGGCGTGCAAAGTTACAAGAGTCCGTCTCTTAGGCAGCCGAAATCGATGACCAACGCGACGTTCATAAGTTTTTTACAACTTTTATCGCGAATGTCGAAGGTTGATGAAAACGTTCCCCCACCGACGGAAAAGCAGCTGCCTGTTGGTGCCTCTATCGGAAATAACCGATGTGTAAACAGTAAACTTAATGAAGAATTGAAATTATTGATTAACAAATTTGGTGGCAAACTTAAATAGTAGTATATTTGCCATCGCAAAAACTTAAAGCCTATGAAACGCATAGTTTTACTTTCGGCATTAATAACAATGGCTATTGGTGCCATGGCTCAAATGAGAATTGCCAGTGGGCCTAAGAATCCCACAACACATGTAGGTAGCGGTCCATCCATTCCGCTTGTAATCAGGAGCGGTGGCCATCCCAGCTCGCAGTCGTTGGAGGGCGAGGCGCAGTTCGTGCGTAACTTAGTGATGAACCCGTCCGATCGCAACTCTGATGTAGCAGTGTCGTTCAGCATGACAGCTATAGCAAAGGCATTGGATGTGGGCAAAGACAAGTTGGCATACGATTTGGCCGCCTGTTTCCACTCAGACCTGGACGAAGAACTGATTGCAGCTTATGATGTTGATGGAAACCTTATCGAAGGGATGCACCATGGCGTTTTCGTCCTTGATGCAGAGGGGCGTGAACTGAATATCCCTGACACGCCTGCAGATGGTGGTGGAAATGTGGTATCCGACTCGTTGGCACAATCAGACCCCCAACTTCCAGTTGTAGGCGATGCAGACGAACTTCTTGAAGGGGGATTGATGTATGCATTCAAAACCGACTCCCTCGGAGTGTCGGATGTCATGACTCTTGCCATCAGCTCTGTCGGTAAATCATTCGAAGAAGGTAACGTTTGCCGCGGACAGTTTGCCTTGAATTATGAAGGCAAGACTGTGGTATTCGACATAACAACCGTGATGTCGAGCACCGAGCGTGGCGCTTCTATCCCCCTCTCGTCGATGCAGAAGGTGGGCGAGCAGGTTCTTGACGTTGAGATTGACATGCGCGACTTTGATTTGCCAGGCTTGACCATAGTGAACGACCTGACTATAGATGCCGATAAGGTAGCGAGTGCTTTTGGCGAGGGAGTAAGCAGTGACAAACTGGGTATGTATGTCATGACCGACTATAAGCAACAGCTGGTGACCGACTACTTCAGCTATCATGACACTTATGTGATTCTCGACATGGAAGGATGTGAAACCGACAACTATGGAGCCGGCCAGTTCTATGGCATACAGTATCTGCCCACAGCCGGTATGTTCAGGTTGTATTATTGGCCAAAGACCTTTGTCGGTGGCGAAGTAGCCAGCGGTTCAATCTTCCTTGCATCGGAAGGCAGATATTATGAGTTTGTACTCAATATGCGCTTTGGTTATGTAAGCGACGAAGCAAAGAACTTCGATGTGATTGAGACCGAAAAGCTTGATGTACGTCTGATGGATACAAACGATTTCTATACTTATACCATGCAAGGTGATTCGACAGAAGTGTGGTCGTTGGTATCGACGGAACTCGACATGAAGCGCATCTCTGATTTGCTTGGCACTGAAACGCCCGTGCTGTATGCAGAGCAACTGGATGCCGATGGCTCATTGGTTTATACACGCAAGTACACAGCTCAACCCGGACAGGGCTTCTGGTTGAAGGGTGATGAAAGTGGTTGCTATGCTTGCAGTGGTGCAGCCGATGGCAATATCGGAGTCTACATGAGCGAAGGTGCACTGCGTTGGTATGAATCGCCCGAAAATGTAAACACAGGCGATGAATATGCAGTAAACCTCTATATTGCCAATCCGAAGAAAGGTATTGCCTTTAAGTTGGAGGTTGCGGTGGCAGTGACAGAAACAATAGAACCTGTTGCTACTTATAGCCCGCGCCGCCTGCCTGTAGGCATGCATGCTGATGGTTATGCAACTACTATTTCTGCTGTTACCAACGAACAGCCGGCAGTGGTTGGCTCTGCTATCTACAACATGCAGGGTCAGCGCCTCAATGCTCCACAACGAGGGTTGAACATCGTTGGTGGCAAGAAGGTGTTGGTGAAGTAAGAAGGGAAACCCCTCTCTTATCTCCCCTAAGGGGAGATGATACCATCCGGATGGAAAAGGCTCCTCCCCTTGGGGGCAATTGCGAAATCGTAGCAATTGGGGAGCGAAGCGACGGAGGGAGCGGGGGAGAGGTTAAAGGGACGATACCTGCCTGTAGTATCATTCGTCCTTTTAACTTCCTGAGCGAACAAAGCGAGCGATAACTTCTCTTCCATTCCTTTCTATTCCTTGAAACAGAAGCAATTGGAACTTGCGAAGGTTGAATTAATAAACCCTTTCTTATGGTGCCGGCCGTGGTCTCGGCATCATTTATTTTGCATATCGAGTGATATGACTCTATTCGCCGCTACAGACACGCGTGGAGGGATAGAAAAATGAGGATATCCTCGCAGCTCGTTGAGGATATCCTCGCAGGCCGTTGAGGATATCCTCGCGGGGCGTTGAGGATATCGTCGCAAAGCTGTCAGGCACCGCCCCGCGGTTGCTATCCGGAATGGGTAGATTTTGCATCGTCGGGCTATGCGATGTGCTTTTTTATTAAATAAATAAGGTGTTTTGTGATATGATTCGCAAACATTTCGTAAATTTGCAGCCATGTCACGCGCAATTATAGACATACATCGCGGCATAGCCCGCAATCCTAAGTGGCGCACAAGCCAGCCGGTGGACTTCCGCCTGATGGAAGGCGAACAGGTGGCAATAGTGGGGCCAAACGGCAGCGGGAAGTCGCTCATGGTGGACATCATAACTGGTGCTCATCCCATACTCAGTGGCGATGGCACCGACTCGTATGCTCGCTATGATTTTGGTCCGGGACGTTCGGACAAAGTGTATGAAAACCTGCATGTCATCACCTTCCAGGATGCCTACAGCACCACCGAGGGGTATTACTACTATCAGTTGCGCTACAACCAAGGCGAACTGACCGACGAGCAGAACCTCTATAAGCTGTCGAGTGGCGAATTGCGCCGCTGGCAGTTGGCGCGTGCACTCGAGGGCAATCCGCGTGTGCTGATACTCGACAATCCGTTCATCGGACTCGACACCGCAGCCCGCCACATGCTCGACGACACCCTGTCCAGGCTCACATCGACCACCGACATGCAACTGATTGTGGTGGTGTCGAGGGAGGAGGATGTGCCACGATGTGTGACAAGAAGGGTGGTGACCCCATCCGTCTGCCCGCCCGACCCTCGGCCCATAAGGGGAGAGTTGTCGGACGAAAAGAGGAAGTCCGGAGTATCGTGCGACCCTATCGTCGCCTTCCGCCACGTCTCCATCCACTACGACGAGCGCTACATACTGAAAGACCTCGACTGGACGATAAATCGTGGCGAACACTGGGCACTGACGGGTCCCAACGGGTCGGGCAAGAGCACACTGCTAAGCCTGATATGCGCCGACAACCCCCAGGCCTACGCCAACGACATAAGCCTGTTTGGACGGCGTCGTGGCAGCGGCGAAAGCATCTGGGACATAAAACGTCACATAGGTTATGTGTCGCCCGAGATGCACCAGGCCTTCCTTCGCAACTATCCTGTCGTCGATATCGTGGCAAGCGGGTTGTACGACACCATAGGCCTATATCGCAAACCCAAGGCCGAAGACCTGGAGCCATGCATGGAGTGGATGGGGGTGTTCGGAGTCGACCGCTACCGCGACACATCGATGCTCAACCTCTCGAGCGGCGAACAACGACGGGTGTTGCTGGCACGAGCCTTCGTGAAAAGTCCGTCGCTGCTCATCCTCGACGAACCGATGCACGGCCTCGACAACCAATGGCGCCAGCGAGTGAAGGAAGTCATCGACCAATACATGAGCGACGAGAACCGTACACTCATCATGGTGTCGCACTATGAAGAAGAGTTTCCACAATGCATCGACCACCGCATGGAACTGGAGCGTAACAAATAACGAAATATATAAATCCTTAAATAAAAAAAAGACTATGACAAAAATCGTTTACACTATTTTGACAATGGCATTCGCCCTTGGCGTTTATGCCCAAAACACATTGCCACCAATCACTATCAGCAGCCGCCCAGCCACGGTGAGCGGCAAGATAACCGGCATGACACCCGACCAGAAGATAGATGTCGTGACTCTCGTGGCACGCCCATCGTGGTCGACCGATCAGATATCGACTCAGGCCGAAGTACAGGCCGACGGAACATTCCAGGCACAGATGGAAGTGGGTGTGAATACTGCCACATCGATCAACATAGGCGGACAGATGCGCCGCGAATTCTATGTGGTGCCAGGTCAGGAAGTGAAACTGAGCATCGACATGACGACCAAAGAGGTGAAATGCGAGGGAGCACTGGCAGCCCTCAACAGCTCGATGGCCAACTACTACGACGAATTCAACGAGCGCAACCTCAATGCCGAAATCAACGGACAAGGCATCGCAAAGCTGCGCGGAATGAGCGTGGCACAGTATAAGGCCAAGCTCCTGCAACTCTACAACGACGGAGTGAAACGCCTGAACGACGACAGCCGACTCACTCCCGAGTTCCGCGAGTTTATGATTCCACACTATCAGTTCATCACCTACGCCCTGATGACCGGCTACGACAAAATCCTGCGCTATGCCAACCAGGGACAAGGCGACTACACCAAGCCCGACGGATACTACGATGAAGTGAAACCTTGGAACTTCACATCGAAGACCGGATTCCTCTACTCAACCGGCGGCACCGCTGCCGAAGTGGCTGCACAGGTGACTGCCACCACCGGAGCACAATTCACGGTGCCGGCCAGCATCGCACCGCTGACGGCTGCCAAGAAATACGCCGCAAAGCTCGAGACACTCACCCCATTCTCGGCTGCCGACCTCGCTGCCATCAAGACCGATTGCCCGCAGTTTGAGAAGATTCTGCTTGCACAAAACGAGGCAACCCAAGACCGCGTCGAGGCAAACGCCAAGAACAACCTGTTCAACGTTCACAAGATTGACGCCAGCGTGAAGGGCGAAGACATCTTCAAGGCCATCGTGGCTCCGTTCCGCGGCAAGATGGTGCTCGTCGACTTTTGGGCCACATGGTGCGGACCCTGCCGTGCCGCCATGGAGACCATCAAGCCGGTAAAGGAAGAACTGTGGGGCAAGGTGGAGTTTGTGTATGTCACAGGCGAGACAAGTCCGCAGGCTGTATGGAACAAGATGGCCCCCGACATCCACGGCGAACACTACTACGTGACTGCCGCACAATGGGACACACTGCTCAAGCAGTTCGGAGTGCAGGGCATACCTGCCTACGTGGTGGTAGACAAAGCAGGCAATGTGGTCACCAAGCACATAGGATACCCTGGCAACGACGTGGTGAGAGAAGAACTAAGCAAATAGGGACCTACCCCTAACCCCTCCCAAGGGAAACCTCCCCTAACCCCTCCCAAGGAGGGGGACTCCATCCGGAAGGAAATAACCAAATAATTAAATAGTACATAAATCGTAAATAGTAAATCGTAAATCGTAAATAAAACAGAAGTTAAACAGAAGTTAAAGAGAAGTTAAAAGGGAGTAAAAAGGGAAGTTAAAGGGACGATACCTACTCCGAGGCAACATCCGTCCTTTTAACTTCATAGCGACGCGATAACTTCTTTTCCATTCCTTTCCATTCCAAATAATTAAATCGTAAATCAATAGTAAATCGTAAATATACCGATGAAACAGATACTTCTATTGTGTGCCATGATGTGCACACTCG
>JAFUSD010000209.1 GCA_017480685.1 Bacteroidaceae bacterium
CCACTCTTTATCCACATCCGGTTCGCGGTCGAGTTCGTCCATCATGGCCTCGAGCTCGCTGTCGGTATAGTTCTCGGGATGCTCCTGCATGTCGAGAAACAGTTGGTGGTTGTCGTTTGTCTGCATAGTCATTGCTTTTTGAAATGGTTCTTGATTAGGTTTAAGGCGTGCGAAAGATGTTTCCATACGGCCACACGGCTGATACCCTCCGCGGCGGCAATCTCCTCGTAGGTGCATCCGTCGGTGAACCGCATGTGGAATATGCGACGTTCCTGTTCCGACAGGCTTCCGGCCACAAACTCATCGATGTCTGCCAGCCGCTCATCGTCGGTATCTGGGTCGTCCGATGCAGTTATGGTCATCACTTGGTCGGCCATCTGTCGTTTCACACATTCGTGTCGCAGACGCTTCAGACACTGGTTGCGAACGCTCGTCAGCAAGTAGCGCTCCTCCGTGCCCGGCATCATGGTCGTACGTCCGCTGAGCAGTGCCACAAAGATGTCGCTGACCACATCCTTGCTTTCCTGCTCGTCGCCGAGAATGGTGCGCGCCACCCTCAGCATACGTGCGTAGTGCCTGCGGAACAACTGTTCCAAGATTTCAGTTCTTTCCATCACGTCCTTTTTTCCCTCTATACCCTTAGGTCAATGAAAATGCTAACCCCACCCGCCTGTTTTTCTGCAAAAATACATGCAACTTTTTCTGCGCAGATATAGAAAATTCCCTGCGCGTACGCACAACTTTTGCTGCGCGTATATAGAAAAACTTTAATTTGCGACACAAATTTAATAATTTGCGACGTAAATTTATTGTTTTTCGGCCGAAAATTTAATAATTTGCGACGTAAATTTAAGAATTAGTACGTACGCGCAGCAAAAGTTGTGCGTACTCGCAAGGTTTTTACTGCGTGCTCGCAGTAAGAGATGTATTATCTTTGCATGTATGTTTTCTGCTTATGAATGTAAAACACAAGGGAAGCAGCAAACTCTGTTTCGGTTTGCTGCTTCCCATCGTGTACTTGTGTGTGCGACGATTATGCATCGTAGCGCTGGTTGACTACATTCCAATCGACGATTTGCCATAGGGCGGCGAGGTGGTCGGGGCGGCGGTTCTGATAGTCGAGATAGTAGGCATGTTCCCATACGTCGAACGTGAGCAGGGGCTTCAATCCACGCTGCACGGGGTTGGCGGCATTCGTCTCCTGTGTGATGACGAGCTTGCCGTCCTTGTCGGCCGAGAGCCATACCCAACCCGAACCGAACAGGATGGCACCTGCTTTCTGGAACTCGCTCTTGAAAGCATCGAACGACCCGAAGTCGCGCTCGATAGCTTCGGCCAATTTGCCTTCAGGACAGTTGTCGGCTTTGGGTGAAGTAAACTGAGCGAAATACATCTCGTGGTTCAGTATCTGTCCTGCGTTGTTCAGGATTCCGCCTTCGCTCTTGCACACGATGTCAACCAACTCCATGCCCTCGAACTGGCTGCCGGCAATCAGGGTGTTGAGGTTGTTGACGTAAGCCTGCAGGTGTTTCCCATGATGGAACCCGATGGTGGCAGCACTGATCACTGGCTCCAGAGCATCGGCCGCATAGGGCAGCTGCATCAATTCAAATGTTGCTTTATCCATGTCTTTGATTATTTAAATAGTCTAACCATGTATTTAGTAGATGTTGCCACAGCTATCCGGATTCAGAATGCGGTGGCTTTGAGGCGTAGGCCGGCGGTCTCGTCGATACCGAACATGAGGTTCATGTTCTGTACAGCCTGTCCAACGGCACCCTTGAGGAGGTTGTCGATGATGGAGGTTATGACGAGCTTGTGGTCGAAGCGGTCGATATGGATGAGGCACTTGTTGGTGCCGGTGACCTGCTTGAGGTCGAGCGGACTATCGACATAATGGGTGAATGCGGCATCGCGATAGAAGTCGCGGTAGAGCTGCGGTATGTCGATATCGGCGGCTGCGGCATCGAGCTTCACAACCTCGGTGCAGAAGATGCCACGCGGGAAGTTGCCCCTGTAGGGTATGAAGTCGAGCGAGGCTGTGAACGACGGCTGCAGCTCGGTGATGGATTGCCGTATCTCGTGCAGATGCTGGTGGGTGAATACCTTGTAGATGCTCAGGTTGTCGGTGCGCCACGAGAAGTGTGTGGTCGGTCCTGGCTTCTGTCCGGCACCGGTGGAGCCTGTGATGGCGTTGATGCTGACATCGTGGGTGAGGAGTCCTGCCTTGGCAAGCGGCAGGAGTCCGAGCTGGATGGCTGTAGCAAAGCATCCGGGGTTGGCCAGATGGTTGGCACGGACGATGTCGTCGCGATGTATCTCGGGCAATCCATACACGAAGTCGTGGTTGCCGCTGATGCGGAAGTCTTGTGCCAGGTCGATTATCTTCACGTGCGTCGGCACAGCATGTTGGGCAAGGAATGCCTCGCTCTTGCCGTGGCCGAAGCAGAGGAAGATGACGTCAACATCGTCCAGCGGCAGTTGGTCGGTGAACTCCATATCGGTTTCGCCCATAAGTCCTTCGTGCACGCTCCAAACCTTATTCCCTGCATTCGACTCGCTGTTAGCAAATACAATCTCTGCTTCAGGGTGGTTCAACAGGAGGCGAATCAGCTCGCCTCCTGTATATCCGGCTGCTCCTAATATACCTATGCGAGCCCCCCTCTTATCCCCCCAGGGGGGGATGATGCCATCCGGATGGAGTTCCTCCACCTCTCTCCCCTGGGGGGAGTGCGAGGGGGAGAAATAACCTTTCTTGTCCCCCCTCAGTCCCCCATAGGGGGATGATGGTGAGGGTAGGAGGATGCCATCCGTATGTGTGTTTGTATTCTTGTTCATAATAATGTTTTTATTGTGTTGATAACAGAGTCGATGTCTGCTATAACCTCTTCGTTTGTAAATCTTATTACTTTGTATCCTTTAGCTTCAAGCCATTGTGTTCTTTCCTCGTCGCTTATCTGTTGGTCGGGTAGTTGATGGTACCCTCCATCAATTTCTAAGATTAGCTTACGCGGTACACATATAAAGTCGGCAATGAATGGTCCGATGATGTGTTGCCTACGGAATGGTTGCCCTAATGCTTTTCCCCTCAGTTGTTGCCATAGAATTGATTCTGCTTCTGTTGGATTGATTCGCATTCTGTATGCATATTCTTTAAGAAGTGAATAGAGCAACGGGTCTGCGGTTTGATAATCGTAGGTTGACATCATTTGTCCTGTTTTAAGGATTCTATTTATTTCATCCCGCATGGTATTCCTCCCCTTTGGGGGAGGTTAGGAGGGGGCCCCTATCTTTCGTTTGGATGTGCTAAATAATATGCGCGGAGTGGGGTGGAGGTCACCTTGATGAAGCCTTTCGCGTCTTCCGACGACCATGCTTTGGCTGTTTCACCATATTCGCCAAGCTTGTTCTTCACGAGGTCGTTAGGCGAATCGACGCCTACGGTCTGGAAGCAGTATGGGCGCAGTTCGAGTGTCACTTCGCCTGTCACGTTGCGCTGTGAGCTGTCGAGCATTGCCTCGATGTCGGGCATGACGGGTTCGAGGTACTGGCTTTCGTGGAGGAACATGCCGTACCAGTTGCTCACCTGGTCTTTCCAGTACTGCTGCCATTTCGACAATGTGTATTTCTCGAGGAAACGGTGGGCGCCGATGATGAGCATAGGTGCTGCTGCCTCGAATCCTACGCGGCCCTTGATACCGATGATGGTGTCGCCCACATGGCAGTCGCGGCCGATAGCGTATTGTGCTCCGATTTCCTCAACGGCTTGAATGGCCTTCACGTGGTCGGTGTATTCGGTGCCGTTCACCGAGCAGAGTTCGCCTTTCTTGAATCCCAGTCGCAGGATTTCGGGGCCTTCCTTTGTTGGGTGTTTCAGGTAGGCCGATTCGGGCAGACCTTGTGTTGAGTCGAGTATCTCGCCTCCGCAGATGCTGGTGCCCCACAGTCCTACGTTGTAGCTGTATTTCAGTTTAGCGAAGTCGGCAGCAAAGCCGTGTTGGTTGAGGTAGTCGATTTCCTCCTGCCGGCTGAGGTTGCCGTCGCGGGTGAGTGTTATGATTTCCACTCCCGGCACCATGACGAGGAATGTCATGTCGAATCGTATCTGGTCGTTGCCAGCACCGGTGCTGCCGTGAGCTATTGCCGTGGCGCCTATCTCTTTAGCATAGCGGGCGATTGCCAGTGCCTGGAAAATGCGCTCCGAGCTCACGGATATTGGGTAGCAGTTGTTGCGCAGCACGTTGCCAAAGACCATATACTTCAGGCTTTTCTCGTAATACTCCTGTGTGACGTCGAGTGTGACGTATCGGGTTGCGCCCAGCTTGTAGGCGTTCGCTTCGTTGGTCTTGAGTTGTTCGGCGCTGAATCCGCCTGTGTTGGCACATGCAGCGTGTACTTCATATCCTTTCTCGCGTGCGAGATACATCACGGTGTATGATGTGTCGAGTCCGCCACTGAAGGCGACTACTACTTTCTTTTTTGAGTCCATATTGGTAAATGAATAATTAATAATGAATAATGAATAGCGGATGCCTCTCCCTCCGGATGGCTTATTCCCCTCCTTCGGAGGGGTTAGGGGAGGTTAATATCTCCTTTATCTTCTCCACCTCTTCGGCCGGTATTGGCAGTGGTTCGCCTACGTGGTCCTTGGGGTCGTAGAGCATGGCGGTGCATACGCAGTACTGGCGTCCGGTGCGTTCGAGCACGTCGCAGTTCACGCAGCACGGTTTCTCGGGTGTGCCACATCCAGCCCAGAAGGCATCATCGTCGGTGAGTTGGTTGAAGGTCACTGGCACGTAGCCCAGTTCGGTGTTGATGCGCATCACCGCATACTGGCTGGTGAGTCCGAAGAGTTTTGCATCGGGCCATCTGAGGCGGCTCAGTGTGAATGCCATCTGCTTGATGCGTTTGGCCAACTGGTGTTTGCGGTATTTCTCTACTACGATGAGTCCCGAGTTGGCCACATATTCCTTGTGTCCCCAGCTCTCGATATAGCAGAAACCTGCAAACTCATCGTCGGCAGTCAGTGCGATGACCGCCTTTTTCTCCCTCATCTTCGATGTGAGGTATTCGTGTGTACGGGTAGCGATTCCGCTGCCGCGCTTCTTTGCAGAATCGTTGATGGTGGCAAGTATCTCGTCTACATACTTCTCGTAGGAGGCGTCGGCCACTACAATCCTAAATCCGTCTTCGTATTCCACGTTGTTATAAGTAGTTTTTTATGTGTATCGGTTTATAGTGTTTACGTCCTACACCTTATTTAATTATATATTATATATTTTATATTATAATAATATGTGTGTATAGGATGTTTTTCACTACATGTTTTTGATTATTTCTTCGAGTTTCATCTTTGTCACCTCGCGTTCGTAGGTCTCTTCGAGGGCGATGATGATTGTGTCGTCGCCTGCCACGGTGCCGATTATTTCGGGTATGTTGGCGTTGTCGATATCGTATGCCACACTGCTGGCATATCCCGGGCGTGTGCGGATGACCGCCAGGTTGCCGCTGAAGTGTATCGACTTCACTCCGCTGTGCGACAGCATTTCCTGCACCGGAGTATGTTCCTTCACACGTCGATACATGGTGTTGTTGGGCAATACATAGAGCGGTTTGCCGGTGATGGATGCGGCCTTGGCTACTTTCAGTTGCTTCAAGTCGCGCGAGAGGGTGGCTTGCGTTATTACGATGTTTTCCTTGGCAAGTTCCTGCAACAATTCATCCTGACTCGATATCTCTTTGCTCGAGATGATGAGCCTGATGATTTCTAATCGTGCTAATTTCTTCTTCATTGCATGTATATTTATTCGTTAGGCGGTGCAAATTTACGACATTTTTTGCATATCACAATGCGTTTATGCAAAAAAGTGAACGTGAACGCTGATATTTCCCGACTTGCAGACGCATTTGACGACACTCGTCGGCGAATGTATCATATTGTGTGTATTTTTCTGGGCATAAGCGTTGCGCGTATACATATTTTTTGTATATTTGCAGCCGAAAACTTATAATGACAGGTGAACTTATGAAAATCAACAAGAAAGTACTGAAGTTTAGCGCCGTGGCATTGGGCATCATCTTTGTGCTGCTGGTCGCTGTGGTAGTTTATCTCTACGTGACGTTCAAAAACAACATGGAGCGGGCGGGTCTGATTGAGGATTGGGACGACAGTTGTGGACTTGTGGTGAACGACATAAGCTATGGCGAGAACCCGCTCAACACGTTCGACTTGTTCATTCCCGCCAACGTGGCGTGTACCGACTCGGCGGCACTCATGCTGTTCATACATGGCGGTTCGTGGATGGGTGGCAAGAAGGAGGACGAGCATTACGCTTGTCGCCGATATGCTAAGCGTGGAGTGCTGACGGCCAGCATGAACTACTCGCTGCTGGGTCATGCCGACTCGCCAGAGGCTTCAATCCCCGCGATGCTTGACGAGTTAGGGCAGTGTATCGAGCGAGCCAAAAGCAAGGCAGCCGAACATGGCATCAACCTCACCCAGGCATCCCTCAGCGGCACATCGGCAGGCGGACATCTGGCACTGCTATTTGCCATGCGATGCGGCGCACAGTCGGCACTGCCAATCAAGTTTGTGGCCGAGAAAGTCGGTCCAGTCGATATGGACATACTCTTCCCATCCGACTCGACCGAATTTATGTCTGCACTGCAAGGGGAAGATGACGGAAAACGCACGGAAGTTACTCAATTATTCTACGCGGTCACGGGCCGACACTTCGATGCCGACGATGTGACATGGCAGTTGCGCGACTCTGCCTTCACGAGTGTGTCGCCCGTCAGTTGGGTCGACAGTTGCAATATTCCGGTGTTGGGAGCCTATGGTGGCAAAGACTTTTTGGTAAATACCGAACATCCCAAGGCATTGGAGCATGCATTGGACGGGCGGGGCACACCACATCGCATCATCATGTTTCCAAATTCGGGCCATACGTTGGCCGACGACCCCGAATGCCGCGACTCGCTGCAGGCGTCCGTCGAGGAATGGATGATGCTCTATTTCGGATTGTAAGCAAGTGGATTATTCATCCCAGCAGTCGATGTCGGTCTCGATGTCGGGCATCTGGCTGCGGTGGAATGTGGGCTCTTTTATTCCCTGACGCTTCTGGCGGCGATAGTCGTCGAGCAGTCGGAAAGCATAGCGCCCCAGTGCCACGATGGCAATGAGGTTGCAAGCAGTGAGCAAGGCCATACATAAGTCGCCTATGTTCCACACCAACTGCAGGCTCATCAATGCTCCGAACATAATCACCACTCCGCCAGACAGCAACCGGTATATGGTCATGACCGTTCGACTCTGTGTCATGAATCGTATGTTTGCCTCGCCGTAATAGTAGTTGCCGATGATGCTCGAGAAGGCAAACAGAAGTATAGCGATTGCAATGAAAACCGGACCGAACCCACCTATCTCACTCTGCAATGCGTCTTGTGTCAGTGCTATGCCGTTGAGGTCGGGGGTGGTGTAGAGTCCGCTGATAAGTATGATGAAAGCTGTGCACGAGCATACCAGCAATGTGTCGGTAAACACGCCCAGGGCTTGTATCAGTCCTTGCTTCACGGGGTGTGATGTCGTGGCAGTTGCCGCCACGTTGGGCGCACTGCCTTCGCCTGCCTCGTTGCTAAACAAGCCGCGCTTCACGCCGTTCATCATCGTGGCACCAAGTCCGCCGCCTGCCATCTGTTCAAAGCCGAACGCATTGGTCACTATGACCTTCATCACATGAGGAATCTCGCCTATATTCATCACGATAATCACCACAGCCAGAATGAAATAGCCTATTGCCATGACAGGAACCAACACCGAACTTACGTGCGCAATGCGGTGGATGCCACCGAATACGATGTAGAGCGCAATGGCGGTAAGCACCGCTCCCACCCACACGGGCGACCACCCGAAGGCGGTGTGCATGGCGTCGCAGATGGTGTTGCTCTGTATCGAGTTGTAAGACAAGCCGAATGTCACCGTGATGAGTATTGCAAACAGCACCGACATCCACCGGCAGTGCAATCCGCGCTTGATGTAGTAGGCGGGCCCGCCGATGAACGACTCCTTATGGCGTTGCTTATACAACTGACCGAGTGTGGATTCTACGAATGCCGTGGCTGAGCCTATGAGGGCGATGACCCACATCCAGAACACGGCTCCAGGACCACCGATGGCTATTGCTGTAGCCACTCCTGCCAGGTTGCCCGTACCTACACGTGTGGCCACCGAGACGGCAAATGCCTCGAACGACGATATGTGTGAATGCTTATTGTTCAGTTTTTCCTTGCCTCCGTCGCCCAACAAGCGTAGCATCTCGCCTATCATCCTGAACTGCACTCCCTTGGTCTTCACGGTGAACCAAAGGCCGCACAACACCAGTGCACCTATCAGCAGATAGGTCCACAGGGCATCGTTGATGGAGGTTATTATGTCGTTGATTGCGGTAGTTATGTCGCTCATATATGTGTCAGTGCTTGATGAATATATGTGTCAGTGCTTGATGTATGCGTGTTTGTTTTTTTTATGTGTTCGAGTTTAAGGCAGTTTATTCGATTTTCAGGGTCTGCAGTGCTGCTTCAAGTTCGCGTATGTAGGGGCGTTTCTTCTTTTCGGGAGCAAACACGAAGCCCTCGGCCGTAACGGTGAGGTGGCGTATGGTGTCTATTCGGGTGTACGACACAAACGGCCCGCCCATCATGTCGGCATGCATTTCCCACAAACCACGTGCTTCCACCATGGGTTGACCCTTGAACTCCGTGATGCGGGCAAACACTGTCTTCCAGTTGGTTTGCATGTATTGACCGTCGCGCTCGCCCTCTATATTTATTTTCATTACCGAGTCGCGCAGTTCTATGAACCGTGATGCTGTGGGCAGTGAGTCGGCTGTGAGTGGCAAGGTGTAGACGCATATGTTGAGGCGGTTGTCTTCAGCGTCTGATGAAGCCCAGATAAAGTCTTTGCCCACCTTCACTTTGTCGATGCTGGCCGGTGCATACATGGTGTATCCAAACTTTTTTTTCACTGCGTTGAACAGCTGCGGACTGTTTTTGCGCATTATGATTTCGCGTTCGCGCTGCAGTTCGGAAGTTATGAAAATATCGGTGGCTTGTGCCGCACGTTCGGTGGCAAGCACTGCCAACGAATGGCTGTCGGGGGCAGTCAGATAAACCACATGTTGTCCGCGGGCATATACATCGGAGGCGATGTGCATCTGTGGTTTTGTGTATTTGCTACCAAAGTCGGCTACTACTATGTTTGCAAAGCCTTGAAACGTCTTGCTGAATGCTGACGGGTTGATGCTTATCAGCTTGAAATTGGTCTCGGGAGCAGGCAATCCGATAATCTCGGGATTGATGCACTCCTTGAACACGGTGCCGTCAGACGTGGCAAGCCAGTCTTTGTCGCACACGAGCAGCAACTCATAGGGTGCGCTGTCGGTGGTGCGGCGTGTGGAGCCTTGCGACTTCTTGGTGGTCGTTGTACACGATGCCACGAGCAGACCGATGAGGATAAGGATTGTGTATCTCATACTTTGTCTTTCATTTTTCATTCTTTCATTCCCTAATTTCATTCCCTCATTTCTTTTACTTGCACAGCTGATATACTTCGCTGCCTGCGAGCAGGAAGCACCCGAGGCCGAAGTCGTCGAAATCGGGCTCGTGGTCGTAGCCTACGGGTTGTGAGTCGCTGGGTTGTTTGCCTGTTCCTTGCACAAATCCGAGGAAACCGTTGGTGTGCAGGCCGTTGACAACCATGGCTTTCCATGTGGCTGCTACTATCGGTGTGTAGGTCTTCGCCTCTAGCCATC
>JAFUSD010000210.1 GCA_017480685.1 Bacteroidaceae bacterium
AGACTATCAGATATTATGCGTAAGATAATCAATGCATGAAGCAGTGACATGCATTACAACACAATGATAAAAAATAATAATTAATATATGAGGATATCCTTGCAGCCTTGTGAGGATATCCTTGCAGCCTTGTGAGGATATCCTCGTTTTTACTGACACTTATGGCAAAAAAAACACACACCGGTTATATCTTATATAAAGGTGTGTACTGAAACGGTATGTTGTTCACTTAAAGAAAGAGAAATTCACCGAGCCGTAGTTGCGATGGTCCACAAAGTGTGGATGCTGGGCAAAATCGTATGTGCGTCCGTGCTCCAGCACGAAAATCCCGTCGGGCTTCAGCATCGGCACCGTGCTGTTGTCGAATACGAGGTCTGGAATCTCTGCCAGCCATTCCAGCGTGTATGGCGGGTCGGCAAATATGAGGTCGTAGTGGGCTGCATGTCCTTTCAGGAATTTCTCTACATCGGCCTGCACCAGCCTCCAGTTCCGGTCGCCCAAATCGGTCTGTACTCGACGCAGATACTGCATGTGTCGGAAGTCTTTCTCGACAGTGAATACAGGAGCACAGCCTCTTGAGAGCATTTCGAGCGATATGCTGCCGGTTCCGCCAAAGAGGTCGAGCGCAACGGGTTGACTGTCGAAGTCGACATAGCGGTTGGCAAGAATGTTGAAGAGCCCTTCTTTGGCAAAATCAGTAGTGGGACGTGCCTTGAATGTATGAGGCACGTCCCACCGTTTTCCTTTATATTTTCCTGCTACTACTCGCATCACTCCCAGTTACCCGACATCTTGTTTTGTGGGTCTTCGAGGTCGCCGATGCGTAGGCCATACCAGTTACCCTCTGTGTGGTCGGCATTGTCGAGGAAGAGGTCGGCACGGTTCTTGCCACGCTTCTTGAGCTCTGCCTTGAGGTTTTTGATTTTCTTTGCTGGCAGACCGTCGAGGTAGTCGTCGAGCGATGCACGTACTTCGCACACCTTGTCAAACTCGTTCGACTTGAGGTTGAATGCCTCATGCTTGCGTATCTGGAACACTGCGCCCTCGCGACCTACAGGGACGAACTTGAGCGAATCAGGATTGCTTATACCCAGCTTCTCGGCAGCCGACTGCCATGTAGTGTCGCTGCGGAAAGCACCTGCACGCACGGCATCTGCCTTGGTTTCGAATGCCATGGAAAGTTCGTCGGTCCATAAATCTTCGCTGATGTTGACAACGGCACGGCCGGTTTTCACAAAATCAACGAGCGAGTCGATGGTTCCGCAGAACTCACCTCCATGAGCCTTGCGATATTCTTCTTCAGCATCGCGGATTTGAAGCAGACGGGCAATCACTGCTTGTTCACGTTCTGTCTTCTGGTCGTCGAACGCAATGTCGGCGTAAATACTCATGAAGCATGCGCCAACTAAGCCTAAAACGCATACCACGAGCAACGAATTTACGATAGTTTTCTTCATAATGTTTGTTTGTTATTATAATTTTTCTTATATTCGTGGCACAAAAGTAATAATTTAAAATGAAACAAGGCTCACAAAGCCCAACTTTTTTGCAAAATATTATGATAATTGACTATCTAAAGGAGCTGTTTTTACAAAACTTCGGTCATAATCCGACCGCAGAACAGCAAAATGCCATTGCCCAGTTGTCGGCTTTCATTCTCGGAATTTCGACCGACGGAGGGATGAAGACGGAAAGGCCGAGCGGCTTGAGACATGAGGTGTTCGTCATGCGCGGATTTGCAGGCACCGGAAAGACGTCGCTCGTGGCTGCATTGGTGAAAACCATGGTCGGGCTGGAGCGCGAGTGCATACTGCTTGCACCGACGGGACGAGCAGCCAAGGTGTTTGCCACCTATGCCAATCATCCGGCATTCACCATCCATAAACAGATTTACCGACAGAAGTCGATGGAGGCCGACGCAGGATTCTCGCTCGACTTCAACTCGCATAAGCACACTTTGTTTATAGTCGACGAGGCATCGATGATTGCCGAGGGTGCGACCGACAGCCCCTACGGCTCTGAGCACCTGCTCGATGACCTTATACAATATGTGTATAGCAGCGAGGGATGCCGCCTCATAGTGTTGGGCGATACGGCTCAGCTGCCACCTGTGGGCGAAGAGTGGAGCCCAGCTCTGCAACCCGAGGTGTGGCGCAGCTATGGCCTCAGCGTCACATGTATCACCCTGACCCAGGTGGTGAGGCAGGAGCGGCTGTCGGGCATACTGAGCAACGCAACGGCACTGCGCGGGATGATAGAGGGGGAAAGCAATGACTTCCATGTGGAATGGACAGCCGACGTGGTGAACACGAGCGGCAACGAACTGATTGAGACACTGGCCGACAGCTACCGCCGCTATGGAACTGACGACACCATCGTGGTGTGCAGGTCGAACAAGCGGGCACACATATATAATATGGGGATACGCAACCAAATACTCGACCGCGAAGAGGAACTGTCGCGAGGCGACATCATCATGATTGCGAAGAACAACTACCACTGGCTGGGCGACGATTCGTTTCTGGCTAACGGCGATATAGCGCGTGTGGTGCGAGTGAGAAACGAGCGCGAACTCTACGGCTTCCGCTTTGCCGACTGCACCCTCATACTGCCCGACTACGACGACCGCGAAATCACCGCCACCGTATTGCTCGACACACTGCATACCGAAGCCCCTGCCCTGGGTCGTGCAGAGCAAGAGCAACTATACAATCGAGTGCTCGAAGATTATGCCGACATACCCTACAAGCGCGACCGTCTGAAGAAACTCAGGGAAGACCCTTACTACAATGCGCTGCAGATAAAGTATGCCTATGCAGTGACGTGCCACAAGGCACAAGGCGGACAATGGGCCGACGTGTATGTCGACCAAGGCTACATCACCCCCGACATGCTCACCACCGACTACTACCGCTGGCTCTACACTGCCTTCACTCGAGCCACCCAGCAGCTGCATCTGGTGAACTGGAAGTGAGTTCTATTGGTTCGAATAAATTCAGACGTTTTCTCGCCATGGCAGAGCAAGCAAGCTTTCTCTGCTCATCTGGCTTAACGAAAACGTTCAATCTTCTTCCAGTTTCTCCAGAACGGAGCTCTACGATATGCATCGACCGACTGCTCGGGCACACAGAGCGTGCTGGTGTATTGATATATCACCCCCACATTACCTGGCATTGCAGGCGGATTGGCATGGCGGCAGATGAACGACTCTATGTTGCCGCACCCTACAAAAGCATCGTAATCAAACGATTCTATGTTTTCACCGACCTCTGCCGTCGTGATGTCGTCGCTGTTGAATGCATAGGGTGCAATGTGGCGCACGCTCTGTGGTATCACGGTTGATGCCGTTCCAACTATCAGTGTGTCGGTCTCGGTGGTGATGATTGCGTTGCAGTGTTCGCGGCTGTCGTACACAGAATTGGAGGCATCGACCTCAATGCTACCCAGTTTCTTGCATCCTTCGAAACACAAATTCCCTATGCTCACCACCGATGCAGGCAGGCGGAGCGTCGTCAGTTCGGTGCAGTCGGCAAAGCACTGCTTCGCCAGATGCTCTACTCCGTCGGGTATGAATGTTGTCTGACAGGCTTGAATCATGGAATTGGTGGCAGTCTCAATGATGGCATTGCATCCCATGCGGCTGTCGTAAACAGGATTATCGGCCGCAACGGTGATGCTTTTTAAGGCCGTGCACCCGCGGAATACAGGTCCGTCGATGCGCGAGAGCGTACTTGGTATGTGGATGGATTGCAAGTTTTTACAATCGCCGAAGCACCATGAAGATATTGTGGTTACACTTTCGGGTATGATAAAATAGGTGAGCGACGCGCAACGACCGAACGTGCCAGACAGCGTTTTCAGTTGTTTGGGCATATTTACTGTGGTGAGCGATGCGCAATCATAGAATGTACCGTCGAGTGTAGTGATTGTGTCGGGCAAGCGTACGGTGCGCAACCCACGGCAAGCCTCGAAGCAGTCGCGGCCAAGAGACGTCACACCGTCGGGGATGTAGATGCTATCGAGCTGATAGCAGCCAGAGAAACAACCCATTTCTATATGTCTGAGCGTGGACGGAAGCGATATGTGTCTCAGTTTGCCGCACCCAGAGAAGCAGTATTGTCCCAGTTCCTCGATGCCTTCGGGCACGATCAACTCCTCGATATTGGTTCCGTTGAAGCAATTGTTGCCCAATCGTTTCACCCCAGTGGGTATGGTTGAAGCGTTGCATGCACATCGCAGGGTGGCGGTTCGGGTTTCGACGATTGCGTTGCAGCGTTCGCGGCTGTCATAGTATGGATTGCGTCGGTCAACCTCTATTGTGTGCAGGTTGGGACACATAAAGAAATTTGCACCGGCAATTCGCCTCACCCCGCGTGGTATGTAGACGCGCTCAAGACGCTCGTCGTTGCCGAAAGAGCGACCGATGCGCAGGCACGTCTCGGGTATTTTCACCGACAGGAGGTCGGGACAACTGTTGAAACAATTCTCACCCAGTTCGGTCACTGTATAAACCTTATTATTATATGTAACGGTGGGAGGTATGACCACATGTCCTGAATAGAATCC
>JAFUSD010000211.1 GCA_017480685.1 Bacteroidaceae bacterium
GCAGGCAGTCACTTATTTATGGCATCTGTGTACGTGCCGAAAAACGAGGATATCCTCGCGGGGCGTTGAGGATATCCTTACAGGGCGTTGAGGATATGCTCGCGAGGTGTTGAGGATATCCTCACATTTTCTTATCCATACAGGTAGTACGAAAAGAAAAGGGATGCACCAGTGCTGATGCATCCCCATGAACGGTTGTAGAGGGTTGTCTCTCCCCCACTAAGAGTTATAGTTACTTGTCTTCACGGATTAGAGTCCGAAATAAACTCCGAATGTGATGGCGTTGGTGAGACCGAGGTCGAACTGGTCGTTCTTGATTGCTCCCCACTTGGTGTGGCTATAAGAAGCATCACCGATGTGTGCCACGAGTGACACTTTGTCGCTCAGTCCGTAAGCAAGACCTGGCTTGAACGCAACGCCGAATGCGTTGGCATTCTCATCAAGGCCCTTAACGTGAACTGTGGCATAAGTGAGACCACCATCGATAAAGAATGACAGTGCACCTGTGCGTGCAAATGTGTAGCGCACGTAAGGATTCACTTCTATTGCATTAGCACGCTCGAAATCACCAAGCTGAGCTCCGAGTATCTCGTCGTTGTGTGATGCATGACCATATGCTACCTTCACTGCTACGTCGAACTTGTCGTTGAGAGTGTAGCCTACTTCAGGAGCAACGGTAAATGTAGTGGCTGTAGTCTTGACGCCGCCAATTTTTGTTGTAGATGAGTTGAAACCAACTTCACCACCAATCCATGTCTGTGCGCTTGCACTGAGTGTGCATACTGCTACGAGAGCAGAAAGAATAATTTTCTTCATTTCTTACTTGTTTAATTAAATGTTGTGCCTACTCTTTTACGAGGTTTTCGGCGTATTCCTCTTATTAACTCGCTGCAAAGGTATGGTGTTTTTCTGAATTGACCAAACGTTTTCACAAAAAAATGCACTTTTGCTGTTGTGGTTTGACCAATGTGTCTATATTTCATTCTAAATATTTATAACATTTTAATGTAATACTCATTATTTAATTCTATTATTATGAAACAAAGAAATGAATGGCATCGTGCTGCCAAAGGTGTGGTCGATGCAATGAAGATGGAGTCGGAGGTGCTTTTCAAAATGGGCAGGATTGGCACCAGCCGCAACTATGGTTCTGCCTATAGGAGTTTCGGACGCTTTCTTTCTGCCCGCGGCTTGGGCTGCATGGGTTTTGACAAACTGACGGTGGGGTTGCTTTCCGACTATGAACAGTGGTTGTGGCACAAGGGGGTGAGCCGCAACAGCAGTTCGAGCTACTTGCGCTGCATGCGAGCCGTGTACAACAAATACATGGGTACCGACGGCGACAACCGGTTGTTTATGCATGTATACACGGGCTGCGCATCGACAAGGAAACGTGCAATATCGGCTGCCGACATGCGCAGTGTGATTCAACTCGATATTGCTGACGCACTTCAGAAACGCACGTTGAACATGGAGAAGAGGAGGCAAAGGGGGCTGGAACGGATGGCAGAGAAGTTGGAATGTACGCGAGACTACTTCGTGTTCTGCCTCTCATGCAGAGGACTCACCTTTGTAGACTTGGCTTTCTTGCGCCACTCTGATATAGACGGCGCATTCATCTCCTACCGCCGCAAGAAGACGGGGCAGGAGATTAGGGTGCGCCTCGAACCCGTGATGTGGAACATAATCATGCGACGGCAGACACAAGCTGCTGGTGCGGGAGCGTTTCTCTTCCCGATTATTGAGAGCGGATGCAGGGGCATGATGTCAAGGTGGCAACATCTGTCTGTCACTGAAATGCAGTATATGGCATACCGCAGGGCACTGAACGCATACAACTGGAATCTCAAGATGCTTGGCAAACTGGTGTCGCCGGGGCTCAACCTCACATCATACGTGTCGCGCCACACATGGGCCACACTGGCCTACCGAAGCGAAGTGCCCCTGCCTGTCATTTCGAAGGCCATGGGGCATGCATCGGTCCAGACCACTCAGATTTACCTGCAATCGTTTACCGACAGCGAGATAGACCTGGCCAACCGCATGGTTCTAAAGCGGTATATTGATGGAGTCATGGGTTGACACCCAGTGCTTGCAGCAGCTCGGATGTAGCCAAGTCGGGGTCATGAGTAGAGTCGAGCAGACTTACATACTTGCTCCCGACGATTGCACCGGCTGCTGCTGCCAGCGCCGCACCCAGTGTCTGTGGGTTGGAAATACCGAAACCAATCATACGAGGATGCTTCAGCCCCATACGATCGATACGGCTGAAGTATGCCTGCTTCGCGGCATCAAACCGGCGCTGGGCACCGGTAGTAGCTGCCGAACTGACCATGTAGATAAAGGCATCGGTGTTTTCGTCGATGAAACGGATACGCTCGTCAGAGGTTTCGGGAGTGATGAGCATGATGACCTTCACGTCGAAACGGTCGGCCACCGGCTTCACCTCGCTCAGATAATCATCAAACGGAAGGTCGGGGATGATGACCCCATCGATGCCCACAGCTGCGCAACGGCTGAAGAACGACTCGTAGCCATAATGATAGATGGGGTTGAGATAGCCCATGAGTATTAGGGGGACGGTTATTTCGTCTCTCACATGCTGCAACTGGTCGAAAAGCAGGTTGAGGGTCATGCCTCCACGCAGCGCCTTCGTGGCAGCATCTTGTATGACGGGACCGTCGGCCATGGGGTCGGAAAACGGAATGCCCACCTCAATCATCTGAATGCCATGCCGCTGAAGCGAACGTAGTATGCTGACTGTGCTGTTTACCGAGGGATGACCTGCACAGAAATACACAGAAAGGATTCCGCGCGTCTGATTGCTGAAAAGTGTGTTAATACGGTTCATGTTAATATATAATATATAATGAATAATAAACAATGAATAATAAATAATAAACAATGAATAGCTGATATAACTCCAATTCTTCAACTTTTAATGTATTGTTATAAGCTGGAAGTATGATTATACAGTTATAAGCTGTCGGTTTGCAGGCAGTGGATAAATTGTCTCAGTGTGTCCACGTCCTTCAACGCAGGCTTGGTTTCGAATCGGCTGTTGAGGTCGATGCCAGCCCACTGCGGGTGTGTGAACCGATGAAGAGCCTCTATGTCTTCCGGACCTATGCCACCCGCAAGTATGAAGGGGGTGGAATGGTGATAATGGCTGAGCAATGTCCAGTCAAATTTCGTACCACTGCCTCCATGAGCAAGCGTTGAAGGTTCGAAAAGAAAATAATCGACATGACGAGCATAAGCATCCAAGTCGGACAGGTTGCGCACTGAGCCAACCGATATTTTCTTAATTATCTGTACTCCGAGCGGCAACATGTGTTGCAAGGACATGCAGTAGTTGGGATTCTCGTTGCCGTGCAGTTGAATGATATCGAAGCCAAACAGCTTCTGAGCCTGAACCACCTGACTGACGGGCATCCCCACCGTGACCCCCACCCTCTTTGCCCTGCATGGCATATAAGCAGGTGGTGAAGCAACGAAACGCGGCGAGCGCTTATAGAGGATGAATCCCATCCAGTCTACACCCAGCTGTTCGACGGCACGGATATTGTCGGCATCGCGCATGCCACAGACCTTTACAATCATAGTACATCGAGTTTTGAGATAAATTCTTGCAGTGCCTGTCCTGGCTCCTTAGTCCGCATGAAAGCTTCGCCTATTAGGAATCCTCTGTAGCCCAGACGGCGCAAAACGGCAACAGTTTCTGCACTGTCGATACCACTTTCGCTAACCCATGGAAGGTGTGACGGTAGCACACTGCTCATACGTATGGAGTTCTCTACATCGACCGTAAAGGTTCCAAGGTTGCGGTTGTTTACACCAATCATGTCTATATCATCGGTTATGTATCCCAGTTCCGACTCACGATGCACTTCGAGCAAGGTCTCCAATCCAAGCTGGTGAGCAGTACGTGCCAACGAGTTGAGAGCATCGGCAGACAAGTCGGCAGCAATGAGCAGCACCGCATCGGCACCAATCAGCCTTGCCTGGAAAAGTTGGTAC
>JAFUSD010000212.1 GCA_017480685.1 Bacteroidaceae bacterium
CTAAGGGCTCGATTGGCGAACGCAGCTACACTGCTACTTGGACTCCTATTACATATAATGTGACCTACGACCTCGCAGGCGGAGCCGTTGCAACCGACAATCCTGCAACCTACAACATCGAATCGGCTGCCTTCACACTCACCAACCCAACACGCGAGGGCTACACCTTCGCAGGATGGACCGGCACCGACCTCGGAGCTGCTACCACAACAGTGACCGTAGCTAAGGGCTCGATGGGCAACAGCAGCTATGTTGCTACTTGGACTCCAGTGACCTACACCATCACTTACGACCTTGCAGGCGGAGCAGTATCGACAGCTAACCCAACAACCTACAACATCGAGACAGCTGCCTTCACACTCAACAACCCAACCCGCGAACATTACCTCTTCGCAGGATGGACCGGCACAGCGCTCACATCAGCAACCGAAGTAGTGACTGTGGCAACTGGCTCGACCGGCAACCGCAGCTTCACCGCTACATGGACCGAAGCAACCTATGCAGTGACCATCAGCGGTGCAGGCGTGACAGCATCCAACAACTCACCTAAGTATGGCGAAAGCGTCACCATCACAATCACCGACGATCCCGACCGTACACTCTCTGCTCTTACCATAAACGGCACCGACGTGACATCAAGCGTATCGGGTGGTAAATACACCATTGCCAGCGTGAGCGGCGACGTATCGGTAGTTGCTACATTCGCTTCGACCAAGGAATTCATCACTGTTTCAAGTCTTGGCATTAAGACCTACTGCTGCGCTCAGGACCTCGACTTCACAGGCAGCGACCTCCGTGCCTACATAGCCGCTGGCTACAACAAGGCTACCAACACCGTGCTGCTCGTCCGTGTTTACGACGTTCCGGCTGGTACCGGTATCATTGTCAAGGGCGATGAAGGAACCTACAAGATTCCATACGCCACAACTCAGGCTTACTACGTGAACATGCTCGTCGGAGTAGTTGGTGCAGGAACAGTGTATAAGACTACCGGCACAATGAGCAACTACGTACTCAACAACGGTGGCGACGGCATCGGATTCTACACTCCGGTCGATGCAGGTGCAACACTCAACAACGGCGCATACCTGCAAGTGCCAACTGCATTGACAGCCGGCAGCTCTAAGGTTCGCTACATGTTCGAGGATGAAGGCACCGCAACCGATATTGCAGGATTCGAGATGTATGACCAACGCAGCAACGAGGGCATCTACAACATGAGTGGACAGAAGCTCGACGGTGTACAGCGTGGTCTCAACATCGTGAACGGCAAGAAGGTGCTGGTTAAGTGAGAGTAGAACGAAGCTTGCTTCAGCTCTACCGAACGAGAAGCACCAAGACGCAGTCAAGGTGCTGGTTAAGTAAAATTAATCTTTTCTTTTTACCCTGGGGGGAGAGATTGTAAATGTGTTTATGGGTTCTCTCCCCCACCTTTTAAAAGAAAGATAGTAAAAACGCATGATATTAATTAACTATATCATTAAAGTTTATGAAGAAAGAATATAAGAAACCAATGACCGACGTGGCTGAGGTGGACCTCAGTTCAGTGGTAATGATAGGAGTGTCGGAAGGCAGCACCGAAAGCGGTGGTGGCCTGAGTGGCGAGGAAGTAGGCAGTGGCTTGGCTCCCGGACGTAGCGAAGAATGGGAAGAAATGTAAACCATCGTTTCCACTACGTAACTTTTGTATTTATTGAAACAAACCGACATGAATCATAGCACATAAAATAGCAAAGAGGGATGCCCCCACGAAAACGGGAGCATCCCTCTATGTGTGCTGTTTTTCTATGCGCTGCTACATAGGGTCTACATCGTAGTAGACCTGCACTCCGCTGGCGCTGGGTTGCTGCATGAGGCGATTCTGCACCTTCATCAGGATGTCGTAGACGGCACGTGGTGATGCGTTGCGCTCGAGTTTTATCATGATTTTCCTCACGCTCATCGACTTTACTCTGGCTACTGCCGGGCGGTCGGGGCCCAGCACTCGGTCGGCAAACGAAGCGCGCAGGAGGCGGGCCATATCGGCGGCCAGCAGGTCGGCATGCTTGGCATCGCGATGACGTACATACACGTTGATCACTCGGGTGAAGGGCGGATAGTGGAATTCCTGTCGCTCCTCGAGCTGGGTGGCGGTCATGGCCAGATAGTCGTTGTGCTGAGCCTGGACGATGGTGTCGGAATCGGCACTGCGTGTCTGCAATATCACGCGTCCGCCATCTTCGGCACGTCCCGCACGTCCCGACACCTGTGCGATGACCTGGAAGGTGCGTTCGGCACTGCGGAAGTCGGGTATGTTGAGCATAGTGTCGGCATCGAGGATGCCCACTACACTTACCCCCGCAAAGTCGAGACCCTTCGACACCATCTGGGTGCCGATGAGCACGTCGTAGCGTCGGGATGCAAAGTCGTCGATGATTTGCTCGAAGGCATGACGTGTGTGGGCGGTATCGATGTCCATGCGTATGGTGCGTGCATCGGGGAAATGCTGGTGTACGGCATCTTCGACTTTCTCTGTCCCCATGCCTACATCGCCGAAATCGTGGCCTTCGCACTGAGGACATGCATCGGGCACCTGGTATATAGCTCCGCAATAGTGGCAGCTGAGGTGATGATGCTGGCGGTGATAGGTGAGGCTCACATCGCAACGGTCGCATCGCGGAACCCATCCGCAGGTGCGGCATTGCATGAAGTTGGCATACCCGCGCCGGTTCTGAAACAGGATGACCTGATGTCCGCTGCTGAGTGCTTTGCCCATAGCGTCGAGCAACTGTTGTGAGAATATGCCCTTCATGCGATGCTGGAACTTCAGGCGTCGCACGTCGACCACCTCGACCTCAGGCATCGAGAGGCCTCGGAAACGCTGGGTGAGGCTCACGTAGCCGTAGCGTCCCTGCTGGGCGAGATGGTAGGTCTCGATGCTTGGAGTGGCACTGCCGAGCAGGGTTTTGGCTCCGTGGCGCCGTGCCAGCATGAGTGCCAGGCTTCGGGCATGATAGCGTGGGGCAGGGTCTTGCTGTTTGTATGATGGCTCGTGCTCTTCGTCGATGATGATGAGTCCCAGTCGCTGAAATGGCAGGAACACCGACGAGCGCACGCCGAGAATGATGTCGTAGGGATTGTCGGATAGTTGGCGGCGATAGATTTCCACGCGTTCGGCATCCGAGAACTTGGAGTGATACACTCCCATCCGCTGTCCGAACACCCGCCGCAGACGTGTGGTGAGTTGTGTGGTCAGTGCTATTTCGGGCAGAAGGTATAGCACCTGATGTCCCTGCTTTAGCGCCCGACTGATGAGGTGGATGTATACTTCGGTCTTTCCGCTCGATGTCACACCATGCAGCAGCGTGGTGTCGTGGCTCTCGAAGCTGGTGTTGATTTCCTCGAAGGCCGCCTGTTGTGCTTCGCTAAGGGTCGAAGGCTGATTGGCTGTGGCCGTGACGAGTGGCAGTCGTTCCACTTCCTCCTCGTGGGTTGTCAGCAGTTTCTTTTCGACCAAAGCGCTGAAGGCCGCACCCGTTCCGCTGCACATGCGCAGCAAGTCGCTTTTGCTCACAGGGGTGAGAGTGGCTTGGCGTCCGAATCCCGACATCTCGAGATACGTCTCGAACATCACTTGCTGGCGTTTCGACCGTCACAGGTAGTTCAACACGATGCCCACCTTTGTGGGGTCGAGGTAGCCTGCCAGGGTGACGTAAGTCTCGGTTCGCGGCCGGTAGCTGTCGTCCTTGAGGCTGGATGGCAGTGCGGCGTTCATCACATCGCCGAGCGGACACACGTAGTAGGTCGCTACCCATTGCCACAGAGCCAGCTGGTCGGTGGTCACTATCGGCGCAGAGTCTATGAGCCGCTCGATGGGCTTTACGGCATATCCTGTTGGTTTTGAGTCGTGTAGGTTGAGCACAATGCCAATCATCATCTTGCTCTTGCCGAACGAGACCTCCACACGCTGTCCCACCCCGATGGCGGTCTGCATGGCTGGCGGGATGCTGTAAGTGTAGGAGTCCTGCAACGGAAGTGGAAGTATGATATCGGCATAATTCATAATGCAAAAGTACGAAAATAAAACGAACCATGCATGTCAAACTTCTTTTTTTACTTTATTACACCAATTATTTCTGCGTATCAACCTTTTTTTGTATCTTTGTAACGCTAAACAGAACCTGGTTATGAAAACACTGATTGCCCTGTTGGCCTTGATGGCTGTGGTAGAAACATCGGATGCTGCTTCGCTGAGCGACACCACGACTCGTGCTCCGTTCGTAAGGATTGACTACGAACAGCTGCCCGACCTCAATATCCCGCGTTCGGGTCATCACACCTACTATGCGGGCGGTGAGCTGACGGTGATGGGTGGACACACAACCGGTTTCAAACCCACCCGTACCACCGAGTATTTCGACGGTCACGAGTGGCACGTAGTGAATATGACCTACGACCACGATGATGCTCTGGGCTTGCAACTCTCGTCGGGCAAGGTGCTGATAGGTGGAGGGCACGGACAGCCGCTTGGCATCGAACAGACGTTCCCTACCGAGATATACGACCCCACCACACACGAGTTTGGCGGATTCGGATGTCTCGACGTGAAGCGCGTGCTTGCTACAGCCGTCGAACTCGCACCCGACTGCATAGTGATCAGTGGCAACTGGTATCACGATGATGCCATCGAGACATTCGACGGCAAGACACACTACGCTTTCGTAGATTCGGCCACACAAGATCGAGTCAATCCATACATACTACAGACGTCGGCCGACAACGTAATGATATTCAGTAATAGCGACATCCGTGGCAACATCTTCGATTCCATCATCGTCGACCAACTGACGGGCGAGCCGTTCACCGTCCCGTTGTTCGATACGTGGCGTCCCTATACGAGTTTCATATCCAACCAATCGTCAACATTCTTCATCGGTGATGCCGATGCAGACATATATTCCTACTTACTGCTTGCTACCGATTCTGTTGGTAATTATGGCTTTATTCGTACACAGGGCTGTCAGTTCTCGCTGCTGCCCACCGTGTATCCCGTTCCGATGCATGGCATAGATGATGCCGGCATATTATGGTGCAGTGATGTGATAGCCGACCGTAGTATCGGTCGCGCTTATGTGATGGGATGCGATTCGGCTGCTCGTCAGTACATCATGGCTGTGGATTATGCAGAAGATTCTGATGAACGCGGCTGTCCCATCACAGTCTTCTATACCGACCCCATGCCGCAGACGTACTTTAGCGGGGCCTATCCAGTGCTCGACCCCGATGGCAACCTCGTTGTGGTGGGTGGAATATCCGACAGCAACTTCGAGCCATTTGCCATGACATTGCGATTCCTTATCAATACACCTTCACAGAGTGGACAGACCCTCTCGTGGCTACACATAGTGCTTTGTGTGCTGGTGCTGCTGCTCATCGCGCTGATTGGCTTTGTTGCCATGCGCCGCCATCGCTTGTCGGGCTCCACAGCCACGCAAGCAGAACCTGAGAACGTGCAATATGAGGATACGGCCGACGAGCCGACCGACGAACCCGTGCCTGCCAACGATGTAGTGGCCGACGATGCTACATATCACGAAATGATAGAACAGATAGAGGCACTGATGCAAACCGACCGCCTATATCTCAACAGCGACCTCAAGGTTCAAGACCTGGCTGCCCTGTTGGGCACCAGTGTGAGGACGGTGTCGGAGTGTGTCAATACATGTCGCGGGTGCTCATTCTCTCAGCTTGTCAACATCTATCGTGTGGAGTATGCTAAGCAAATCATGCACAACAAGCCTGGAATCAAGATTCTGGCCGTAGCTCTCGAGTCGGGATTCACCAACGAGACATCGTTCTTCCGCACCTTCAAGCAACTGACCGACACCACTCCCAAACGCTGGATGGCCGACGACCACGAGGGGCAGGAATCATAACACACCCCCTCTCCATCCATCTTTATATCCTGATATAACACCGCTTTCAGCGCTGTAAATTGGTTGTCCACACAGTTCGAACCGTCAGTCCGAACAGGCTCGGACTATTTTTACGCGCGGTGATACAATTCTTTATAAGTAGACGAAACACATCGGCTGCAATGAAAAAATGCAGGTCTATGAACCGTTCTTTGAGACTATATGCTCAGTTTTTATGGTTTTCGTTTCTAATTTCCCGTTTTATTTCGTAACTTTGCACCATATTGTGTAACTATGCCCCTACAGAGGGCTATGATATAATTTATATAGTGTATGAACGAATTCAGAGTAGCGGACTGCAATGCATGTCTCGACATAAAGGGATGTAGCAAGCAGACCGACAAGCTAAATACATACGACTGGCTGGCCGACCTGCCCGACAACACATCGGCCACCGACATGGTGGAAATCCAGTTTAAGCCACCACGCAAGGGGTACTACCTCAACTCAAACAACCTCTCGTTGCAGAAGGGCGATATTGTGGCCGTTGAGGCTAACCCCGGACACGATATAGGCACCGTGACCATGACCGGACGGCTGGTCGCTCTGCAGGTGAAAAAGGCAAACCTGCGCCCCGACACCGAGTTCAAGCGCATTTACCGAAAGGCGCGGCAGGTGGACCTCGACAAGTATGCCGAGGCAAAGGCGCGTGAGCACGAGACCATGATAGAGTCGAGACAGATAGCCAAAGACCTGGGCCTGAAGATGAAGATAGGCGACGTGGAATATCAAGGCGACGGCGGCAAGGCAATATTCTACTACATTGCCGACGACCGTGTCGACTTCCGCCAACTCATCAAGGTGTTGGCCGACCGCTTCAAGGTGAGAATCGAAATGAAGCAGATTGGTGCACGCCAAGAGGCGGGACGCATCGGAGGTATCGGCCCGTGTGGGCGCGAACTGTGTTGTGCCACGTGGATGACCCGCTTCAACAGCGTGTCGACCAGTGCCGCTCGCTTCCAGGACATATCGCTCAACCCGCAGAAGCTGGCAGGACAGTGTGCGAAGCTGAAGTGCTGCATGAACTACGAGGTCGACCAGTATGTTGAGGCGTTGAAGAAGTTGCCGTCGAAGGAAATCAGCCTTTTCACCCAGGACAACGAGTATTTCTTTGTTAAGTGTGACATCCTGACCCGCACCATCACGTATTCTACCGACAAGCAGTCGTTGGTGAACGAGGAAACCATCAGTGCACGCCGTGCTTTCGAGATTATCAACATGAACCGTGAGGGCAAGAAGCCGCTGACTCTGAACGAGAGTGGCGAAGTTCGCGACAATCGTCCCTACGACCTTCTGAATCAAGACAACATAGCACGTTTCGACCAGGCACAGAGAAAACACAAGAAGAAAAAGAACAAATCTGCCAAAGACCCCCAGCAACCACAATAATGAAATGCTGTAAGTATGTGCTGTGTCTGCTGCCGGCGTTGCTGCTTACGGCTGCCGTCTGTTCGTGCAGGCGTGGCATGATGTATCATCAATATGCCGATGTGCCGACCTGGGGATGGACTCAGACCGACACTCTGCATTTTGTCATGCCCGAGATGCGTTGGCGCGGTCAGCTGGCGGCAAGTGTCGGGGTGCGTTCCACCAGTTCCTTCCCTTACCGTATGCTGCATCTGCTCACCACTGTGACCCGCGATGATGGCGTGGTGGTTCAGGCCGACACGGTTTATGTTGTCTTGTATGATGCCCAGGGCAGGCCGGTGGGGCAGGGATTTCCCTATACCACCACGATGAAACCGCTGCCGCCCTTGCATGTTGACTCGGGGCGTGTCTATACGTATAGCATATCGCACGTGATGAAGGATGCCAGGGTGAAAGGCATCGTGAAACTTGGCCTCGAGGTGAGAGAATGAAGCTTTTGTACTGACTGTTGCGCGGTTCTAAGTAAATGCAGCGGGGGAGAGTGGTGCACTCTCCCCCGCTGCATTTACGTCTGAACCGTCGTTCAGTCCTCTTGCTGGCATCAGCTTCTCATCTTGAAGTTTCGCTCTGCATCCATCCGCAGGAAGATGAACAGCAGTATGGTAAAGCCCCATAGCGACGAGCCTCCGTAGCTGAAGAATGGCAGTGGGATGCCTATGACGGGTGCGATGCCGAGCACCATGCCCACGTTGATTGCCAGGTGGAAGAGGAATATGCTCATCACGCTGTAGCCATAGACTCGCCCCCACGTGTCGGGTTGTCGTTCGGCAAGCACGATGAGTCGCAGGATGAACACGAGGTATACCAGCAGCACTCCTGCAGAGCCGATGAAGCCTTCTTCCTCGCCTACGGTGCAGAAGATGAAGTCGGTGTCTTGCTCGGGCACATACTTCAGCTTTGTCTGGGTGCCCTTGAGGAATCCTTTGCCTGCAAAGCCGCCCGAGCCGATGGCTATCTTGGCTTGGTGCACGTTGTAGCCTTTGCCGCTTATGTCGCTGTTCATGCCGAGCAACACCTCGATTCGATCGCGTTGGTGGTCGCGTAGCACTCTGTGGAATATGAGGTCTTCGCCGTAGAAGAAGCCTGTGGCCAGCATGGCGAAGATGGTGATGAGCAGGTACTTGTAGGAGTGTGAGTAGACGTATAGTACGAATAGGTAGATGATTGCACCCACGTTGACTATGATTTGCACTATGCACACGTTGAACGGTATGACGTAGGCTGAGAACAGGATGGCTGCCAGGTAGGTTCCGCCGGCAAAACATACCAGGTTTCTCACGGCTGCCGGTTCCTTGCAGTATCTCCACACGAGTATGATGGTGCAGACGAGGGATAGGAGCAGTACCCAGAACTCGCCTGCCGAAGTCGGCATGTATCCCATCGGCTCGTTGGCATATTTCACTCCGATAATGAAGAATGCCACGAATGCGAGGGCGGCAAAGAGTACCGACCCTGTCATGCCTTCGCGGTAGAGCACCAGGAAGAAGGACAGGTAGACGAGTGCCGTGCCAGTCTCTTTCTGCCCGATGATGAGCAGCATTGGTACAAAGATGAAGGTGGTGAGTTTCAGGAATTCGCGCAGTGTCGACATGTTGAACCCGAAGCGGTCCATGTACTTGCCTATGGCCAATGCTACGGTAAACTTGGCAAACTCGGCCGGCTGTAGCTTCAGCGGGCCTATCGGTATCCACGAGCGCGAGCCCTTGGTGTCGGGCGCCACGAAGATGGTGATGAGCAGTATGAGCATCATCATGATGTAAAGCGGTGTGGATGCGTTGTAGTAGAATCGTTTCTCGATGAGCAGGAGCGCACAGGCAAGCCCAATCGAGGTGAGTATCCACACAAACTGTTTGCCCGATTTCAGGTCGAAACTCAGGAGGTCGGGGCTATCATAGTCGTAGCATGCACCGCAAACCGAGAACCAGCCCCATACGATGAGTATGAGGTAGAGCCCGATGGTAATCCAGTCGAGCGAGAGGAATATGCCTTTGTTGGTGCTGTCGCTTTGCATGTGCTGAGGGTTTATGGGTTGTGTATATATCTTATGTTTTTTGCGAGGATATCCTCGCAAGGCGTTGACGATATCCTCGCAAGGCGTTGACGATATCCTCGCAAGGTGTTGACGATATCCTCGCAAGGCGCCAGTCGATATCCTCGCAAGGTGCCAGTCGATATCCTCGTTACCAGTCGTGGCTACACGGTGCGGTGTGCGGTGGTCAGTTCACCACGCGGTGAGCAATGGCGGCTGCTTGTGCCTGGCTTGCAGGCGAGAGCTCGCCACGTATGTATTGCTCCATTATCAGAGCCCCGATGGGTACACCGAATGTGGCACCATAGCCACCGTTTTCCACGTATACCGAGACAGCAATCTGTGGGTTGTTGCGCGGTGCAAACCCCATGAACACCGAGTGGTCGTGGCCGCGGTTCTGTGCCGTTCCGGTCTTGCCACACACTTCGTACCACGGGTTTTGGGCACCCTTGCAGGTCCCTTCGGTCACCGCCATGCGCATACCGGCCACCACCTCGTTGTAGTATCTTGAACTCACCATGGTGTGATGCTTGTATGTCAGGCTGTCAGCAATGGCTCCGCCCTTGATGCTTTTCACCACATGTGGCGTGATATAATAGCCGCGGTTGGCTATCGTGGCACCCAGGTTGGCTATCTGCAACGGAGTGAGGGTCACCTCGCCCTGGCCGATTGAGATGCTCTTCACCGTCAGAGCGTTCCAGCGGCCTAAGTGCTTGTCGTAGTAGTCGGCATTTGGTATCATGCCACGGGCCTCGCCCGGAAGGTCGATGCCCAGCTTGTAGCCGAAGCCCATCGACACCATGTAGTCCTTCCAGCGGGTCATGGCATCCTGTACGCTGGAGTACTTGCTGCGGTTGCCAAACATGTTGACCAGCCCCCAGCAGAAGTATCCGTTGCACGATGTGGCGATGGCCGGCTTGAGACTCAGCGGCGATGGGTGGGCGTGGCACCCCACTTTCTGATTCTTGTAGTGGAAGCCGCCGTTGCAGGGATAGAATGTGTGGTCGGGGTCTACTATGCCCTCCTGCATGAATGTCAAGGCTTGCGACGTCTTGAATGTGGAGCCGGGGGGGTATGTGCCCGACACCGCGCGGTTAAGCATCGGCCGGCTTGGGTCGCTGAGCATTTGCATTATCTTGGTGCCCCGCTGCTTGCCCTGCAAGTCCTGCGGACTGTATGAGGGGGCCGATACCATGCAAAGCACTTCGCCGGTAGTAGGCTCGATGGCCACTATGCTGCCGCGCTTCCCCTGCATCAGCCGCTCGCCAAGAGCCTGGAGCTTTATGTCGATGGAAAGTGTGATGTCGCTGCCCGGATGCGGACGCTGGTCTTCGGCGCCATCTTTATACTTGCCTTGAATCATGCCGCGCGAGTCGCGCAGAAGTATCTCTACTCCCTTCTGGCCACGCAACACTTCCTCATAGGAGCGCTCCACACCCTGTTTGCCTATAAAGTCGCCGGCGCGATAGTAGTCGTCCTTCTCTATGTCGGCTGCCGAAACCTCGGCAACATCGCCCAGTATGTGTGCCGCATAGCCGTACTCATACTGGCGGGTGGTTCGTTCACGGATGTAGAAACCCCTGAACCTGAACATCTTCTCTTGGAAAACCTGAAAGTCGGACTCGCTGATTTGTGGCATGAACAGCTGTTGTGAATAAGCCGAATAGCCCGGATTCTTATCTTTGTTCTGTATTGTCTTGATGCGTTCCTCAAATGTTTGCCTCGAGATGTGCAAGGTGTTGCAAAGGTCGAGTGTGTCGAGGTTGCTCACCTCGCGCATGATTACCATCACATCGTAGGCCGGTTGGTTGAATACGAGCAGCCGTCCGTTGCGGTCGTAGATAACGCCGCGTATCGGGTAGATCACCTTTCTGTATAAGGCGTTGTTCCACGCAATCTCTTCATAATCGTTGGGGATGAGCTGGAGGAAGGCAAGGCGCAGGATATATCCAAGAACGACGACCATTGCAAGGCCGCCGATGATATACTGTCTGCGTTCAAGTTGGAAGTTCTTCATCCGCTGTATGGTGTGAGATTATTTGCTCACCTCGCGTTCGGCAAGCTTGTTGTGAACAATGTATTCAATACAAACCGAGATGGTGGTTGCAAGCAGTGTGCCGCCAATCATGGCTCCGATGGTGAGCAGGAGGTCGGCCAGCGTAAAGGCCTCGAGGAAGTAGAAGCAACAGTGGAGCATGGCCATGCATGACATTGTGTACCAGATGTATCTTGACAGCCCCAGATTCTCTATCGTAGGCTTGAACGACTCCACGATGTCGCGTGGCATGAATAGTTTCAGCACGTAGGGTTTCATCATTGCCACCAGTGTGAGGCTTGCCGCACCCATGCCCATGGTGTTTGAGAATATGTCGAAAAGCATACCCATGCTGAAGCCCCACCATAGGTGTGACATGCGCGACACGCCCGTCTCCATGCAAATGATCATGTATCCGATGATGAGCGGTGTGGCATATCCGAAGAGGTGCAGATGGTTCAGTATGAGCAACTGAACGGCAAGCAGCAGGATCATGCGGCATAATCGTATGAATGTTTTATGTTCCAAGGCTATGCTTATTGAGGATTAGATGTTCATCAGGGAATCGGCCTGGAACTCCAGGCGCGTTTTCTCTGCATGGTTGTAGTTGGTTATCACACTCACGTTGCGCACCGAGGCAAAGTCTACGGCAAGGCGAATCTTGATGGTGTAGGCCAGTCCGTCGGTCGACTGCTCTGTGCTTTCTACTGTGCCTATTGGTATGCCCGATGGGAATATGTCGGAGAAACCGTTGGTCTCTACAATCTCGTCTTTGTCTATTGGTATGTGTAGCGGTATGCCGGTCATGTATGCGCTGCGTATGTCGCCAAATTTCCATTCCATCGTGCCGAATGCGTTGTGGTGTTTCAGCGAGCAGCTTATCTTGGATTTCACGTTGATGAGTGGCATCACGATTGAGTAGTGGGCCGATGTGAGATAGACTATGCCTACTGCGCCACTTGAGCATATCACGCCCATCTCGGGGCGTATGCCGTCGTCCGACCCTTTGTCGAGGGTGAGCAGGTTGTTGCTGCGGTTGGTGGTGGCATTTATGATTTGTGCTCCTATGTATTTGTATCGGGTCTTGTTGAATCCTTCATACTTGATGGTGTCGATGCGGTGTGATGCCAGTTCGTGTTTCATGGCTTGCACTTCATCGCGCAGGCTTATGTTGTCGGCCTCCAGTTGGGCGTTCACTGTGCCCAGGTTTATGTATGACGTCACACCGTCGGCGGCTGTGTAGATGCCACCCACGAGCGAGTTGGCAGTCGTGAAGTAGACGCTGCCGTGGTAGTTGTTGAAGCGTATGAGTATGGCAAGACAGAATCCTTCCATAAGGAAGAATGTGAACCAATACTTATACTTCAGTATAAAGTCTATAAGATTCTGCATTGGTGTCTCACCTCATCAGTACTGCGTCGTAGGTTTCGAGGTTTTTGAGTGCGATGCCGGTTCCTTTTGCCACGCTGTGGAGTGGGTCTTCGGCTATGTGGAATGGTATGTGTATCTTGTCGGTGAGGCGTTTGTCGAGGCCACGCAGCAGTGCTCCGCCTCCGGTGAGGTAGATTCCGTTTTCCACGATGTCGGCGTATATCTCGGGCGGGGTCTTCTCCAGGGCGTTGAGTATTGCGGTCTCAATCTTGGCTATCGACTTGTCGATGCAGTGTGCTATCTCTTGGTAGCATACCGAGATTTCCATCGGAAGGGCTGTGATGCGGTTGGGGCCATGCACTACGTATTCTTCCGGTGCGTTCTCGTCGAGCTCGGTAAGTGCTGAGCCTACGTTTATCTTGATGCGTTCGGCCATGCGTTCCGACACTTTCACGTTGTGTTGGCGGAACATGTATTCCTGTATGTCGTCGGTCAGTTCGTCGCCTGCCACGCGGATTGAGCTGTTGGACACGATGCCGCAGAGCGAGATGACTGCTATCTCGGTCGAGCCGCCGCCTATGTCGACTATCATGTGTCCCTTCGGCGCTGTCACGTCGAGGCCTATACCTATGGCGGCTGCCATTGGTTCGAACAGCAGGTATACGTCGCGTCCGTTGGAGCGTTCGGCGCTGTCGCGCACGGCGCGCAGTTCTACTTCGGTCGACCCTGATGGTACTCCTATGACCATTCTGAGCGATGGCGTCATGAAGCTGCGTCCTGTGTTTATTTTCTTTATAAGGCCGCGCATCATCTGCTCGCAGGCGTTGAAGTCGGCTATCACGCCGTCTTTCAGCGGACGGCAGGTGCGTATGTTGGGGTTGGTCTTCTCGTGCATCATCTTGGCTTTCTTGCCAACCTCTATCATTTTATTGGTCTTACGGTCGAGGGCCACCACCGATGGCTCGTCAACCACGATCTTGCCATTCGAGATGATGATGGTGTTTGCCGTACCAAGGTCCATCGCTATGTCTTGTGTCAGCGAGAAAAGTCCTGAAAAAAATCCCATAATGTGTTGTGATTAATGAAAGGTGAAATGTTGTTGATGAATTATAACCCCTCTCTTATCTCCTCTCATGGGTGAAAAGCTACTATCTGGATGTATATAGCTCCTCCTCTTGAGGGAACGGGGTAGAGGTGTCAGTTCTCAAACCACTGGTGGATGGCTGTGTCGTAGTGTGAGCTTGTTGCGAATGCGCGCTCGGCAAACCACCGGCGTTGTTCTTTGGTGGTTGTTGCTCCCTGGGCGCGTATGATGTCGGTCAGTGGTGCATACTCGGCTTTGCTTGGTACGATTACCACGTCTTCAAAGTTTTTGGCTGCTGCGCGTATGAGCGATATGCCGCCTATGTCGATTTTCTCGATGATGGCGCTTTCGTCGGTGGTCGATGCCACTGTGTCTTCAAATGGGTAGAGGTCAACCACCACGAGGTCTATCTCCGGAATCTCGTAGTGTGACATCTCTGGCTGGTCGCTTTCGAGGGCGCGGCGGCCAAGTATGCCTCCGAAGTCTTTAGGGTGCAGGGTTTTCACGCGGCCGCCAAGGATTGACGGATAGCTCGTCAGGTCTTCCACTTTCTTGCATGGATAACCAAGCGAGGTGATGAATGCCTGGGTGCCGCCGGTGGAGAGGAATTCTACTCCGTTTTTGTGCAACTCGGCAAGCAGGTCTTCCAACCCGTCTTTGTGAAACACCGAGATGAGTGCAGTCTTTATTGTCTTGTTTGTTGCCATTATTTCTCTGTTTTATTTCAATTGTATTCTTACATTCCTAATTTAACTGCAAAAGTACGAAAATAAAATGAGAACAGACAAAAACTTGAGCAAATATTTTTGAAAAAGATAAATAATGGTTACTTTTGCATCGAAAACCATACGTCTATGCGACATCACGATTACAAAACATGCTTTTCGGCCGCATTTCATCCGTTTGTTTCCGGCCTCTTGTTCTTTGTGTCGGCCTTTTTCTTCGGAGGCGCCGGCCTTTCTGTTCATGCCCAGTTGTTTGAGTTTGGCAATCCGTATGCTTATTCGCAGCGGCAGGCCCAGCCGCAGGAGCCGTTCGAGGCTGCTAAATACAAGGGTGGCATGAAGGGGTTGAACCAGTTTCTGACCAAGGAGTTCAGGCCTGTACAGTCGGCACGGGGGGTGGATGGAACCATATACATCGTATGCGAAATCACAGCCAAGGGGCGCATCGGCGACTATCAGATACGCCGGTCGTTGGGTCGCGAGCTCGATGCCGAGGCGGTGAGGGTGCTGAAGAAGCTGAAGTTCCGTCCGGCCAGGCAGGGCAAGAAGAAGGTGCCGAGCCAAATCAACATCACCTTCCCTATACGTCACGGACGTGTCTCGTTCTCCACTTTGCAGACGGTGGATGTGTAAAACCATCTGTTAACACAAATATCGATGTGGCTGTAACTATAAACGGTAAATAGTGTGTATTCAGTTTTTTATTCTTGAGCGCATACTCTATTTATTGTGAATCCACAAGAATTTTGTTGCACATACATATGTAAACTTTAATTTGTGCTGCAAATTTAATAATTTGTGCTACAAATTAATTATTTTCTGGGTAGAAATTTAATAATTTGCGCCACAAATTAAAGAATTATCCCATACTCTCGGGTGTTTTTTTCAGGAGTTGCAATGTTTTTTGTGTGCAGTCAGATGATTATATTTCACGTAATTGCTGTTGCGACCTTCGTCTCCTCTTATATCGACGGCAGAAAACAGTATAACAAGCAGCACCCGGCAATGCCATTGATGCACCTTTTTTCGCAAGTGGATAAACGCCTTTTTATGCATAAAGTGAGATTTATCTGTAAATATTTTGTGGTTAAGTAGAAAAATACGTATATTTGCAAACAAAATGAGACTTCTTGCTCAAATTTAAAATGTAATAACTAACCAACCGCTTGATATCTATGACAAAACGTACCATGCTCCTCATCGTTGGCCTCGTGGCCTCGCTTTGTGTCTCGGCAGAGACAGTTCAGGTAAAAATAGGTAAGGAATACCACCTTGACTATAGAGCCACGGCACGCATACAACTGTCGTCGGCCACCTGGTATTCTGAGGACCCAACCATTGCCCGCGTGACCGAACCGGGTTTTGCCACCAACACGATGTGGTGCACGGTGGTGGGTGTGTCCAAAGGCGTCACGTTCGTGCATTGCTACTATAGTGGCACCGACCGCATCACGGGCAATCCCATGCGCGGTGAGGAGGAATATCGCATCGAGGTACTCGATGGCAAGCCGGTGAGTATCACCCTCAGTCCCAACCCGTTAGAAGTGGATCAGGGTTCGACATCCAGCCTCAATGCATTGATAATGCCCAATGATGCTGAGTGGTCGTCGGTCACATGGGCATCGCGAAACACCGCCATTGCCACCGTGAGCGGACAGGGCGAGTCGGCCACGGTGCGAGGCGTAGGAGTGGGCGAGACCACCATCACCGCCACCTGCGACAACGGAACGGTGGGCAGCTGCAGGGTGATTGTGTATGGCACCAACCCAACATCGCTCACACTTTCGACCACGGCAACCGAGTTTGAACCAGAGACGATGTACGATTTCTCATACAACTTCTATCCGTCAAACCAGCGCTCACCTATTACGTGGACCACAAGCGATGCCTCTGTGGCCGATTTGGTGACCCCTGGTTATGACGAGACGCTATGGATCAGAACATACAAACCGGGTACGGCCATCATCACAGGCAAGACCGCCAACGGACTCACGGCATCGCTCACTATCAATGTCACAAGTCCAGCACTCGAAATCAGGGGATGGGGCACAAACGAGGGTACTACCACCGACGTGTCAGTAGAAGCCATACCATACGTCAATTTTAACAAACCTGCATATCCTTCTGCCCATTTCGACGAAATCATACTCTACGTGGGAGACTGGCAAACCGATCCTGTTACGGCAACCAAGGTGTCGGGCAAAGTGAGTTGGGCCGACCAGTGGCACTACACCTTGCAATTTGAACCCGACGAGTTGCTTTGGCCACGTACCAACTATGTGCTTTACATTCCAGATGGTGCACTCCAGACAGAATATGGCAGACCGTTGGAAGGAGGACACCTTTTCGATTTCAATACAGGGCGCGGCAAGACGATGACCCTCACGGCATCGGTGCCGGGCGGAACCATCGACGAACCGACCTCCGTCGCTCTCACGTGCAGCGAGCCGGATGCCATAATTGAATATTCATTAGATACAGCAACCAACTACTTTATGGATATGTCTAAGGCTTATAAATACAGTTCTCCGATAATCATAAGCAAGACTACTTCGCTGAGGGTTTTGGCTTCGAAACGTGGATTTGAGACAATATACAAAGAATGGAAGTTTACTGCCAACTTTCACTTGGTGGACTACAACTACTGCTACCCATACTTCCTCGACGAACTGCCATACAACACGTCGCACACAACTCCGTTCGTCAGGTTCGACGAGGGCGGATTCGAGCCGACGAAATACTTCAACGACGAAAACCTCTTCATGATGACACACCCTGGATACGAAGATATGGCTGGCGAGTTCCTCATCAGCAACGACTTGCTGGTGTTTGTACCCGCCGAGCCGTTCAAGGACGACGAATTCTATGTAATGTATGTTGAGTCGGGGGTCATGCGAAATGCCAGCCATGGCCTCAACGAAAGCTTCTTCTACTATGTGTTCAGGGGTACAGCATCCGAGCCTGCACCACTCGAGGGAGTGCGGACATATCACGAGAGCCTGACCGTGAATCCAGGGACACGCACCGTGGTGGTGGCATTCCCTGTGCCATACAATGCCGACTACGACAAATGGCAATGGACATCGAGCGACACCTCTGTGGCCACGGTCGATAGCCGTGGAGTGGTGACGGCGCTGAAGGAAGGCACATGCACCATCACCATCACAACCGACAACGGCTACAGCGACTCGTGCCGGCTGATTGTGGGAACAAGGGTGGTGGAAGACGTGAATGCCGACGGCACTGTCGACACGCAAGATGTGTTGCACATATACACAACGATTCAAAACGCCGACTCCTCCGACAACTCTGGCGACATCAACGCCGACGGCACGACCGACACCCAGGATGTGCTGAAGGTGTATGAATATATACAGCAACACTGATGTTGTGTTATCTGCGTTTCCTTTCGTATCGACGACAGAACACAGTATAACAAACTACACCCAGCAGTGCCATCACTGCACCAATTGCGGCCGGCAGATGATATGTCTGCGGGTCGCTTTCTATTATTGGCAGTCCTCCTAAGTAGGCTCCGATGGCATTTCCCAGGTTGAAGGCCAGCTGAATCATGGCTCCGCCCATCAGTTCGCCACCCTTGCTGAATCGCAGCAAAAGCAGTTGCTGAGGAGCCGACACCGAGAAGAGGCCTGCCGCGGCAAACCACATGAGCATGAGGCTCAGCCACATGTTGTGGGCAAACAAGGCGATGAGGAGCAGGCTGGTGAAGATGACACACTCGAGTGTGAGCCCTGCATGGCCCGGACCTACGCGGTCGGACAGCTTGCCGCCAACCAGGTTGCCCACCACCATGCCGCTACCGGCCAGCACCATCACCAGCGTCATCCACGAGGCAGGTACGCCCGAGAGTTGTGTCAGCGTCGGTGCTATGTAGCTGTACCAGCAGAAGATGCCTCCGTTGCCAAGTATCGTGGCCAGGATGATGAGCCACGGTGCGAGGGTTTTCAGGAACCGGAACTCGCCGCGGATTCCGTGGTCGGGCAGCGGCTCGATGCGTGGAATCCAGCGGACGACGGCTATCAAAGTACATATTTCCCACAGGCATGCAAAGCCGAACACCAGTCGCCACGACAGCAACGAAGTGAGCAACGTGCCGAGCGGTATGCCAATGAGGTTGGCAAATGTCATGCCCGAACTCATTATCGCCACGGCAAACGATGACTTACCAGCCCTCGACAAGCGGTCGGCCACGATGCTCCCGGCTCCGAAGAAGGCTCCGTGGGGCATTCCGGCCATGAATCGGAACAGCATCATAAGCCAGAAATGCCAGCTCATGCCCGTGTGTCCTGCTTCGGGAGTAGGGCACAAAGCCATGCAGAGAGCGGCCGTGAGCATAAGGCTGACCAACATGCAGAGTATGCGTTTCAGCGGCCAGCGCCGGCACACGATGGCCGTGAGCGGCGCGCCTACACACACTCCGAGCGCGTAGATAGATATGAAATAACCGGCTTGAGCGATGCTTACACCAAAATCCATCGCTATCTGTGGCAGGATGCCCATCATCACAAACTCTGTGATTCCAAGGGCAAACGTACCAAAGGCCAGTGCTGTAAGTGATTTCCTCATAGTTTTTGAGCGTCTTTCCCGTCGTTCGCGAGTATTTTTCTCATAGTTAGTAAACAAAAATCGCTGCACGTCAGTGTCGACATGCAGCGAGTTAGCACTTGGTGGTACCTCCAGGATTCGAACCGGGGACACACGGATTTTCAGTCCGATGCTCTACCTACTGAGCTAAGGCACCATTCCGTTTTGCGGGTGCAAAGTTACAACATTCTTTTGAACTGACCAAACATTTGGTCGGAAAATTTGCACTTAAGGCACAAATTTACTTAAAGCAAGGCTGATTCCGTCGTGATCTACATCGTTTGTCACGTATTTTGCCGCGACTTTCACTTCAGCGCGAGCGTTGCCCATCGCCACGCCGAGACCCACATGCTGCAGCATCGAGATGTCGTTGCCTCCGTCGCCGAAAGCCATCGTCTCGGAAAGCGAGATACCATAGTGGCCGATGATGGCATCGATGCCATGAGCCTTGTTGTTGCCTTTGCGAATGATATCGGTGAAATATGGATGCCAACGCTGGGTGTCGCATCCCGTGAGAACGTCGGTCATGAGCTGTGGCAACTCGTTTTCCTTATAAAACGCGATGATTTGCATCACGTCCATATCCAGGCACGCCTCGATGGGTGCCACGCGCGGAAGCTGGAGGTTGAGCAGGTGCATTATCTCGATAGCTTCGGCCGACGAACCCGTGACGAATGTGTCATCGTTTGATGCAAAGGCGATGGGGAAGGGATGAGTGTGGTAGTAGTCGATGAGTCGCACGAGGTCGGCACGCTCCACGGGGTTGTGACGTATGACAGTCCCGTCGCTCGTCTGGCAATTTGCACCGTTCACGGTCATGATGCCATCATACTCTAAACTGCCCAGGTTGTCAACAAAGGGCAAAGGGCGCCCGGTGGCTATGAACACCTTGACGCCCTTCTGACGTATCCGCCGTATGGCCTGTATGGTCGACTCGGGGATGCTATGGCTGTTGAACGATACGAGCGTACCGTCGATATCGAAAAAGACGGCGCGTATCATCGGTAACTCTTTCTTGTTAATATCCACTTTTACAGTTTAATCAAAAGAAATCTCTTTTTATCAATATATGCTTTTACTATTTACTCAAACTAAACTATTCGCCCAAAAGGTATTGCTTGAATGCCTTGAAGTCGCCTGGCATGGCTACACTCTGCTTCTTGCCATTCATGAACGCTTGCAGCTTCGCAGGTATCTCGATGTCGCTGCCGAGTATGCCGTCAACCGTCTGCTTGAACTTGGCTGGATGTGCTGTCTCGAGGAAAACACCTGTCTCGCCTTTACGCAGACGTTCCGACAGCGCACGGAATCCACATGCTCCGTGTGGGTCGCATACATATCCGGTCGTCTTAAAGACTTGGCGCATAGTGTCGGCAATCTGCTCGTCGGTATATGTGGCACCGCTTATGTCAGTGCGTATTGCCTTCCAGTCCTTGCCGTAGAGGTCGTAGATGCGTGCAAAGTTGCTCGGATCGCCCACATCCATGGCATTTGCAATGGTTTGAATCGATGGTTGCGGGGTATAAATGCCTGTCTGTAGATATTGGTAGAACACATCGTTGGCGTTGTTGGCAGCGATGAAATGCTTTATCGGAAGTCCCATACGCTTGGCAAACAGCCCTGCACAGATGTTGCCGAAGTTGCCCGATGGCACGCATACCACCATGCTGTCGGCCTTTCCCTGGCGACGGAGCTGGGCGTACGCATTGAAATAATAAAAGGCTTGCGGCAGGAATCGTGCCACGTTGATGCTGTTGGCTGAAGTGAGGCGCATGTGCTCGTTGAGTTCTGCATCCATGAAAGCCGACTTTACCAGTGCCTGACAATCGTCGAACACACCATCGACCTCGATGGCTGTGATGTTGTGTCCCAACGTCGTGAACTGGCACTCCTGTATCGGACTCACCTTGCCTTTAGGATAAAGCACATACACATGTATGCCCTCAACCCCGAGGAAACCATTATCCACAGCACTACCCGTATCGCCCGAAGTGGCTACCAGTACATTGACCTGCTCGTCGTTTCCGCTGCGGCGCAGGAAGTATTGCAGGAGCCGAGCCATGA
>JAFUSD010000213.1 GCA_017480685.1 Bacteroidaceae bacterium
CGTTTGCAAAGTCGGGGTTGGTGATGAAGCTTGTCAGGTCATATTGTCCGTTCTTTGCCGGTTGGCTCTTGATGAGGTTGAGCATTTGTGTGCGCAGGTTTTGTTTCATTACGGCCAGTTCGCCTGCGGTCACGCTTTGTGTCTTCAGTTGTTGTTTCATCTCGTCCACCACAGCATAATATGCGCTTGGGTCGGTTGCCTGGTCGGCTATTGAGTTGTAGAGGTCGAGTTCTTTCAGTGCTGCTTCAGATGCGTTGTAGTATCGTGTGAGTGTCACGTTGCTGAAGACAAACCAGTTGAGGTCGTAGTCGCCTCCGGTCGAGTTGATTGACGGCACCACGTATTTCAGAGTTAGTTTTCCTTCTTTCACGTATGCCCACACGGTTGAGGTGTATACGGGGTCGGTTGCCAGCTTGCCGCCGAAGTCGCCGCGCGAGTAGGGTAGTGTGCTGCTGGTGCGTATGGTGGCCCATTCGGTAGCCAGTGCTTGATGCCCGTTGGCATCGAGATAGGCGTTGCAGATGCTCCATCCCTCGCCGGTCGACTGGTCGTACATGCCGGCCAGGTATTCACGCTTGGCTGCTCGGTATACTGATTGTATGGTTGCGCAGTATATACCCTCGGGCAGTCCTTCGACGGTTTGTGATACTTCTACGGCTGAGTTCTGGTAGAGGGTCATGGGGTAGTTCGACTTGTAGGCTATGTATCCGCCTCCTGCAAGTATGTTTTGTGTCCATCCGTCGAGGCTGGTGGCCATTGTGGGATTGTTTACGCTCGATGTCATATCGGCTTTCTGCAGGGTGGCGAGCTGGGTGTTGAATTGTGCCTGCTTGTCGGTGGCCTTGCTCAGGTCCCATCCGGCGGCGGTGGCTACTTCCACCAGTTGCTGGGTGTAGAAGTCGGCAACCAGTGCGTCGCGTTCTTTTTGTGTGAGCAGCTGCCACTGGCTGGCGGTGCCTGCTGCAATCTGCTGCAGACCCTCAAACAGGCTGGGCATATCGCTCTGGCTCACGCTCTTGCCGTTGTCCATGAATGTCACTGTGTAGCTGCCTGCAGTGCTGCCTGTGCTGATTTTCACCGGCAGACCGAAGTTGTCCATTGAGGGTGTGGTGGTAGAGCGGCTCAGAAACTGGTGACTACTCGTGTTGTAGGCATAGTACTGTCCTTCGGGTTGTGCTTGGATGCACATGCTCGCTAACATCATTACCGATGCGGTTAGAATCTTTGGTAGTTTCATTGTTGTTTTTATTTTTGGTTTATTGTAAGTAATTAGTGTCTGTTTCAACCCTCTTTCTTTTGCGCGCTTGCGGGGTTGTGTCGATTTTTCTGAGCGCAAATATACACCTTATTATATAATTATACAAGTTGAAGGGCGTTTTTTTGGGGGTTGAAGCATCTTTTTTTGCTTCACTCTGTGTGTTTTGTATTATGTAGGTTTGCAATTGTGTGGCTGTGGAGTGCGTATAGAATGTTTGCGAGGATATCCTTAACGTCTTGCGAGGATATCCTCAACGTCTTGCGAGGATATCCTTAACGTCTTGCGAGGATATCCTCAACAGCCTGCGAGGATATCCTCAACAGCCTGCGAGGATATCCTCACATTTCTGTGTCATGGTCATTGGCTGATTTCAGCCACTGCGGTCTCTATCTGTGTAAGTGCCTGATGCAACATTGATCGGGGGCATCCCACGTTCATGCGCATGAATCCGTGGCCTTCGCGGGCTCCGAATTGCTCGCCGTCCGATAGTGCCAGGTGTGCGTGGTTTACGAAGAAGTCGATAAGGCGGTCATGGCTCATGTTCAGTTGGTTGCAGTCGAGCCATACCAGATAGCTGGCTTGCGGCCGCATGGGTTGTATGAGTGGTATGTGTTGGTTGCAGTAGTCTGTCATGAAGTCGATGTTTCCCTCCAGGTATTTCACCATCTCGCGTCGCCAGGGCTCGCCGTGTTTCAGTGCTGCAATTGCAGCTATGGATGCAAACATGGGGTCTTCGTTCAGTTCGCTGGCACCCATCCAGTCGTAGAATTGTTTGCGCAGATGGGGGTCGGCCACCACTGCCCACGAGCTCACCACTCCTGCCATGTTGAATGTCTTGGATGGAGCCGAGAAGGTGATTGAACACGATGCTGCCTCGGGGCTTACTGATGCAAAGGGTGTGTGCCGGTTGCCGAACAGGGCCATGTCGCAGTGGATTTCGTCGCTTATGACTATGATGTTGTGTGCCACTGCTATTTCGGCCAGCCGCCTGAGTGTGTCGGGGCTCCATGTGATGCCCACGGGGTTGTGTGGGTTGGCCAGTATGATGAGGCGGCATCTCTCGTCCAGCTTACGCTCAAGGTCGTCGAAATCCATGGTGTAGGAGCTGAGGCGGCCGTCGGGGTCGCGGTGTGCGATGAGCGGATTCCACACCACTTCGTAGCCGTTCCATTGGGGAGTGAGGTAGAAGGGATGGTATATTGGAGGTTGCACCACCACTTTGTCGCCCGGGCGAAGGAAGCAGTTGATGACGTATCCTATGCCTTTCACTATGCCTGGTATGTAGGTCACCCACTCGTCGTCGACCCGCCATCCGTGGTGGTCGAGAATCCACTGCGCAATGGTTTGGCGGTAGTCGTATGGAGTTTTGGTATATCCAAGCACAGGGTGTTCCAGCCGTTTTCGCAGGGCATCGATAATGAAGTCGGGGGTCTCCCACTCCATGTCGGCAATCCACATGGGCAGGAGGTCGGTACGCCCGAAGTCGCGGAGCAGGTCTTCGTGTTTTATGTCGAACGACCCGCTGCGGTCAATAATTTTGTCGAAATCGTACATTGAGTTATTTTTGTTCTTTGAGTTCCCGATGCAAAGTTAAGAATTTTCTCGTGAAACTTGGGACGGCACGATGTAATATTTAACTGAAAAAATGGAAATCATGGGTGTTTTAGTATGAAATTAAATGGTTTAATATCATTTTTTAACGTATGGTTTCTGTTTTTTTCAGTTAGTTTCCTTATCTTTGTGGCGGAAATCATGTAATAAAATAATAACCAAAGAGATTACAACAATTATGAATGGATTTATCAAGACATGTGTTACGTTGTTAGGCGTAATGTTAGGTATGGCATCTGCCATGGCGCAGAATCCTGTTATACGAGATCAGTTCAGTGCCGACCCTACGGCGCGAGTGTTTAATGGCAAGATATACCTCTTCCCTTCGCACGACATCAAGCCACCAGCAGGTCAGCGGCAGGATTGGTTCTGCATGGAAGACTATCATGTGTTCTCATCCGACGACCTCGTCGATTTCACCGACCACGGAGTGATTGTGACTCAAAACAAAGTGCCTTGGGTACGCCCCAATTCCTACTCCATGTGGGCTCCCGACTGCGTTTACCGTAACGGTAAGTACTACTTCTACTTCCCGTCGGCTCCTGCTGCAGGGGGCGGTTTTGCAGTGGGTGTGGCTGTGGCCGACAAGCCCGAGGGTCCATACGTGCCACAAGCCGAGCCAATCAAAGGCATAGGCGGCATCGACCCATGCGTCTTGCAGGCATCCGATGGCAACGCCTACATCTTCTGGGGTGCAGGACGTTGTGCCAAACTCAAGGAAAACATGCTCGAACTGGCCGACGACAACCCGAAGGAAACCATGCGCTGGGGCAATCGCGAGATAGAGTCGATAGGTGTCAACGCCCTTCAAGGCATGCCAAGCCGTCAGGCCGAAGGCCCGTTTGCATTCGAATACAATGGCAACTACTATCTCACTTATCCCTATGTGCGTGAAAACACCGAGGTGCTGGCATACGGCATGAGTAAGAACCCTATGGGGCCATACGAATACAAAGGTCTCATCATGGCAGAACACGCCAACGGCTGCTGGACCAACCACCACAGCATCGTCAACTTCAAGGGCCAGTGGTACCTGTTCTACCACCACAACGACTACTCACCTAAGTTCGACAAGAACCGTGCAGTATGTATCGACTCGCTCTTCTTCAATCCCGACGGCACCATCCAGGAAGTAAAACCGACGCTGCGCGGTGTAGGTATCAGCAATGCGAGCAAACCCATTCAGATTGACCGCTACAGCGACATCGGCGGCGGTGCCAGCATCGAATACCTCGACACCCTCGACTACTTCAAGGGATGGGCTACCGTGTTCCCTGGAGAAGGCGGATGGGTGACATACAACAAAGTGCGTGTTGCCGATGGTGGTGCAACGAGCGTCACATTGCGCTATCGTGCAAAGGCTGCAACCACAGCCACACTGCAAGTCGGTGCTCAGTATAAAGCCACGCTCAAGTTGCCGGCTACAAACAACCAGTGGAAGGAGACAACACTCAAGGTAAAGGCCATAAAGCCCGAAGTGTATGACCTGAAATTTACTGCAGGCGGAGCATTGGATGTTGACTGGATTTGTATGACGAAGTAGAAAAACACATGCGACACACATTATTTATATATATAGCATTCATGCTCGCAGTGCAGGGCATGAATGCTCAGCAATTGCCCTACCAGAACCCGAACCTCTCGGCCCACGAACGTGCCGTTGACCTCTGCAGCCGTCTCACACTCGATGAGAAAGCAAAACTCATGCTCGACGACTCGCCAGCCATACCCCGTCTGGGCATCAAGCGATTCCAGTGGTGGAGCGAGGCCCTGCACGGAGTGGCCAATATGGGCAATGTGACCAACTTCCCAGAACCCATAGGCATGGCTGCCTCGTTCAATCCCGATATGGTTTATCGCGTGTTCGATGCAACCAGCACCGAGGCGCGTGCACACTGGAACCAACTCATGCAGTCGGGTGGGGACGTCACACGATTCCATTCGCTGTCGTTCTGGACACCAAACGTAAACATCTTCCGCGACCCACGCTGGGGACGCGGGCAGGAAACCTACGGCGAAGACCCATACCTCACAGGGGTGATGGGCTCATCAGTGGTGCGCGGCCTGCAAGGACCTGAAGACAGCAAGTACCGCAAGACATGGGCTTGTGCAAAACACTATGCAGTACACAGCGGTCCTGAGTGGAGCCGACACACAGCCAACCTCGTCAACGTCTCTCCGCGCGACCTCTATGAAACCTACCTGCCTGCATTCAAGACTTTGGTCGAAGATGCAAAGGTGCGTGAGGTGATGTGTGCCTATCAGCGACTCGACGACGAACCATGTTGCAGCAGCGGACGCCTCCTGCAAGACATACTGCGCGATGAGTGGGGCTTCCAGTATCTGGTTGTATCCGATTGCAGCGCAGTATCCGATATCCACCAAACCCACCATACAGCATCCGACGCCACCCACTCGGCAGCACGTGCTGCCTTGGCAGGCACCGATGTTGAGTGTGGCTACGACTATGCCTACCGCAGTCTGCCCGATGCAGTGCGCCGCGGCCTTATCAAGGAAAAAGATGTAGATACACACGTCATACGCCTGCTCGAAGGACGCTTCGACCTGGGCGAGATGGACGACCCGTCGCTCGTTGAGTGGTCGAAGATTCCTGCATCAGTACTCGAATGCAAGGAGCATACCGACCTCGCACTCGAGATGGCACGGCAGACCATGACCCTCCTGCGCAACGAGGGCAATGCACTGCCTCTCAGTACAAAGGAGAAGATAGCTGTGATAGGTCCGAATGCCGACAACCGCCCTATGATGTGGGGCAACTATAACGGCACACCTACACGCACCGTCACCATACTCGAAGGCTTGAAGGCAATGGGCAAGGTGGCGAAGTATCTGCCCGGTTGCGACCTCACCGACGATAAGATTGTGACCCCAGTGTTCGACCAACTCTCGTTCGAAGGCCGACGCGGCATCAAGGGAACATTCTGGAACAACACCCGACGCGAAGGCAACCCAGTCACTACCGAGTATTACACAGCCCCGTTTGCAAAGACCACTGCCGGCAACTATCAGTTTGCGCCCGGAGTGAACCTCACCGACTTCAGTGCACAGTATCAGACGGTGCTGCGGCCACGTCAGTCGGGCGAAGTAGTGGTGAACGTGGAGTCGGTAAGCAACTTCGAAGTCTATATCAACGGCGAACGCAAGGTGCGCCAGAGCACATGGCGCACAACTCCAACCCGCACTCCCATACAGGTTGAGGCCGGAAAAGAATATAATATAGAAATCCGCTTCTCGCATATTCACACCTATGGAGCAAACATGAAAGTGAACATAGGCATCGAGTCGGTAATCAACTACCAAGACATCATCGACCAGCTCCAGGGCATCAACACCGTCGTGTTTGTCGGGGGTATTGCCCCAAGTCTTGAAGGCGAAGAAATGCCGGTATCAATCGACGGCTTCAAGGGTGGAGACCGCACTCATATCGAACTACCTGCCGTGCAACGCAACTTCCTCAAGGCATTGAAAGCCGCGGGCAAGAAGGTGGTGTTCGTCAACTGCTCGGGGTCGGCCATCGCATTCCAGCCCGAAACCGATAGCTGCGATGCCATCCTGCAAGCATGGTATCCTGGCATGAAAGGCGGACAGGCTGTGGCCGAAGTGCTCTATGGCAAGTACAACCGATCGGGCAAACTGCCTGTCACATTCTATCGTAGTTCTTCTCAGTTGGGCGACTTCGAAGATTACAGCATGGACGGGCGCACATATCGTTACATGAAGACAGACAGTCCGCTCTATCCCTTCGGCTTCGGACTGAGCTACACCACGTTCGACATCGGAAGTGCAAAACTATCAGAGCAAGTCCTCGACCTGAACAAGATGAGGGCAGTAAACCTTGAAATACCCGTAACCAACACAGGCAGTCGCGACGGTGCAGAAGTGGTGCAAGTCTATGTGCGCAACCCGCAAGACCCCGACGGACCACTCATGCAGCTGCGAGCGTTCCAACGAATAGAATTGAAGGCAGGCGAGAAGGGTAACGTACACTTGCATCTCGACAAGAAAACATTCGAGTGGTTCAACGAGGCAACCAACACTGTCATTACAAAAGCCGGCCAGTATGAATTGCTCTATGGCAACAGCTCGGCACCCGAGGCATTGAAAAAACTCACAATCACAATAAACAATTAAATATACTATCATGAACAAGTTTTTCATTCTTGCAACATCGTTGTTATTTGGAAGCCTTGCTGCAGGAGCTCAGACTGTCAGCAGTCCTGATGGCAACTTGAAAGTAAACCTGTCGGTCAATGCCGAGGGTACACCAGTCTATAACGTAACATTTGGCGGCGTGGCCGTGATCGAAGATTCACCGCTCGGAATGGCTACCACTGTGGGCGACTTTACCAAAGGGCTCACTCTCAAGGAACAGACCACTCCGACCACGGTCAGCGATAAATATACACTCGCCAACGGCAAGCAGGCGAACTATGAGTTCACGGCTGTTGAGCAGACATTCACCTACAACCGTGGCAACAATCCGGCATTCGACGTCACCTTCCATGTAGATAACAACAACATCGCTTTCCGCTACAAGGTGTATAAGCAACGCGACCGCCTTGCAACGATGGTCAGAAATGAAGTCACTGCCTTCACCATGCCCGAAGGAACCAAGACATTCCTCTGTCCGCAGATGACACCACAAGGCGGCTTTGCACGTACCACCCCAAGCTACGAGACCTACTACGAGTATGGTGCCGAGATGGGCAAGAACGGACAAGGACGCGGCTACACCTTCCCTGCACTCTTCGAGACACCTGCTAATTTGTGGGTCATGGTCTGCGAGACAGGAGTCGACGGTTCGTATTGCGCCTCACGCCTTGAATGCAAGGGCCGCACATATACTGTCACTTATCCCGAAGATACCGAGTTTGGCGGTGTGGGTACCAGCGCACCAGGCATCATGCTCCCGGGCTATACACCATGGCGCACCATCACCGTGGGTAAGACCCTCGCACCGATGGCCGAGACCACCATCATGTGGGACGTCGTTGCTCCACGCTTCGAGGCAAGTCAGCAGTACCGGTACGGACGTTCGGTATGGAGTTGGATTATCCGTATGGACGCCAGCTGCAATGTCGATGAGCAGAAAGAGTATATCGACTTCGCTGCCCAACTTGGTTGGGAATACATCCTCATCGATGCCCTCTGGGACACCAACATAGGCTACGACCGCATGGCCGAACTCGTTGCATACGCAAAGACCAAGGGAGTGGGAGTCTTCCTTTGGTACAACTCCAACGGCTATTGGAACGATGCACCCCAGGGACCGCGCGGCCGACTCCACACCATGATTGAACGCCGCAAGGAGATGGCATGGCTGAAGAAGGTAGGGGTGAAAGGACTGAAGATAGACTTCGTAGGAAGCGACAAGCAGCAGACCATGCAACTCTACGAAGACATCTTTGCCGATGCCAACGACTACGGACTCATGATCATCTTCCACGGATGCACACTGCCTCGCGGATGGGAGCGTATGTATCCCAACTTCGTGGCTTGTGAGGCCGTGCGTGCCAGCGAAAACCTCTCGTTCTCACAACACGACAACGACATCGAAGCCCTGGCTGCCACCATACACCCAGTGCTGCGCAATGCAGTGGGTAATATGGACTTCGGAGGTTCGGCACTCAACAAGTTCTATTCCAAGAACAACCAGCGTGGCAACCATCGTGTCACGACCGACGTATATGCACTTGCAACTGCCATCCTGTTCCAGACACCGGTGCAGAACTTTGCCCTTGCTCCCAACAACCTCACCGATGCACCCGCGTGGGCCATCGACTTCATGAAGTCAGTGCCTACAACATGGAGCAACATCCGTTTCATCGACGGCTATCCTGGTCGCCACATCATCATGGCTCGTCAGGCCACCGATGGCAAGTGGTATCTTGCAGGAGTGAATGCAACCAAGGAGCCTCTCAAGGTCACACTGCCGCTCACTATGTTCCCTGCAGGCACTGATGTCACCGTCTATATCGACAATGCAAAGACAACACAACGTGTGAACAAGAAACAGACTCTCACCGTCACTATCCCAACCAACGGCGGTGTAGTTGTGAATAACTAAGAGGAATGAGTGAAAAGTGATAAATCAGAGTAGCATTCCATGTTGCCCTGAGTATTCACTTTTCACCCTTTATTTTCCATTATCTCGTTCCATCATTTCCTCATTATTCATTAACAAAAAGCATCCGCTATTCATTATTCATTATTCATTAACAAAACTCCTCCGCTATTCATTATTCATTATTCATTAAAAAAATAGTTTGCCTATTCCCAATGAACCTTAGATTATTTACTTCTATCCTTTTGCTTTTCATTTTCACCACGTTGTGGGCCCAGCCCGAATGGGAGAATCCCGAAGTGGTGGGCATCAACAAACTTCCTTATCACTCCACCCTGCAACTGCCCTCGCGTGAGGCCGATTGCAGCGAGATTGTCTCGCTCGACGGACAGTGGTATTTCAATTGGGTGAAGGAGCCCGCCCTGCGTCCTGTCGATTTCTACCGTACCGACTACGATGTCGGCCAGTGGAGCCGAATCACCGTGCCTGGCAACTGGCAGATGCAAGGATGGGACATACCCATTTATACCAATATGACCTATCCCTTTGCACGTCGTCAGCCCAGTGTCAGTGCCGCCCCACCGACAGATTGGTATGCCTTCGACCATCGCAACCCCGTAGGCTCGTATGTCACCTTCTTCGACATGACCAAAGCCGACCTTGCCGACCACAACATCATACTTCATTTCGGAGGCGTGAAGTCGGCCATGTATGTATGGATCAACGGCCAGAGGGTGGGGTATAGCCAGAACTCGATGAGCCCGGCCGAGTTCGACATCACACCATTCGTCCGTCTTGGCAGCAACCGTCTTGCCGTCGAGGTCTATCGATGGTCGGACGGCAGTTACCTCGAAGATCAGGACATGTGGCGCCTTAGCGGTATATTCCGACCCGTGCAGTTGTGGATTCGGCCCCTTGTCCACATCTCCGACTATTTCGTCACCTCACTGCCTTCGGCCGATTTCTCACAAGCCGATGTCACTGCCACCGTCCAGCTATGCAACGTAGGCAGGAAGTCGGTGCGCGACATGCAGCTCCGTTTCACCATCGACGGACAGACACACACACAGCCCGTGGCCCTGCTTGCCGCTTCCGATACCGCCACGTACACTTTCAACTACCGCATGTCCCATACACATCTGTGGTCGGCCCACGATCCATTCCTCTATCCATTTACCCTCTCGCTTCTCGATCGCAAGGGCCGTGAGGTCGAACATTTTGTCAACCATACAGGAGTGAAGCGCGTAGAGGTCGTAGGCGAGGTGCTGAAAATCAACGGCAAGAACGTGAAGTTGCGTGGCGTGAACCGTCACGACCACCATCCTCGCACCGGACGATATGTCAATCGTGCCACTTACGAGCTTGATATAGCCCTCATGAAGCAGTGCAACATCAATTTCCTGCGCACATCACACTATCCCGACGACCCCTACCTCTACGAACTATGCGACCGCTATGGCATCTTTGTCATGGACGAGGCCAACCAAGAGAGCCACGGCTACGGAATCGGTAACACCGAACTGGGCAACAATCCCTCGTGGCTCACGGCACATGTCGATCGTGCCCGTTCGCTCGTTCAGCGCGACAAAAACCATCCCTCGGTCACCTTCTGGTCGCTAGGCAACGAAGGCGGACGCGGCAGCAACATGCAGGCAATGCGCCGTGCCGTACTCGCCATAGACTCCACTCGCCCCGTCTTTCTCGACAGCGACCGCTCCGTCTCCGACATCTACGACGACAGCTACCTCCCGCCGCTCACCCTCGCCGCCGAGGCACGCCGCATCGCCGACCGTCCGTTCATGATGCGCGAATACGTCCATGCCATGGGCAACTCTGTCGGCGGACTCACCGACTACATGCAGGTCATCTATTCCGACAGCAGCATCTGTGGGGCAGCCGTGTGGGATTGGGTTGACCAAGGCATAGCCCGTGCCGTCGATGGCGTCCCATTCCGTCCACACCATGCCGACTCCAACCCGTCGCAGCTCACATTGCGAGAGGGCGAGTATTGGGCATACGGCGGCGATTTCGGCGACCGCCCCAACGTCGGTAACTTCTGCCTCAACGGACTCATCGCAGCCGACCGCACCCCACATCCACACTACTACGAAGTGCGCCATGCCTACCAGCCAATCCGTTTCGTGCGTTCGGCCGACGGTCAGATTCGGCCCGTGAGCGTCGATCCGTTTGTCTCGGTCGATGATTTCGACTATACCTACACCCATGGAGAATCGTCAACTATCAACGCTGAAGCCCATCTCAAGACCGACACTCCATGGGCGCCACGAGGTTTCGTCGTGGCCTACGACCAGTTTGAAGTCACGCCCTACAACTATCCCACCACCATTGAGCCCGATGGCCAATTGTCACTTGTCAAATCCCAATCGTCAATTCTTGTCAAAGGTATCGACGGCTTCTCAGCTGTGTTTGATACCACAAACGGAGCGATGACCAGTCTCATGCACCATGGCGAGCAATGCCTCGCCGCTCCGCTCGAGCCCCATTTCTGGAAACCCGTCAACGATAACCAGCGTGCAGCTCGCTTCACTACGGAGTTCGCTCCTTGGCACGACGCAGCATCGCGGCGTAAGGTCGAGAGCGTGGATGTGAAGCAGGATGGCGGACTCGTCAGCATCGTCTTCCGCATGACGCTACCCGTCGCAGCCAGCTACACACTCAGCTACACCATCAATGCCGGCGGACA
>JAFUSD010000214.1 GCA_017480685.1 Bacteroidaceae bacterium
CATTTCCACTTTTGTGAGCAGTCGCACCACGTCGGAACTGACGCCAGAGAGGTCGATTACCCTGGCATATTCCAACACGCGCTGCTTGAAACGTATCTTACCCAGCAGTCGCGACTGTTCGCGGCGGGCTGCATGATACTCGAAGTTCTCGCTCAAGTCGCCCTTCTCGCGAGCTTCGACCAGAGCCTCCTTCACCTTGGGATATTCCACGTATTCAAGTTGATACAGTTCGGCCACCAGTTTATCGTAGCCCTCTTTCGACATATACTCCATGATGCGGTTGTTAATTAATAATGAATAATTAATAGCGGATGCCTCCCATCTGGGAGGACTATCTCACTTGAAGGTGGGGGAGGACCCACAGGTTGGGGTGGGGCCTCTTCGCATGGCTAACTTCAATCTTTCAATTCTTCAATTTTAATTGTGGTGCAAAGTTACGAATTTTATTTTGTCGGTGTTATGTTATAATAAGAAAATGTATCGTGTTTTGCCTGTTGCAATCGTTGATTATGTTAAATATGAGAATTGGATTCGTGTGGTTCGACACTTTTTTGTTCATTTGTTTGGGTCATACTGGATTTATTTCTTATCTTTGCTGCGTAAAACCTAATATCAATAAAAAAATGACAATTATGAAACATTTGCGTACTATCATCCTGGGCTTTGTGGTTGGGCTTACTCTGTTCCCTTCAGTTTGTTGCCGTGCGGCATCCGATGTAGCTACATCGCCCGACGGACGTTTGCAGTTGAAGCCAGTTGCAGCGGGCTTTGTTGTGAATTATTCCGGTAAGGAGTTGTTCTCTATCCCGACCGTAGGACTGGGCGACCAAACATCAAGTGTTGGCACACTCAGACGAGTGCGGCGTATTAAGACCAACTACACCATGCTTTCCGGCAAGCGACTGCATTGCAGTAACCGTGCCAACGAGTATGCCGTCAACCTGACTGACAACCAGCGTATGGTTGTTCGTCTTTACGACGACGGACTTGCCCTCCGATATGAACTGACTGGATTAAACTCAGTCAGCGCTCCGAAAGAAAACACAGCCTTTCGCATTGCTGATGGCAAGCGTAGGTGGATGCAGCGGTGGAGCGATGGATATGAGGGTTTCTTCCCTGTGGCCACATCTGCTCCGGCAAATGGCCGATGGGGGTATCCCGCACTTGTGGAGGCAGCCGATGGTGTGTATGCTCTTTTCACTGAAGCAAATATCGAGCGTAGGCAGAGCGCATCGTGCCTGTATAGCAATGGCGATGTATTCAGCGTAGTACCCGACCAAAACGAACCGCTGATTTCGGGCGACTGGCACACACCGTGGCGTGTGGTCATCGTGGGTTCGTTGGCCGATGTGGTAGAGTCGACACTTGTGACCGATGTGTCGGAACCTTGCAACATCGACCGCACCGACTGGATTCATCCTGGTGTGGTGTCGTGGATATATTGGGCCAACAACCACGGCTCGAACGACTACAACATAATATGCAAGTACGTCGACATGGCTGTAACCTTACACTTGCCATACGTGCTGATTGATGCCGAGTGGGACGAGATGAAGGATGGCAAGACTATCGAGGATGCTGTCAGCTATGCCAAATCGAAGGGCATCAAGCCACTCATCTGGTACAACTCGTCGGTGGGATGGGTGAACGGAGCACCTGGACCGAAGTACCGACTCAACAAACCCGAAGACCGCGAACGCGAGCTGGCATGGTGTGAAAGTATCGGTGTTGTGGGAGTGAAGATAGACTTCTTCTCGGGCGACAACCAGATGAACATGGACTACTACCTCGACCTGCTCGAGGCTACCGCACGCCATCATCTGCTCGTCAACTTCCACGGAGCCACTGTGCCACGCGGATGGCAGCGCACTTATCCCCACATGCTTTCGACCGAAGGTGTGTATGGTGCCGAGTGGTACAACAACGTGCCTACATTCACCAACCGAGCAGCAAGCCACAACGCCACGTTGCCTTTCACCCGCAATGTGATAGGTCCGATGGACTATACACCCTGTGCGTTTAGCGATTCTCAGCATCCACACATCACCAGCCATGCCCATGAGTTGGCGCTCACCGTTTTGTTCGAGAGCGGACTTCAGCATTTGGCCGACCGTCCCGAGAGTTTCCTGGCGCAGCCCGAAGCGGTGCAGCAATTCCTCGGCCATCTGCCTGTCGTGTGGGATGAAACTCTGTTGCTCGACGGCTACCCAGGTGAATATGTAGTGATGGCACGCCGCAGTGGCAAGACATGGTATATAGCCGGAATCAACGGTACCGACGAACCAAAGACCATCAACGTGCCTCAGGCTCGCCTGCCGAAGAAATTGCATGCCGAGCAGTCGTTCCTGGATAGTGGTGACAAACAAAATCCGTGGGTCATCAACACAGTCGATGCCATACCTGCAACCGTGGATTGTGTGCCACGCGGCGGATTTGTGTTTGTGGCGAAATGAGAAATTAACATGGTAAATCAGTAAATAGTAAACCACAAGATGAACAAACGACAATTCTTTATTCTTATCTCGACCCTGCTGCTGTCGGCCTCGATGATGGCTCAGACAGCTTTGGACGAGATTCGCGAATGCCCCGAGAAGAGTGGGGGAGTGTATTATGCTTATCCGGTACCCACAGAGCGTCTCACACCTGCGCCTAAGGGCTACAAACCTTTCTACATTAGCCACTACGGACGTCATGGCTCGCGCTATTTGTTGTCGGACAACGACTATAAACGTGCACTCGATGCATTGCGTACTGCTAACGAAAATGGTGCGCTGACCGAAAAGGGACGTGATGTGCTCGAAAAGATGGAACTCATCTGGCAAGAGGCACAATATCATGGTGACCAACTATCGCCACTTGGCAGAAGACAGCACCGCGGCATTGCTGAGCGTATGTATCAGAACTACCCCGAAGTGTTTAAGCAGAAGGGAACCATCACGGCACGTTCAACCACCAGCATGCGCGTCACTATCAGTATGATGGCATTTGTGGAACGCTTGCACGAACTCAATGCAAAGCTCAGCATCGACTGGGACAACTCGAGCGAGAACATGCAATACCTCAACTATCACACTCCGGAGTACAACCGAGTGAAGAACGATTTCAGCGGATGGCGCCGTGTGCAGTCGCAATTCGGAGCGCGTGGCATCCCATCTGAACGCTTCACCGCCCAACTCATCAGCAACCCCGACAAGGCTGGAATCAATGTGGGAGGCTTGATGGGACAGATATACAACGTGGCTGTTGACCTTCAGAACATGGAGACCGATATCAACCTGCTCGACCTCTTCACACCAGAGGAACTCTATGAGCAGTGGAGAAACGAGAATGCGTGGTTCTATCCGTGTGATGGTCCGAGTCCGCTGAACCAAGGTACAGCCATCGCAAGCTGTCGCACACTTCTGAAACATTTCGTCGACAAGGCTGAAGATGCCATTGCAGGTCGTGGCGATATTGCAACATTGCGCTTCGGACACGATGGCAACGTGATTCCGTTGGCTGCCATCATGCACCTCAAAGGTTGCGATGCAGTCGAAGAAGACCTCTATAAGATTGACCAAGTGTGGCGCGACTACTTCATATCTCCAATGGGAGCCAACATCCAACTCATCTTCTACAAGAAGAAAAGCAGCGATGACATACTTGTGAAGTTCCTGCACAACGAGCGTGAGACATCAATCCCAGTAAGCACCGACATGGCACCTTACTACCATTGGAAAGACGTGAAATCATTCTTCGAAAAGCAAATTGAAGATTGATTTGAGCCTCTGACAAATTTTGCGAGGATATCCTTGCAGCCTGTTGAGGATATCCTCGCAGTTTGTTGAGGATATCCTTATTTCTTTTCCCCCTCTCACTCCCTCAGTAGAGAGGTGCGCTACTGCCAGAATATCCTCACTTCTTTATTTTGTCTGCCCCAATTGCAAAAAGTGTATGTGTAAAATAGAATAAAACTATAAAAATATGATATAAGATTTAAAAATATAAAAAAAACACCTTCTATATAAAAAATAATGTGTAACTTTGCACGCTTTTGATAATTCTAAACAAACTAAGATAATGACTAATCAGAAAGTAAAACCCGCAGAAGGTAAGCTTGGCATCATGGTCGTAGGCCTTGGTGCCGTAACTAGTACGTTTATGACAGGAGTGCTCATGGCCCGCAAAGGTCTGGCTAAGCCTGTCGGTTCAATGGTAGAATATGACAAAATACGTGTTGGTAAAGGCGACACTAAACAATATCTGAAGTATCGCGAAGTGGTTCCAATAGCAAATCTGAGCGACATCGTGTTTGGAGCATGGGACGTATATCCAGCCGATGCATACCACAGCGCTCTGTATGCCGAGGTCCTGAAAGAGAAAGACATAGAGCCGGTGAAGGACGAGTTGGAGAAGATTGTCCCGATGAAGGCCGCATTCGACAAGAACTTCGCAAAACGCCTCGATGGCGACAACGTGATGGTGGGCAAGTCCCGCTGGGAAATGGTGGAACAACTGCGCAACGACATACGCAACTTCAAGCAGCAAAACGGATGCGACCGTATCGTGGTTGCATGGGCTGCGTCGACCGAAATCTATGTACCAGTATATGATCCGGTACACGGAACACTGGCTGCACTCGAGGCTGCCATGAAGGCCGACGACTGCGAACACGTGGCTCCATCTATGTGTTATGCCTACGCAGCACTGAGCGAGGGCGCACCATTCATCATGGGCGCACCAAACACCACGGTCGACATACCAGCCATGTGGGAACTGGCCGAGAAGACCAAGATGCCAATAGCCGGAAAAGACTTCAAGACAGGACAGACACTCGTGAAGAGCGGATTCGCTCCAATCATCGGTACACGCTGCCTGGGATTGAGCGGATGGTTCTCGACCAACATACTCGGCAACCGCGACGGCCTCGTGCTCGACGAGCCAGCCAACTTCCGCACCAAGGAAGTGAGCAAACTCTCGACACTCGAGTCGATACTCGTGCCCGAGAAGCAGCCCGACCTCTACAGCGACTACTACCACAAAGTGCGCATCAACTACTATCCTCCACGCAACGACAACAAAGAAGGATGGGACAACATCGACATCTTCGGTTGGATGGGCTACCCAATGCAAATCAAGATCAACTTCCTCTGCCGCGACTCCATCCTTGCAGCTCCGCTGTTGCTCGACCTCTGTCTGCTCAGCGACCTCGCTGCACGTGCCGGACGTTATGGCATACAGCGATTCCTCTCGTTCTACCTCAAGAGCCCGATGCATGACTATACTCAGGGCGAAGTGCCTGTAAACCATCTCTTCCAGCAGTATGTGATGCTGAAGAACGCACTGCGCGAGATGGGCGGATACGAGGCCGACGAGGAAATCGACTAAGAATCAGTTGCAATTGACAATTGATAATTGACAATTGACAAGAGGGGGAGGGGAGAGGCTCGACCCCTCCTGAATAATCCGCTATTCATCATATACATTATTCATTGAAGATTGAAGTTACTATTCACAATACTAATGATATGCTTGTCACTTGATGCTTCGGCACAGGTGACAGGCGTTGTTATTGACTCAAAGACAAAAAAGGCGCTCGACTACGTCTATGTCTACTATGAGGGTACCACTGTCGGCGATATGACCGACAGTCGTGGACGTTTTGCTTTACGCGAACGCGACGACTGGAATACCTTGACCGTCAGCTGCATCGGCTATGCAACACAAAAAGTAAAACTCACTCCTGGCAAGAAAAAGAACCTGACCATACGCCTTGTGGCACAAACTCAAGAACTGGAAGGCGTGACCATAGAAGCCAAGCGGGTGAAATATAGCAGAAAAGACAATCCGGCAGTCGAACTCATGCGCAAAGTGATAGAACACAAACGCATGAATGACCTTCACCAGAAAGACTTCTACACCTACACCAAATATGAGAAGATGGTTTTCTCGCTCAACGAGTTCAGCGAACGAGTGTTTGAGGAAAATGAGATGAAGCGTTTCGCTTTCCTCAAAGACCATGTGGAACGCAGCCCGCAGACGGGGAAACTGATTCTGCCACTGACGGTAGACGAAACAATTTCGGAGATACTATACAGACGAAGTCCACACACCGAGAAGACTGTAATCAAAGCCCAAAGCAGCAAGGGTGTGACCGAACTTGTCAACACAGGCGACATCCTTACAACCACCCTCAAAGATGTCTTCACCGATGTCAACATCTACGACAACGAGTGCCGACTGTTGCAGTATCCATTCAAAAGCCCTATAGCCAACAGCGCCATCACATTCTACAGATACTACATAGAAGACACGCTTGCCATCGAGACCGACAGTGTCATCAAGATAGGATTCCTGCCCAACAATCCACAAGACTTCGGATTCTCCGGACGCATATACATCATGAAAGACTCCACCTATCAGGTGCGTCGCGTAGAATTGCAAATACCAGCTCGCAGCGATGTGAACTTTGTCGAAAGCATGATGATAACCCAAGACTTCGTAGAACTGCCCACCGGCGAGCGTGTGGCAGTGAACAACGACATGCTTGTAGAACTCAAACTCGCTTCGTTCATCAACAAATTACAGGTGCAGCGAGTCATACGCAACACAAACTACTCGTTCGAAGACATCTCGCCAAAAGTTTTCAAGCACATCAAGGGCTCTGTCTATAAAGAACCCGATGCCGAGATGCAAGACGAAGCCTACTGGAACGAGTATCGTGAGGTGGAACTGACACATAGCGAGAGCTCGATGGACTCATTCCTCGACCGCCTGCAGCAAGTCAAAGGGTTCAAGTACGTGATATTCGCATTCAAGTCGCTGGTCGAAAACTTTGTCGAGACAGGCGACTCCATACATCCCAACTACGTCGATATAGGTCCGGTAAATACCATCATATCGAGCAACCACTACGACGGGCTCCGCCTGCGTGCCTCTGCCCTCACAAATGCCAACCTCTCGCCACACCTCTTTGCAAGTGGATATCTGGCTTACGGCACCAAGACCCGCAACGTGTATGGCAAGCTGCAATTGCTCTATTCGTTCAACAAGAAGGCCTACCTGCCGCGCGAATTCCCGATGAACAACCTGTCGATAACATATCTCAACGACATCGTAAGCCCGTTCGACAAGTTCATCCCTACCGATAAGGACAACATGTTTATGTCGATAAAGGCCAGCAGTGTAGACCAATTCAACCACACCGAAGAAGTGCGCGTGCAGTATGACCGCGAATATGAAAACGGTCTGAAGTTTGGTTTCTCGGCCACTCACACCAAGAACCGACCGGTAGATGCCCTCTTCTATCAGCCGCTTTCGTCAAATCCCATCCCTGAGCAAAACCCCGCAAAGTGGAAACGCACTATGCTTACCAGCGAACTGAAGGCAAGTATTTCGTTTGAACCAGGGGCTGCCTATGTCAACACCAAGCAGCGTAGGTTGAAAATCAATCTTGATGCGCCAATCATCACCATAAGCCAGACCATGGGATTCAACAACATACTGGGAGGAGAATACGACTACAATGTGACAGAAGGCGAGATATTTAAACGATTTTGGCTGCCCAACAGCTGGGGCAAGATGGATATCGACATCAAGGGCGGAATCCAATGGAACAAAGTGCCATTCCCGCTGCTCATACATCCTGCCGCCAACCAGTCATACATACTCGAAGACAATACCTTTTCGCTCATCAGCAACCTCGAGTTCCTCAACGACCGATACATGTCGGTCATGTACCAGTGGGACCTGAATGGCAAGATATTCAACCGTGTGCCATTGCTTCGTAAACTGAAATGGCGTGAAATGATAGGTGTCAACATCCTATGGGGAACACTGACCGACAAAAACAATCCGAATGCGACCAACGACCCCACCGGACTCTTCTACTTTCCCGGACATTTCAAGGCCGATGGCACATACGAGTGCAACACTGTTGTCATGGACAAAAAGAAACCATACATAGAAATGCGACTTGGCATACACAACATATTCAAGCTGATACATATTGAATACGTGCGACGCATGACATACCGTGATGACCCACAAATCAACCGATGGGGAATACGTGGAATGGTTAGAATGACATTCTGATTAATAAAATGACGAGACTTAAATACATACTTCATGTCATCCTGTATATGCTTATTGTTGCTGCAGCAAATGCCCAGCAACAACAGCCGCAACAACGGCAACAGGAGCAACCGCAAGAGTCGGCCTACGATGCTAAGAAGACTCGGCGTGAAGTGCGTGCCAACCTCAAGGCAGACAAGTTTACTCAAGCCGAAGACATCATAAACAAGGCAATGAAAACATGGGCCGAAGCACGTTCTGACATGGAACTCAACAGCATGATGCTCACAACGCAGCATGCCTTGGCTGATGCCGAAAACCGTAAGATCTTTCTCAACAATCGTCCCGATACGGCCAAATACTTCTCATATATATATAATGTGTACAAATATGGCATAGTGCTCGACAGCCTTGACCGACTTCCCGACACAAAGGGACGCGTGCGACCACGCTACACATCGTCCATTGCATCAAATCTTCAGTCATATCGTAATAACATAAAGAGCGCAGGCAAATTCTTCTACAAGAAAAAGAACTATAAAGAGGCTTACAAGTATTTCGATATATTCATGCAAACTATGCATCAGCCAGCGTTGGAAAGTCTGAAAAACTACAGACCCGATGCCGACAGCATAGAGGTGGCACTCTTGGCTGTGTATTCTGCATACGCAGCTACCGACTATCCATCGGTTGTCAAATATCTGCCAGTGGCACTCAACGACTCGTCAGAGTTCTCATATCTCTGCCAGATAGGCAGCCAGACTTATATGGAGATGAAAGATACGCTTAATGCGGTAGACTATTTGTTTGAAGGATGGAAAGCCAATCCGCAAAGCGAGTATTTCTTTGTAACACTTGTCGATTACTACATAAACAGGCAAGACTATGCGGATGCATATAACATTGTATCGGCACAACTCATTGAAGACCCCGACAACCACCGCTTATGGTACATATTCGGCAAATGTCAGCAATGTATGGACAGTATCGATGCGGCCATTATCAGCTATGAGCATGCACTTGCCATGCAACCAAAGGATGCATTGTCGTATAGTAGCTTGGGAAGTATATATATAGATAAGGCACGCCAGGCATACAACGTGAACAACTACACCATTGGGACTGCTGAATATGCAAGGGCAAAAACAGAACAAGACCGCTACTATGAGCGAGCACGTGGTTACCTTGAAAAGGCCCGACAATTCCGCCCCGAAGATACTGCTCTCTGGCTCACGCCTCTGTCTGAAGTTTACTATAAACTGAATATGGGTAAGGAACTGAAAGCACTCGAATCGTTGGAGACAAACGGCTCTGCACCCAAATCAGGAGAATCAAACAACTCAGCATCGCAGTCGCGAGGAGACAACAACTCAGCATCGCAGCGAGGCTCAAACAACCCAGCATCGCAGCGAGGCTCAAACAACTCAGCATCCAGATTGAGAGAATGAAACACTTCATAATGACATTGTTGCTTATTGCAGTATGCGCATTTCATGTGTGTGCACTGGCTGCGCGTACCGATTCGCTCGAGGTGTCGGTGCTCACATGCTCAGATGGCGATATAGCATACACCATGTATGGACACACAGCACTGCGTGTGCGCAACTTTGCAACCGGCTACGATATGGTGTTCAACTACGGTATGTTCAACCTTGATGAAGACCGTTTCGTGTATAAGTTTGTGAAAGGTGAGACCGACTACATACTCGGAGCCGAGCCTGCCGACTATTTCATCAGCCGATATGCCGAGCGGGGAATGGGTATCAAGGAGCAGGTGCTCAACTTCACTCAGGAAGAATGTATGCGCCTGGGCAATATATTGCTCGAAAACATACAACCAGCCAACCGCACATATCGCTACAACTGGCTCTACGACAACTGCACCACACGTTCGCGCGATGCGGTAGAACGGGCTGTGAACGGACATATTTCATATAAATACAAGCCCGACAACCAGCAAGAGTGGACCCCTCAGTCGGCCCGACAGATGTTGCATCCCACCGCCTCATATCGCAACCGATGGGTGGAGTTCGGACAGAACTTCGTGTTGGGAGCTGAAATAGATGTCATGCTTCCACCTCGCGAGTCGATGTTTCTGCCACGTCAGTACGAACTTTATGCCAACTGGTCGAACATAGAGCGCGTAGAGATAGTGAACAAGGTAGATACGGTTTTAGGAAAGCCGATAGTGATGTCGTCCGACACCTTCGTACGCATCGTGCCGCTCATCAGCACCGAACGCGAGCTGCTGCCCGTGCGCAACAACCACGACCCCCAGACGGTCGACCCTCCGTTCGTCACCTTCATGGCACTGTTCGTCATCACGCTCATAGTGTGTATGATGGAACTGCGTCGCCACAAGACCTTCAAGTGGATTGATGTACTGTTCTGTGTACTTACAGGCCTTGCCGGACTCCTCGTCAGCTTCCTCTTCTTCTTCTCCGAGCATGCAGGAGTCAGTTCCAATGCGATGGTTATCATCTTCAACCCTTTGCCCTTCCTGTGGATTCCGTTCGTCGTACGTCGACAAGTACGCATCCTTTCACTCGCAATTTTGGCAGTGTTCGTCATGTTCTTTATTGCCATTATTGCAGTCGGGCAACACGTCGACTTCGCTTTTTGGCCCTTGGTATCGACTTTGTTGCTAAGAGTTGTCGTAAATATTTGGCTAAGTAATCAAAAATATGTAACTTTGCAAACCATAAATAAATAGTAAATCGTCAAATAGTACATAAATAGTAAATAGTAAATCGTCAAATAGTACATAAATAGTAAATAGTAAATCGTCAAATAGTAAATAAATAGTAAATAGTAAATCGTCAGATAATACATAAATAGTAAATAGTAAATCGTCAAATAGTAAATAAATAGATGGGTTTTAACGAATTTATGACCAAGCTCTTTGGCAACAAAGCGCAAAGAGATATTAAGGCTATACGCCCCTTTGTGGAAGAAATCAACAAGATATATCCACAGATGGCAGCATTGTCGAACGATGAATTGCGTGGCAAGACACAAGAGCTGCGCCGCGAGATTCAAGAGTCGGCTGCCGACCTGCGTCGCGAAATAGACGAGATAAAGGCTCAGATAGAGCAAACCGAGATTCAAGACCGTGCACCGCTGTTCGAGAAGATTGACAAACTCGAGGACCAAATAACCGAGGTGTTCGACCGCAAACTCGACGAAATCATGCCTACCGTGTATGCTATCGTCAAGGATACCTGTCGCCGATTCCGCGAAGCCAAGTCAATCGACGACCTGGCACTCACACCCACCGACTTCGACCTCGAAGCCGTGCAGCGCTATCCAGGCGTGGTGGAGATAGTAGACGGAAAGGTGCTTATCCACGAAGTGTTCGATGGAGCGCCCAACATCTGGGTACCCTACGACTGCCAGCTCTTTGGTGGAGTGGTGTTGCATCAAGGCAAGATTGCCGAGATGATGACGGGTGAAGGTAAGACCCTCACATCAATCCTGCCAGTATTCCTCAATGCCCTCACTGGCAACGGAGTGCATGTGGTGACTGTCAACGACTATCTGGCCAAGCGCGACTCGGAGTGGAACTCGCCCGTGTTCCTCTTCCACCAACTCAACGTCGACTGCATCGACAAGCATCAACCCAACTCGGCTGCACGTCGTCGTGCCTATCAAGCTGATGTCACCTACGGAACCAACAACGAGTTTGGTTTCGACTACCTGCGCGACAACATGGCCATGCGCCCCGAAGACCTCGTACAGCGCAAGCACAACTATGCCATTGTCGATGAGGTCGACTCGGTGCTCATCGACGATGCTCGTACTCCGCTCATCATCTCAGGACCTGTACCCAAGGGCGACGACCAGATGTTCGACCAGTTCTGCCCATACATCGAGAAGTTGGTGGAGGCTCAGCGAAAGCAAGCCACGCAATATCTGGCTGAGGCCAAGCGACTCATCGACAGCGACGACCAGAAGGACATAGAAGCCGGATTCCTCTCGCTATTCCGTGCATACAAAGCACTGCCAAAGAATAAGGCCCTCATCAAATACCTCTCCGAACCCGGCATCAAGACCGGACTACTCAAGACCGAAGAGATATACATGGAGAACAACAACCGCCGCATGCCCGAAGCTACCGACCCGCTGTTCTTCGTCTGCGATGAGAAGCAAAAGTCGGTAGAGATGACCGACAAGGGAAACCAACTCATTGCCGACATCGTGAAGGACGACTCATTCTTCGTGCTGCCCGACATCACTACACAACTCTCTGAACTCGAGGGCGAGACAGGACTCACCGACGAGGAGCGCCTTGCAAAGAAGGACGAACTGATGCAGGACTATGCAGTCAAGTCAGAGCGTGTACACACCATGCAGCAGTTGCTCAAGGCTTACACCATGTTTGAAATCGATGATGACTACGTGGTCATCGACGGTGAAGTCAAGATTGTGGACGAGCAGACCGGACGTATAATGGAAGGCCGACGCTGGAGCGACGGACTCCATCAGGCAGTCGAAGCAAAAGAGCGCGTGAAGGTAGAGGCCGCCACGCAGACCTACGCTACCATCACCCTGCAAAACTACTTCCGCATGTACCACAAGTTGGCAGGTATGACCGGTACGGCTATCACCGAGGCAGGTGAATTCTGGGACATCTATAAACTCGATGTGGTTGAGATTCCGACCAACGTGCCAGTCATCCGCGACGACCAAAACGACCGTGTCTATAAGACCAACCGCGAGAAATACAAGGCTGTGATCGAGGAAATCGAACGCCTCATCAAAGCCGGACGTCCGGTGCTTGTAGGTACCACCAGTGTCGAGATAAGCGAGATGCTCAGCAAGATGCTCACCATGCGCAAGATTCCACACAACGTGCTCAACGCTAAGCTCCACGCTCGCGAGGCCGATATCGTGAAGGATGCCGGACAAACCAGCCGAGTCACCATCGCTACAAACATGGCAGGACGTGGAACCGATATCAAGCTCTCGCCCGAAGTGCGGGCAGCAGGCGGACTTGCCATTATCGGTACTGAGCGCCACGAGAGCCGTCGTGTAGACCGTCAGTTGCGCGGACGTGCCGGACGTCAAGGCGACCCTGGCTCATCAGTATTCTATGTCAGCCTCGAGGACAAGCTCATGCGCCTCTTCGCATCCGACCGCATATCCAAGATCATGGACCGCATGGGATTTGAGGACGGCGAGATGATTGAGCACAAAATGATCAACAAGTCTATTGAGCGGGCACAGAAGAAGGTCGAGGAAAACAACTTCGGTATCCGTAAGCGTCTGCTCGAGTACGACGACGTGATGAACAAGCAACGCAAGGTAATCTACGAACGTCGACGCCATGCACTCATGGGCGAACGTATCGGTATGGATATAAGCAACATCATCTGGGACCGCGTCAACAAAGTCATCATGAGTAACGATTTCGATGGCTGCAAGGAGCAGTTCCTCCGTCTCTTTGCCATGGAGTTGCCATTCACTGCCGAGCAGTTCGAGGACAACCGCGAACGTGTGGTCGATTCGACCTACGATGCCGTGCTGGCCAACTTCAAAGCACGCAGCGAGCGCATAGCATCGCAGGCATGGCCAGTAATCAAGAATGTGTATGAAGAGAAGGGACACATGTATGAAAACATCCTCATACCACTCACCGACGGTCGCCGTGGCTACAATATCAGCGTTCCGCTCAAGGAGGCATACGACATGCAGGCACGCAACATCTTCACCACATTCGAGAAACTC
>JAFUSD010000215.1 GCA_017480685.1 Bacteroidaceae bacterium
GACGTAGGGGTCGTCGTCATTGCCTGTGCCGTCGAGGAACCTCGTCCAAGCGGCGCCGATGGTGACGTCGGCATCGGGCATGGTGAGGGTGGTGCCGCTGATGGTGCCGGCCGAGGCGGTGTAGCCGCCGAAGGTGTATCCCGTCTTGCTGCCGTGTCTCAGGGTGAGGCTGACGCACTCGCCGCCGCCGGGGGAGTTGGTGCCGCCGAAACTGTTGCCGTGGGCGTAGGCCGTGATGCCGTTAGTGCCGTAGGTCGTGGCGGCCTCGCCGAGACCGCTGAGGGTCACGTCCGCGCCGGCGCTGACGGTGCGGGCCTGCGTGCCCGGGTTGGCGGGCAGGTTGTCGGTGGCCACGAAGTAACTGTTTTCGATGGTGAGCGTGCCGTTGTTGCCCATCTTGGCGAAGGTGTTGCTGAGTATGCCCGTGCCCACGCTGGCGGGCTTCAGCAGCGAGTTGCGGATGACGACGGTGCCGCCCTCACCGGCATCGCCCACGAAGCCGCTGCAGTCGGTGGCTCTATATTCGTTTTCGACCGTGGAGGTAATGGAGCCGTCGAAGACGCAGCCGTCGATGGTGACCGAGTTCGGGTTTGTGGACTGTGCGCCAGTCGCGTCTGTGACCATGGTGCCGACCAGTCCGCCATATCTCTGACTTGTCCCGCAGTCCACGTTCACCGAGCTGCGGCAGTTGATGAGGTTCAGCGTGCCTTTCGAATAGCCAACGATGCTGCCCCTTTCCAATGAGCCAGTGGCACTGCCGGTGACGTGCAGGTTCTTAATCGTGGCGTCCATGACGCGGGTAAAGGGTGCATAGACGCAGGTCAGCGTGTGGCCATTGCCGTCGAAGGTTCCCTTGAAAGCATTGGAGAAGCCAATGTTGGTTCCCAACAACTGATATGTACTCACTTCGAAGTCGCCGCCCAGCATGACAAACTTTCCCTTGTATGAATCGCCATCGTTGACTTTTTTGGCAAACGCTTCCCATTCCTCGGCGGTGGAGATGACATACGGGTTCTCCTCCGAGCCGTCGCCCTGCTGCGTCGTGAAGTTGACGGTGACGCTGACATTGCTTCTCGGCATGGGGAACATATAGTAATTGTCGCCGTATTGATGATACCTGGTCACCTCGACATCTTTGGCGTCGGCATCTTTGACGATGAAGCTCGACACGACGCCCGAGGTGATATACACGTAGATCCAGTGGCCGGTGGGCACCTTATCATAGTCTATAGTCTCGGCATTAAAATCACTGACCGTCACGGTGCCGGTGCCCGTGGTAGCGACGCTGAGCGCAAAGACGTTGCGGATGGCATTGGCGTACAGGCTGTGGCCCTTGCTGACGGCATCGTCGTACTCGGCCTGGCTGAACGTGTCGAACCAGTCAGCATTTGCGTGTGAATTTCCTATATATTTACTAAGTGGTTCTGATGGGGTCGTCACGGTGCCATAGAAGGTGCAGTGTTGGGTGCTGCCGCCGGAGGAGCCAGCTAATCCGCCCACTTGATAGTTTCCTTCGGAGGCGCATGCCACGTCGCCCGTCATACAGCAGTACTGCATGTTGCCTTTATTTTCACCGCAAATGCCACCCACATAGGGTCTGTTAGAGAAATTGTTGCAATCTGAACTGATATTGGCACTCACCCAACAGTTCAGTATGTTGCCTTCATATACAATTCCACCACCTCCAACTTTAGAATTGCTTTTTCCGGCGATACCGCCAATCTTTGTTGCTGAGCCGAGACCTGTTATCGTGCCTTCCACATAGCAGCCCTCCACTCTGCCATAAACAGTATTCTCACCAACGATACCACCCACATAATCATTGTCCTCTTCCACAATGGTGGCCATCACCGAGCAGTTATGTATGAGTCCATAGTTCTCGCCGGCGATGCCGCCCACGTAATCTCTTTTGGAATTAATATTGCAAACCACGTTGACATCGTACACCTTGCCGTCCTTATGAATGGTGGCGAACAGGCCCTGGTTCTCTTCATCAAGGGCCCATATCATGTAGGTGACGGTGTGGTCGTTGCCCCAGAACGTGCCGCTGTACTTGGTGACAGTGTAGGACACACGGCCCAGGGGCATCCACGAGTAGGAGTTGCCCATGTCGATGTCGGCGTTCAGGTAGTAGTTCAGCTCACTCCAGTCGTCATCCTCTACGGGGAACTCGGAGTCCTCGTCGAAGTGCTCCGTGATGTACGCCAGTTCGGCAGCCGTGTTGATGACCACGACATTGCTCTTCCCGCCATACGAGGCGTAGAACTGCGGCTTCGTCTTCTCAGGATAATCGTAGGTGTCGGCCCATGCTCCCTGCATAGCCATGCAGAGCAGGGCGATAATTAATAGAATCTTCTTACGTTTCATGTTGTTAATTGTTAAAAATATGTTTGATTACTTTGTTTTTTCCATGTTCATCCCACTATAGGCAACAAGTATGAGCGTTCATACTGTTGTATGTTTCTCGTTGCGTCACAAATCGCCTGCAAAGTTAGTAAAAATAAACGAAAAGCTATTGCAGCAAAATACCGAGCATAAGAAGTTTTGCATATTCTGAAATAACATTTGTTAATTCAGAAAGTGTCGCTCCCGAATTGTAAATTTTAAAAGTCGGAATTGTAAATTTTGAAAGTGCGGAAGGGAAGGGAAGAGAAGTTAAAGGGAAGTTAAAGGGAAGTTAAAGGGACGATACTTGATATGTATCTCTCCCTTGGGGGCAATTGCGAAATCTTAGCAATTGGGGAGCAAAGCGACGGAGGGTAGCGAAGGGGAATAAAAGAAGTTAAAGGGGCTTTACTTAAGGTATATCGTGGCTCTCCGCGTTGCGTATCCACGCTGTAACACTCTGGCCCATGCGTTGCTTGAAGGCATTGCTGAAGGTGCTGTAACTGTGGTAGCCACTCTCGCCGGCCAGTTGCTGGATGGTGAATGGGCGCTGCGTACTGACTGCCTCCTGGTAGAGCTGTATGAAATGATTGATGCGGAGGCCGTTGATGTAGGAGTTGTAGTTCATGCCATGGTGTGAGAAATACTGGCTGAGGTAGCTACGGTTGGTACCGAGGGCCTGTGCCAGTTGCTGCAGAGTGAGGTCGTATTGCAGGTAAAGCTGTGTGTCCACACAGTGTTCTGCCAACATTTGTTCCATTTGCGACATGACGATATTGGAATGAAATGCTGGCGACTGCTCATTCTGTACAGGAATAGTCAGTTCTTCCACATCTGATGCAGTAGTAACTTGTTCAGATACACAGTCCTCTACCGACAGCTGCGGCAGCGTTTCCACGCGCCAAAGCAGGAATACGCATAACGCGATTTCGATGATATTCAAGATGATGAACTGGATATAATCGTCATTAATGAGTGTATAAACGAAGAATAGCAACATGAATGCAAGCGACAGAACAAATGTGAGCCATACTTCCTTGCGCTCCAAGTCGGCATAGTTGTCGCGCAGCCACCGCCCGTATTGTCTGATGGCAAATAACATATATATTGCGAAGAACAAGTAGAAGAGCAGAATGTATGCAAGGCATATCAACGAGAGATAATGTCCAGGACTATATATGAGCACCATACCGATAGCCACAAATGGCAACATGCCTACAAAGATGGGCCACATGGGTCGTCGGCGATCCTGGAGCATTGCCAGCATTGTGCCGGTGATGGTGGTATATAATGTCGCAAAGTCAAAAACAGCGATTGTTAAATAGGCTGAGGAATTGAGTAAGTCGCTCTCTGAATGGAAGCCTCCGGTATAGATGTATAAAAGGAACCACCACACATGCTCCAATGCCGCTATGCAGAAGAACGACGCAGCCCAGCGGCGCAATCGCAACGGCGGCGTGACATCGGGCGCAAAGGCGTTGCCCCGGCGCAGCAGCAGATAGATAACAGCACTGAGCGACACAGCTAACGACATGCCAAAGAAGATGAAAATCAGTGCCACATCTCCGGATATAGAGTCGAACGTGTACATCGTAATTACATATTTCAAGGGGCAAAGTTACAAAAAAATTGGGTATTAACAAGTTGTTTGCACGTTAAAAGTGTCGAAAATCGGGCGGAAGTGGTGCAATCAGCATTGTTTTTTGCTTGAACAGCTATGCTCCATGGACTTAAACTGCTAACTCCATGGACTTAAACAGTTAGCTTCATGGACTTAAACAGTTAACTCCATGGACTTAAGCAGCTAACTCCATGGACTTAAGCAACTAACTCCATGGACTTAAACTGCTAACTCCATGTATATATCTTCGAGGTCTCATCAATATACCTTCATTACTTCACGTATATACGTTCGCGCCTGTGAGTGCATACTCGCAGGGTCGAGAGTGCGTACTCACAGGGCCGAGAGTGCGTACTCGCAGGGCCGAGAGTGCGTACTCGCAGGGTCGATAGAGCGCACTTGCAGCCCATCCTAACAGACGAAGTCCACCTAACATCCTTATTACCAATCTTTTTATACTGACGGATGGATAATGATGGATGCTGACGGATGACGGATGCTGACGGATAAAAAACGCACATCCATCAGCCCCTAACACGCAAACATACAGTCAGTTATCTCTCAAAAATGATGGATGACGGATAAATCCGTAAAATTCACTAGGAAATTTAGTGGTAAAAAGAAAAAA
>JAFUSD010000216.1 GCA_017480685.1 Bacteroidaceae bacterium
GGCTACAAGGGCAATATCATTATGACCGACCGGTGGTTCGACGAATACATGTTCCGCCTTGTGGTGAAGCGTCAGTATCTTTCGGATGCCGTATTGCGCGCTGCCGACCAGAAACCAACACTACTCCCACCATGGGACCCCATGTTCGCTGCCGAAGAGTAAGTGGCATTTACCATTCGATGACTTATCATTTACAATAAATGATTTGCTATATACGAATCGAGTAGTCATATTGTAAGGATATCCTCGCACCCTGTTGACGATATCCTCACACCCTGTTGAGGATATCCTCGCGACCGCGCGAGGATATCCTCATTTCTCTTCCCCCTCGCGCTCCCCCAGGGGAGAGCGACCCCGCGAGGATATCCTCATTTCTCTTCCCCCTCGCGCTCCCCCAGGGGAGAGCGACCCCGCGAGGATATCCTCATTTTTCTTCCCCCCCTTGCAACCATCCGCCTATTCGCTCCCCATTTGCTTCGATTCAGCAATTGCCCCCAGGGTGAGAGGGCGCCTTCCCGAGTACTATTTCATTGTCAAACCAACATCGAAAACTCAGAGGCAGCTATGGTAAATGCGTGCTTGCGTTGCATTTTTATTCTATATTATATTTGTATGTCGGGGATTTTTCGTAACTTTGCACGGTTTTAGTAAAACAACCTATGGTTGTAAAGGAGCCTCCGCTCCTCCTAACTCCTAAAGATATTTAATTATATATAATTTCAATTTATGGCGAATTTGATAAAATTATGTCATGGCTTAGACATCAACCTTGCTGGCAAGGCTGCTGCCGAGGTTGTGCCTGCTAAGTCGTCGGCCGTCTACGGACTTGTGCCCGACCCATTTGAAGGCATGAAACCCAAGGTGGTGGTGAAGGAAGGTGATGTCGTGAAAGCCGGTGATGCTCTCTTTGTCGACAAGAAGCATCCGGAAGTGAAGTTCGCATCGCCCGTGAGCGGCAAGGTGTTGCTCGTCGAGCGTGGCGAACGCCGCAAGGTGCTGAGCGTGCAGGTAGAAGCCGACGCACAGACCGTGTATGCTGAGTTCGCTAAGGGAATACCTGCAGATGGCAAGGCTGTGCTCAAGGCATTGCTCGACAGCGGTCTGTTCGGATATTTCCTCCAGCGTCCGTATGCAGTGACTGCCAATCCCGAGGATTGTCCCAAGGGCATCTTCGTGTCGGGATTCAGCGACATGCCACTGGCTGCCGACTTCGAGTTTGTGGTGAAAGACCAGCTCGATGTGTTCCAGACAGGTATCGACGCACTGGCAAAGATGGCAAAAGTCTATCTGGGCGTGAAGCCTGGCAGTGTGCTCGAAGGTGTGAAGAATGCCGAAGTGACTGTGTTCAAGGGTAAGTGTCCTGCAGGCAACGTAGGTGTTCAGATCAACCACATAAGCCCAGTTAACAAGGGCGAAGTGGTGTGGACACTCGGTGCAGAAGAAGTGCTGTTCGTTGGCCGCCTGTTCAAGGAAGGCCACGTTGACCTGACCCGCACACTGGCCGTTGCAGGTAGCGAAGTGAAGAAGCCACACTATGTGAAGGCAGTGGTAGGTGCCAAGATTGCCGACATCATTGCCGACAACGTGAAGAGCGACTGCAAAGTGCGCATCATCGACGGCAACCCGCTTACAGGCATGAAGACCTCGACCGACGCATTCCTCGGTGCACACTCAACCGAAGTGACCGTCATACCCGAGGGCGACGACACCCACGAACTCTTCGGATGGATTTCTCCACGTCTGAAGGAATTCTCAGTAAGCCGCTCATACTTCTCATGGCTCATGCCAAAGAAAGAAGGATATGTGCTCGACGCCCGCGTGAAGGGTGGCCACCGCCACATGATATTCAGCGGCGAATACGACAAGGTATTCCCTATGGACATCTATCCCGAGCAACTTGTGAAAGCAATCATAGCCGGCGACATCGACCGCATGGAGGCACTCGGTATCTACGAAGTAGCACCCGAGGACTTTGCTGTGGCCGAATTTGTTGATAGCTCGAAAGTAGAACTTCAGCGCATCGTCAGGGAAGGTCTCGACATGCTGCGTAAAGAAAACGAATAAGCACTATGGCATTTATTAAAAACATGTTAGACAAAATGAAGCCTACCTTCACAGAAGGAGGTAAGCTCAGCGCTTTCGGCTCGCTTTTCGACGCAATGGAGACTTTCTTCTATGTGCCAAACGAGACAGCCAAGGTGCGTGGCGCACAAATTCACGACGCCATCGACTCGAAGCGCTCCATATTCTTTGTGATTATAGCCCTCATACCCGCTATCCTCTTCGGTATGTGGAACATAGGCTATCAGCACAGCCTCGCAGTGGGATGCCAGGATGCAACCATCTGGTGCAACTTCCTCTACGGACTTGCTGTCATACTGCCTAAGATTGTAGTGAGCTACGCCGTAGGTCTCGGCATCGAGATTGCTGTGGCTCAGTGGAAGAAGGAAGAAGTACACGAAGGATTCTTCGTTACCGGTATGCTCATACCACTCATCGTGCCAGTGAACTGCCCATTGTGGATCATAGCCCTGGCAACCGCATTCTCCGTAATCTTCGCCAAGGAAGTGTTCGGCGGAACCGGTATGAACATCTTCAACCCTGCACTCGTCACACGTGCATTCCTCTTCTTTGCATACCCCTCGATGATGTCGGGCGACAAAGTATGGGTGAACGCCAACTACATGGACAGCATCAACGGAACCATCGACGGATATAGCGCAGCCACTCCACTCGGACAACTCGCTGCCGGCGAAGCAGTGACCGCTGCTCCTATGGACACCATCATCGGTACCATACCAGGTTCGATAGGCGAGACATCGTTCGTAGCCATCATGATTGGTGCATGTATCCTCATCTGGGCAGGTATCGCTAGCTGGAAAATCATCCTCTCCACATTCGTAGGTGGAGCCGTCATGGCATACTTCCTGCGCTACGGCGATGCCGAGACACTCAACTTCCCTTGGTGGGAACAACTCACCGTCGGAGGCTTTGCATTCGGTGCCGTCTTCATGGCAACCGACCCCGTCACCGCACCTCGCACCGAGGCAGGCAAGTGGATATTCGGTCTGCTCATCGGAGCCATGGCAATCATCATCCGTGTGCTCAACCCAGGATACCCAGAGGGCATGATGCTCGCAATCCTCTTGATGAACGTATTTGCACCGCTCATCGACTATTGCTTCGTACAGTCAAACATCAACAAGCGCGCCAAGCGTGCCGCTATTAAATAATAAGGAGGAAAGAAACTATGGCAAAATTGAATACCAACAGCAATGTTTACACCATTGTGTACGCAACTATCGTTGTTATCATTGCAGCGTTCCTCCTTGCATTCGTGGCTTCAGCACTGAAACCCACACAGGATGCCAACGTTGAGAACGACCGCAAGTCGCAAGTGCTCGCCTCGCTCAACCTGAGAGATCAGGCCGACATCGAAGGCAAGTACAACGAAGTTATCAAGGAAGTCGTCTACCTCTCCGAGACCGACTCATGCTTCAAGGCAGAAGTCGATGGCCAGCAGAAGACCGTCATCCCAGTCAAGGGAGCAGGTCTGTGGGGCGGACTTTGGGGCTATGTGGCAGTCGATGCCGACGGTGAGACCGTGTTCGGTACCTACTTCTCGCACGAGAGCGAGACTGCCGGACTTGGTGCACGCATCGCCGAACAATGGTTCCAAGACTCATTCAAAGGCAAGAAACTGTTCAAGGACGGCGAGGTGGCACTGGGCGTTTACAAGCAAGGCAAGGCACCAAACGGACTTGAGACCGACTACTATGTAGATGCAGTGACAGGAGCTACACTCACATCCAACGGAGTTGACCAGATGCTCAAGACAAGCATCGCCAAGTATGTGGAAGTGCTCAAAGGCAATGCAGCACCTGTTGCCGACCCTAACGAGGGAGTGACCGTAGAGGTCGAGGAATACGAAGTGGTTCCTACAATCGACCATCCAGTTGAACCTAAAGTAGAAGAAATGGAGGACTAAGAATATGAGTTTATTTTCAAAAGAGAACGGAGCCATATTCACTGGCCCACTCAACCTAAACAACCCTATAGCCGTACAGGTGCTGGGTATCTGCTCGGCTCTTGCCGTCACCTCTCAGCTTAAGCCTGCCATTGTGATGGGACTCTCTGTCACCGTCATCACGGCTTTCTCTAACGTGATTATATCACTCATCCGCAAGACCATACCAAACCGCATCCGCATCATCGTGCAGCTGGTCGTAGTGGCTGCTCTCGTTACCATCGTGAGCAACATACTGAAGGCATACGTATATGATGTGAGCGTGCAGCTCTCGGTCTATGTCGGACTCATCATCACCAACTGTATCCTCATGGGTCGCCTCGAGGCATTCGCCATGCAAAACGGACCGTGGGAGTCGTTCCTCGACGGAATAGGCAACGGACTCGGCTATGCAGCTGTGCTCGTAGTCGTTGGTTTCGTGCGCGAACTCCTCGGCTTCGGTACCATCTTCGGACTCACCATCATTCCTGAAGGTGCATACATGGAAGCAGGCGGACTCTACATCAACAACGGTATGATGACCATGCCTGCCATGGCACTCATCCTCGTTGCATGTGTCATCTGGGTACACCGTGCAGTGAATAAAGAAGAGAATAAGTAAACATATCTAAACAAGTAAACAGCAAATCAATTATGGAACATTTCATTAGTTTGTTCGTCCGCTCCATATTTGTGGACAACATGATATTCGCGTTCTTCTTAGGTATGTGCTCTTATCTCGCAGTATCTAAGACCGTCAAGACCAGTCTTGGACTCGGTATCGCAGTGACCTTCGTGTTGCTCATCACCGTGCCCGTTGACTACCTCTTGCAGACCAAGGTCCTCGCCGACGGCGCACTGGCCGAAGGTGTTGACCTCACATTCCTCGCATTCATCCTGTTCATCGCAGTCATCGCCGCAATGGTACAGCTGGTCGAGATGATTGTCGAGCGTTTCTCACCATCGCTCTACAATGCACTCGGTATCTTCCTGCCGCTCATCGCTGTGAACTGCGCCATCATGGGTGCATCACTCTTCATGCAACAGCGCATCCTGCTCGACCCTGAGACATCCACTCAGGCCATCGGTGGGGTAGGCGACTGCATCGCATACGCTCTTGGTTCAGGTATCGGTTGGACTCTCGCTATCGTCGGTCTCGCTGCTATTCGAGAGAAGATGGCATACAGCGACGTGCCAAAGCCCCTGCAAGGACTCGGCATCACGTTCATCACCGTAGGCCTCATGGCAATGGCATTTATGTGTTTCTCTGGTCTCAAACTCTAAAACAGAAAGGAATCAACAGACATGGATATACAATTCATTTTATATAGTATAGGAGTATTCTTGGTGATTGTGCTCGTGCTCGTCATCATACTCCTCGTGGCTAAGAAATACCTTTCTCCAAGCGGTCAGGTGACAATCACCATCAACGGAAAAGACAAACTCACCGTTGACCAGGGCTCCAGCCTCCTCTCTACACTTGCTGCCAACGATGTCTATCTGCCATCAGCATGTGGTGGTAAAGGCTCGTGCGGACAGTGCAAGTGTCAGATTACCGAAGGCGGTGGCGAGATTCTCGACTCAGAGAAGGGACACTTCACACGCAAGCAAATCAAGGAAGGCTATCGCCTCGGCTGCCAGGCCAAGGTGAAGGGCGACCTCTCTATCAAGGTGCCAGACTCTGTCATGGGAGTCAAGGAATGGGAGTGCACCGTTATCGGCAACAAGAACGTGGCTACATTCATCAAGGAGTACAAGGTGGCTCTGCCTCCAGGCGAGCACATGGACTTCGAGCCAGGTTCGTATGCACAAATCCGCATCCCTGCATTCGATTGCATCGACTACGACAAAGACTTCGACAAGAGTCTCATCGGCGATACATATCTGCCTGCATGGGAGAAGTTCGGTCTGTTCCCACTCAAGTGCGTCAACCCCGAGCCAACCATCCGTGCATACTCAATGGCCAACTATCCCGACGAGGGCGACATCATCACGCTCAACGTGCGTATCGCCACACCTCCGTTCAAACCAAAAGACCAAGGTCCGGGCTTCATCGATGTCAACACAGGTATTGCATCGTCGTACATCTTCTCGCTCA
>JAFUSD010000217.1 GCA_017480685.1 Bacteroidaceae bacterium
ACATCAAACGTTTGATGGACATAGGTTGCTACAGAGGAATACGTCATCGTCTTGGTTTGCCTGTTCGTGGTCAGTCGACTAAGAACAATGCGCGTACTCGTAAGGGTAAGAAAAAGACTGTTGCAAACAAGAAAAAAGCTACTAAATAATAATCAAGTATGGCAAAGAAAACAACTTCTGCTAAAAAGAGAAACGTCAAGGTTGGTGCTCAGGGACAACTTCATGTTCACTCATCGTTCAACAATATCATTGTTACCTTGGCCAACAGCGAGGGTCAGGTCATTTCTTGGTCTTCAGCAGGTAAGATGGGCTTTAGGGGTTCGAAGAAGAACACTCCTTATGCAGCACAGATGGCGGCCCAGGATTGTGCAAAGGTTGCATACGATCTTGGATTGAGAAAAGTGGTTGCCTATATTAAGGGTCCGGGCAATGGCCGTGAGTCTGCTATCCGTGGCGTCTACGGTGCCGGTATTGAAGTGACAGAAATTGTTGACGTCACTCCGCTTCCACACAATGGATGTCGTCCTCCAAAGAGAAGAAGAGTTTAAAAATCGTAAATTGCACAGCCACTTGTATTTTAGACGGCATCATTTCCTTTCTGCCGTTGCGGCTGCACAAGGTGTGTTGTGCGCAAAACATAAAAAATTGATATGGCAAGATATATAGGCCCAAAATCAAGAATCTCTCGTCGTTTCGGTGAGGCATTATTTGGACCTGACAAGGTTCTTTCTAAGAGAAACTATCCTGCAGGTCAACATGGAAACAATCGTCGCAAGAAGACCTCTGAGTATGGTCTTATGCTTGCAGAAAAGCAAAAGGCAAAGTATACTTATGGTGTTCTGGAGCGTCAGTTCCGCAACCTGTTTGAGAAGGCGGCATCGTCTGAGGGCGTGACCGGTGAGGTTTTGCTTCAGTCGCTTGAATCTCGTCTCGACAACATGGTTTACCGTCTTGGTATTGCTCCTACACGTTCTGCTGCTCGTCAGCTTGTAAGTCATAAGCACATTACAGTTGATGGTCAGGTTGTAAACATCCCGTCTTATTCGGTTAAGCCTGGTCAGATGGTTGCAGTTCGCGAAAAAGCCAAGTCTCTCGAAGTTATTGCTGCATCTCTTGCAGGTTTCAACCATAGCAAGTATCCATGGATTGAATGGAACGAAGAGGCTAAGGGTGGAAAACTCCTGCATTTGCCCGAGCGTGCAGACATTCCTGAGAATATAAAAGAGCAGATGATAGTCGAGTTGTACTCTAAATAAACAATAACAATGGCGGTATTAGCATTTCAAAAACCTGAAAAAGTAATAATGTTGGAGTCAGACGACAAGTACGGAAAGTTTGAATTCCGTCCTCTGGAGCCAGGCTTCGGAATTACTATTGGTAATTCTTTACGTCGTATCCTGCTCTCCTCTCTTGAGGGATATGCCATCAATACGATTCGCATAGCAGGCGTTGAGCATGAATTTGCCACAGTGCCTGGAGTCAAGGAAGATGTCACCAACATTATCTTGAACCTGAAGCAAGTAAGGTTCAAGCAAATAGCCGACGGCGTGGAGTCAGAGAAGGTCTCCATCGTTGTCGAGAATTCCACTGAGTTCAAAGCTGGTGATATCTCGAAATATCTCAGCGGATTTGGAGTGTTAAATCCCGATTTGGTCATTTGTCATTTAGATGAGCAGGCAACATTGGAGATAGAACTCAATATCAACAAGGGTCGTGGCTATGTCCCTTCTGATGAGAATCGTGTCTATTGTAAGGAAATCAACGAACTTGCCATTGACTCTACCTATACTCCAATCCGTAACGTGAAATTCTCTGTCGAGCCTTATCGTGTACAACAGAAGACTGACTACGATAAGTTGGTGCTTGAGATTAGCACAGACGGCTCCATTCATCCGAAGGATGCCCTTCGTGAGGCAGCAAAAATCTTGATTTACCACTTCATGTTGTTCTCTGATGAGAAGATTACACTGGACAACACTGACCTCGATGGTAATGAGGAGTTTGATGAAGAGATTTTGCGTATGCGTCAGTTGCTCAAGACTAAACTCACCGACATGAACCTGTCTGTCCGTGCACTCAACTGCCTGAAGGCAGCCAATGTCGAAACATTGGGTGAGTTGGTTCGTTATTCGAAGGCAGAGCTTCTGAAATTCCGTAATTTCGGTAAGAAGTCGCTCACAGAACTTGACGATCTGCTCGAAAAGCACGGCCTTACATTCGGGACCGACACTTCTAAGTATAAACTGGATAAAGATTAATCAACGATGAGACACAATAAGAAATTCAATCACCTGAGTCGTACAGCATCTCACAGAGCTGCAATGTTGTCAAACATGGCAACATCTCTGATTATGCACAAGCGTATCACCACGACTCTACAGAAGGCCAAGGCTCTTCGTGTATATGTAGAGCCTCTGATAACAAAGGCAAAGGAGGATACTACGGCTTCGCGTCGTGTTGTCTTCAGCTATCTGCAAAACAAGTATGCAATTACCGAACTCTTTGGCACTGTGGCAACCAAGGTGGGCAACCGCCCGGGTGGTTACACTCGTATTATCAAGTTGGGTAAGCGTGCTTCTGACGATGCCGATATGGCATTCATTGAGTTGGTAGACTTTGACGAGAACATGGCAAAGACAGAGAAGAAGGCTTCTCGTACTCGCCGTTCGCGTAAGTCGGCTCCAAAGGCAGAGGCTCCTGCTGCAGAGGCTGCTGAAGCTCCAAAGGCAGAGGCTGCTGAAGCTCCAAAGGCAGAGGCTACTGAGGCTGCTACTGAAGCTCCTGCTGCTGAGTAAACAGAAGGACAATGGGCCGATGACTGAAGCTTGTTTTGCTGAATGAGTTGTAGGTTTCGGCTGTAAATTGTATTTTCCAGCTGTGTAGACAGCTGTCATGCATATCGCAGTTAACATCTGTGCATAAAAAGCATCTCCTTGTTTGGGGGTGCTTTTGTGTTTTTGGGGATGACTTGTCTTTGCACAGCGTGAGGCCGATGCAATCATTTGATATGCTCTGCTTATATGGTTTTGGGTTAAACCTTTCCAGTCTTGTAAACCCTATTAGTCCTGAAAACCTTACATACCTTGTAACCCCTGCTTATTGGTGGGGCTTGTAGGTCTCTCTAATTGTATGTATCAAATGCTTCACTATGTATCAAATGCTTCACTGCATATACCTGTCAGTGATGATTTTCTTATCGGGTAATCAACTGCGAGGATATCGTCAGCGGCTTGCGAGGATATCGTCAACGGCTTGCGAGGATATCGTCAACGGCTTGTGAGGATATCGTCAACGGCTTGTGAGGATATCGTCAGCGGCTTGCGAGGATATCGTCAACGGCTTGCGAGGATATCGTCAACAGCTTGCGAGGATATCGTCAACGGCTTGCGAGGATATCGTCAACAAATTCTGAGGATGTCCTCAGCGGAGGTAGAGGGTATTAATCGGACTACGGTTGTTGCTTCCGCTTGTTGCCGTTGTTGCTTCCGCTTGTTGCCGTTGTTGCTTCCGCTTGTTGCCGTTGTTGCTTCCGCTTGTTGCGGGTGAGGCTTTGGCCTGCGGTTTTCCTGCCGTCTTTAACTTACTTTAAAGTCCTTTTAAGCTATTTTATAAATAAAATAGGGGGATGATGTTTATTTTTTTGTTAAAAGTTATTATCATATCAAAAAAAATGCGTAAGTTTGTAGCCGATTAGAAATTTCTATATATACCACCGGTTATTAATAAGAATTGAACAATGACGTTTTCAAGTCGCATATTTACACTTTTGCTGGCCATAGCGATGGTCAGCCCTGCCTGTGGTCAACAGTGGTTGAAAGTTAATGTGCATGAATCCAACTATGATTATGAGTGGAGTTTCCCTTATGAAACTGCTCATTTCTCTCATTTCGATTTTTCTCAGAATCAGCAGCAGATGCGTGCTCATCGTATAGATGAGGTTGAGGGTGTGGACAATTGTGTTCCGTTCGCCGTGTCTATGGTCGACAGCGTTACTTTTGCTGACGAACTGCCTGAGTCTGAGCAGTCTCACAACAAGTATCAAGTCTACTCGTTGAACATCACCACCGATGGTTCGGTGGGTGTACACTCCAAGGATGATTATGTGTCTTGCTACATCTCGCTTGACGGTCGCGATGGTTACAACATGTATTCCGGTTCTGGCCGCATCCGTGGTCGTGGCAATTCCACTTGGGAGTGGTATGACAAGAAGCCTTATCGCATCAAGCTCGATACGAAGCACAAGATGCTTGGCCTCGACTCAAACAAAGACTGGGTGCTTCTGGCCAACTTCCGCGACGTGACCGACCTTATGAATACTTTCATGTTTGAGGTAGCTCGCTGGATGGGTATGCCTTACTGCAACCACACCCGCTATGTCGAGCTCTTCCTCGACGGCGAGTATCGCGGTCTTTATCAGCTCACCGAGCAGGTGGAGCAGGGTAAGAGCCGTGTGGCTGTGGCCGACAACGGAGGAATCCTCCTTGCCATGGACCTCGACGACGGTCCGAGCCTCAGTCCCGATGCAACCGACAACTTCTGGTCGACAGTCTACAACATGCCGATGGCAGTGAAGTATCCGAAAGACGTGGATGCACAGACCAAGGACTCAATCCAGGCACTCCTCGCCGAGTTGGAAAATGCCATCAAGTCGGTCGACTACGACACCCTCGACTCGCTCATGGACATGCGTTCATTCATGACCATGGCCATGCTCCAAGAATACAGCTACAATGTAGAGCTGGCAGCCCCACGCTCCATCTTTATGTATAAGGAAGCTAACGGCAAGTGGGCCATGGGCCCCTTCTGGGACTGGGATGCCGGTTTCGATTTCGACTGGAGCGACATGTACACCGGTCACGTCTTCTTCAACAACTACCGCACCCTTCTGCTCGGCACCGACCCCGGCAACCGCATCGGCACGCGTGGCGGAGTACCACGCTATTTCACCGACATGTTCAAGTCAGACCGCTATACTCGCGAGTACAAGGCACTGTGGAACTCGGTGAAAGACTCGATCTTCACCCGCAACTGGGCCGAGATGGAGAAGTATATAGCCGAACTCAATAAAGGTGCTTACTCGCGCGACTTCCAGCGCTGGCCGCTCACCCGCACAACCGGCGGCGGCTGGTGGGGCGGAGGCCAGACAGTGTCCTACGTCATTGCCGACGAGATAGAGAAGATGCGTACATGGCTCAACGGCCGCACCGCATACCTCAACACCATAATCAACGCATACCCCCAGAGCGGCAGCGAAGGCGATGATGACGAAACCAAATACGGAGTGCTCAACACCTACACCGACGGCACAAATATCGACATCTACGTCGTGATGAGCAAGGCCGACGGATATACACAAAGCGACCGCATCGAGATTGAGCCCGAAATGCTCGCACAGGCACTCGGCATCAGCGAAGCCGAAATCAACAATGCCACCGTCAGCCTCACATCGCTCAACAGCAACGGCAGCGTAGGACGCCGCACCGGCGAAGGCACATGGGGAGCATGGTTCAACGACGCAGGCGACGTGGTAAACTGGAACAGCAACTCACACGTATACATCAACCCGAGCAACACCACCACGAGCGATGTCTACTCATGGTCATACGGCTGCCATCCAAGCATCTGCTCCACAGGCGACGAACACACCGTGAAGATGCGCTACAGCGTGACCCGCAGCCGCCAGACGCTCTACGTATACGTAACCGTCCACTTCGGCATCGATGTCGTGCCAGCCGGAACCTACGACAACGTAAACGTAAACCCCTCGCTCTTCTCCTGGCGCAACATGCAGAGCGTAGGTGAGGAAACCATAACCAGCAACTACGACCTCTCAGACGTAGCAGCCTACGACAAACAACCGATATCAATAAAAATTGACGACATACTATCCAAATTCCCCACAGGGGCAACACTTAACGAACTGACCTATATGGTCTGCAAAGATATACAGACCGGCGAACTGATGACGCGCCAGACTGCCTACAACCACGAGACCTCATCAAACGGCTTCTACATGAAGTTCGACGGAACAGCCACGTCATGGGGCAGCAGCGACTGCAAAGTGGGTTTCAACCCAGACAACAGCACGCTTGACTTCGCCTACACAGCCGACGTGGAACGTCCCGCAAGCGGCACCAACTGCAACGCATCAGTGTTTCTTGTGTACGCTGACAGCTACTACTACCGCATACGTCTCGACATAACACTCGATTGATAAAAATTAACTTAATAATAACCAATCAAACCCGAAAAGAAACATGTGTAAAAAGACAACAAAACAAAAAGAACACTACTTGAGCCGTGGTCCAGATGAATAACTGAACATCAACCCTATGCTCAACAAGTAGAGAGCCACAACACACCAACGGCTCAACTCACTAAACGAAAACAATCAATAATCAATAAATTAATAATCTTAAAATTTATGTTGTTTAACTTTCAGAGTAACAAATTGCACAAACATCTTCTGGTAGGAGGTGCTTTGTGTGCTGCAACTCTTGGGTTCTTCGGTTGTAAAGATGGATACAACCTGGATGATGAACAACCAACCGGTTTGAACACCATCTACGGTTATATGGTAGACCAAGGCAACTACAAGAATTTCTTGCAGCTCATCGATGACCTGGGCGAGAAAGAAACACTTTCGAAAACAGGTTCAAAGACCCTGTTCATTGCTGATGACGATGCATTCAATGCATTCTATCACAACAATCAATGGGGAGTGACAAGTTATGATCAACTGACACTGGCACAGAAGAAAATCATCCTGCGCTCGTCAATGATCGACAACCCTTACCCAATCAGTATGCTTTCGAGCGTGCGAGGACCTATTGAAGGAGAGTGTATGCGCCGTACTGCATCACTCCAAGTCTATGACTCAGTTGACGTAATCCGCACCGACGACCCGCGTCTGCCAAACACAGTCTATTGGACAAACCTGGCACAGACACACGACACGATCGTACTCTTCCGCGACGGTTCAGGTGCATCGCCAATGATTCACTTCATGCCACGCTTCCTGGAGCAGAACATGATTACAGGTGATGACGTAGACCGCCTCTACAACCTGCCAGTCGGAACACACAAGTCAGACGACGCATTCGTAAATGCATGTAAGGTGATTGAAGCAAACATCTTCTGTAAGAACGGATTCTTGCACAAGGTAGACAAAGTGATGCTTCCACTCGAAAACATGGCAGAGGTAATCCGTACAAAGTCACAGCTCAGCCAGTACAGCGAACTGCTTGAGCGCTTCTGCGGACCTATCTACGATTACGATCTGACCGAACGCTACAACGAAATCTACGGAACACATGTAGACTCTGTATACCAGAAGTCATACTTCGCCGATCGTGGTAGCGCAAGTACAGGAACTACCAACACTCAGCGCATTCAAGACAAAGACCGTAACCCTGTGACAGATATCATCAAGTATGACCCAGGATGGAACCGCTACCAGCCAGGCTCAATACTCGACCAGAACCGTGACGAGGTAATGGAAGACATGGGCTGTATGATTGTTCCGAACAACGTCGCATTACAGTTGTGGTGGGACGAAGGTGGCGGCAAACCACTGAAAGACAATTTCGGTTCATGGGAAAACGTGCCAAACAAAGTAGTGCGCGAACTCATCAACAACAACATGCTCAAGTCATTCGTCGCATCTGTCCCCTCAAAGTTCAGCTCAGTGCTCAACGATGCTGCAATGGAGATGGGAATCACTACAGAAGACCTTGACAGTGTATTCCTGGCTTGCAACGGCGTAATCTACCAAACCAACAAGGTGTTCACACCAACAAGCTACTCGTCAGTCATGTTCCCTACTGTGGTGACCGAAGCAATGACAGTAATCTACAATGCAATTCAGGTACTCCAGTTTGATGCCTACCTCAACTCAATCGTGTCACACTACAGCTTCTTCATTCCACTCAATGAAGGTATGCTTACATACGTTGACCCTGTTACACTCGGACAGTCTGAAACCCACATCTGGAAATTCGTGTTCGACCCCAACGGAACCAACCTGCAACGTCGTGTGAAGGCCGTGGTTTACAATGCCGTACTGCAAGAAGACGGTACATGGCTCAAGGGCGACTCGCTCAGCACTGTAGTCGGTGGAGGCTCAGTAGGTAGTGCAGGCGACTCCGACCCAGTCTACAACCGTCTGCGTGAAATCCTCGACAATATCATCGTGGTTCACCCCGACAACGAACTCACCATCACACAAGGCAAACACTACTATCGCACAAAAGGACTGAACTATATCGAGGTAGGAGGCACAATAAATGTTGCAGGATCAATGACCGCAGCAGGAGGATGGCACCTCGACCACAACAATCCACTTACCGTAAATCAAGTCTACACGATGGAGAACGGCCACGCCTACGTAGTCGACGAGCCCCTCTACTCAACCGTGAAGGCAACCAGCGACGTCCTTGCCGAGAATGACGAGTTCAGCGAATTCTTTGCAATGCTGACAGAAAGTGGTGCACTCTCAACCAGCCCACGTGCAGTACTCGGATGGTCATCAGTTTCGCGTAATGGTAACTTGATATACAGCCCGACAAAATCATCAGAGAGTATCGGATACCTCCTCAACACATACCACTATACCATCTATGCTCCTACAAATGCAGCAATGGAAGAGGCATACGCGCTGGGACTCCCGACACTCGAAATGCTTGACGAGGCACGCGAAATCGATGCCGACGACTCAACTGTTATATATAATGAATTAGGTGACACCCTGTTGTTCTACGGCGACGTGCTCGACTCTGCTGCACACCTGCAGAAAGTAATGCTCGACTTCATCAAGTATCACATACAGGATAACTCACTCTTCATAGACCCAGGATTCGAAAGCGGAAACTACGAATCAGGTAAAATCAATGTAGCAACAGGCCGCTCATTCAAGCTGACTGTAGAATACGCAGACAACAACACACAAATGTTTGTCAAGGGTATCTGTTCTGCTCGCCAGCCAATCGTGAAAGACAAGATGTATAACCACATGGCTCGTGAGTTCTGGCTCAACAATACCGACGTTAACAAGGCTACGCTCATCAATACTTCATCTGCCGTAGTACTGCAGGCAATAGATCACCCATTGCTCTACAAGTACTATCCAGAAGGTATTATGGGAACCAAAGTCAACGAAGAAACCGGCGAAGTTGAACCATACCTCTATCCTCTCAACACTCCACAGGCAAATCAGTTCATCTATTCTCCAAACGAACTGTATATACCAGAAGAGGAGGAAGCGATAAAGAAGCGTGCAGAAATCTATAGGCAAAATAAGCGTAAATAACAATGAGTATGAAAAGAATAATATCAATGTTAATGCTGTTAGCTTGCTTCTGTACGATGGCACAGGCGCAGGTGAAGGCAGGCGACATAATTTCAGGTACTGTATCCGACGACATTGAACCTCTGATGATGGTGAACGTTGTCGAAATAGATGCCAACAAACGTATCGTCGCCCACGGAGTTACTGATATCAATGGTAACTTCTCGTTCAAGTGTGTAAATCCGAAAGACCATATTCAGATTTCATACGTCGGATATAAGACACAGAACCTCCCTATTAATAAAAAGGTGTATAAAATTGTGCTGCAAAGCGACACACAAATCGAGACAGTGGTCATCAAGGGTACACAGATGACAGAAGGAACCGGACTCTCAATCCCTATCACTGAAATCTCGACTGCACAGCAGACAATCAGCATGACCGAGTTCGAAGGACTTGCAATGACTTCGGTCGACGAAGCCCTCCAGGGACGTATCGCAGGTCTTGACATCGTGATGAACTCTGGTAACCTCGGTGCAGGTACTACAATGCGTCTGCGTGGTGTAAGTACAATCACCGGTAATGCAGAACCGCTCATCGTAGTAAACGGAAACATCTGGTCAGAGCACGTAAGCGACGACTTCGACTACAACAACGCAACCGAAGAACGCTTCGCAGAACTCCTGCAGGTGAACCCTGAAGATATCGAAAGCATCACAGTACTCAAGGACGCTGCTGCAACAGCAATCTGGGGTGCACACGGTGCAAACGGTGTAATCGAAATCAAGACAAAACGTGGTCAACGTGGTAAGACACGCGTCAACTACTCATACCGCTTCACCGGTACTTGGCAACCTGAGGGTATCAAAATCCTGAACGGTGACGACTATACCATGTTCCTCAAGGAGTCTTACTTCAACCCAGAAGTCGACAGCCGTATTTCTGATAACACATCTACGGCTTATGTGCCAGAAATCAACTACGACCCCAACTACTCTCAGTACCACATGTTCAACAACAATACTGACTGGCAGGACGTAGTGAAGCAGTTCGGACAGAACCACCAGCACTATGTATCACTCTCGGGTGGTGGTGAAAAAGCACGCTTCCGTGTTTCAGGAGGATACGACCATCAGATAGGTACGGTTATCCGCCAGAAACTCAACCGTTATACCACACGTGTGGCTCTCGACTATAATGTGTCAAACCGCATCACGGTATCTACGAACTTCTCACTCTCTTACACTCACAACAAGCAAACCTATGGAGGCGACCTCCTCGGTATAGCATATCAGAAAATGCCAAACGTGGCAATCTTCGAGGAAGATGAGAACGAACGTCCTACAGGCGACTTCTACATCATGCAGAAGGAATATACATCGTCAGTGCTCAACGACCAGCTTGGAGTGGCCAACCCTGTGGCAAATGCCAACCTCGGACGCAGCTCTTCAAACCACCTGTCACTTTCGCCTGAATTCATCATGCATTATGAAATCCTTGGCACACGCGGTGACCAGCACAGACTCTCATACCAAGGATCGGTTACATTCGGAGTGAACAGCGACGACTCCTACTCGTTTGCACCATCAATTCTGCAGACCGACGGATGGACAGGCAGCAACTCCAACGTTGCAAACACCAGCCAGAGCAAGAGCCACAGCTTCAGCACTCGTCACAGCCTCACTTATGCCCCACACTTCAACAACGAAGACCACTCTATGCAGTTCATGATTCGCGGAGAGTATGGCTCAAACAACTCTTCATCACAGGGCATCGGACGCCGCTGGCTTCCAACGAGTGACATCACATCGGCCCTCGCAGGCGGTGTAATCTCAAGCTTCAGCTCTGGTGTAGGACGTGGTAAGAACGAGAACTTTGCAACCCAGCTACACTACGCATTCCGCGGAATGTATGTGTTCGACTTCACTGCCCGTTTCGACAAGTCAAACGGAAACCCAAAG